>NZ_JBIAXG010000035.1:0-99288 GCF_042896465.1 Streptomyces sp. NPDC001292
GGTCATCCCGGTGACACACACGGGAGCGGAACCAAGGAGAGGAATAGTCCCCTCGGTTCACAGCGTCCTCGCTGTGTTTTTTCAAAGGAACCTCGTCCCAGCCAATGCTGGAGACGGGGTATCAACATATCTGGCGTTGACTTTTGGCACGCTGTTGAGTTCTCAAGGAACGGACGCTTCCTTCGTACTCACCCTCTCGGGCTTTCCTCCGGGCGCTTCCCTTCAGTGTTTCCGACTCTATCAGATCTTTTTCGACCTGACTCCCAGTCAGCGGGATTTGTCTTCGCGGCCGTTGGGCCGTTCCGACGTCTCAAACCTTAGCGGATTCTCTCGGTGATTCCCAATCGGCCCTCGGGGCGCCGGATCAAGATCGACGAGTCCCACTCGAATTGAATTCGGGCACGCCGAAAACAATCCCGGATGGGAGATTGTGCTGGTGGTTTGGGTGCCGCTCATGCGGCGGAGGTGTCGACGAGGAACCGTTACGGCCCCGCGGCAACCCGGAGAACATTACGGATCCGGCAGGCGACTGTCAAGCGTCCCCGCCGGGGTTCTCAGTCGAGGTCGCTGAGCCGTCCGCCGGCGTCCGGCTGGGCGTGCTCCACACGGCGCAGGATCCTGGTCAGGACCTCACCGAGGGCCGTGCGCTCGGCCGGGGAGAGGTCCTGGAGGAGGTCGCCCTCGAAGACCGTGGCCAGCCGCATGGCCTCGAGCCACTTCTCACGGCCCTCGGACGTCAGCTCCACGATGACCCGGACGCGGTTGGCCTCGTCGCGCTCCCGGGTGACCAGGCCCTCGGCCACCATCCGGTCGATGCGGTGGGTCATCGCGGCGGGGGTGAGGCCGAGACGCTTGGCGAGGTCGCTCGGGCCCAGGCGGTAGGGGGCGCCGGAGAGGACGAGAGCCTTCAGCACCTCCCAGTCGGCGTTGCTGATGCCGAGCGCGGCGGTCTGCCGGCCGTAGGCCACGTTCATCCGGCGGTTGAGCCGGGCCAGCGCGGAGACGATCTGCTCGACCTGGGGGTCGAGGTCCTGGAACTCGCGCTGGTAGGCGGCGATCTGTTCTTCGAGCGCAGGCTCGGTGCCGATGCCGTCGATGCCGCCGGGGGTGTCACCCATGCCCGCAGTATGGCACGCCACCGCTTGGCATTGAAGTCCTTCCAGGTGTACTGTTTAGCATCGAAATTTAGCTTCGAAGTCTTCAGCCCTAACTACTGACTACTTCAAGCACCCATCCACCACTTGCTCAAGAGAGGGTGAACGTGACCAGGGCGATGGGCGCAGCGATGCGCCGGATCCACGTGGGCAACGCACTCAGCGCGTTCGGGCTCGGCTTCACCGTTCCCTACCTGTACGTCTATGTGGCGCAGGTGCGGAGTCTGGGAGCCATGACGGCGGGGATCGTCCTCGCCGTCTTCGCCGTGGCCGCGCTGATCGTGCTGCCGTTCGCCGGCCGGGCGATCGTGCGGCGCGGCCCGCTGCCGGTCCTGCTCGCCGCCCTGGTCACGGCCGCGCTCGGCGCGCTGAGCCTGGGACTGGCGGGCGGAGCCGGAGCCGTACTGCTGTCGGCGGCGGCGCTCGGCGCGGGGCAGGCCGTGATGCAGCCGGCGCTGGCGACGATGATCGTGGACTGCTCGACGGCGGAGACGCGGTCGCGGGCGTTCGCGATGCAGTTCTTCCTGCAGAACCTCGGGCTGGGCGTCGGCGGCCTCATCGGCGGCCACCTCGTCGACACCACCCGGGTCTCCTCCTTCACGCTGCTGTTCGCTATCGAGGCGGCGGTGTTCCTGCTGCTGGCCGTGCTGATGTCGACGGTGCGGATGCCGCACTCGCCGCGGATCGCCGACGAGTCGGCGCGGGCCGGACAGCCGGCGGCGACCGGCTGGAGGCAGCTGCTCGGGAACCGGGCGATGGTGCAGCTGTGCGTACTGGGCTTCGTGCTGTTCTTCGCCTGCTACGGGCAGTTCGAGTCGGGCCTGAGCGCGTACGGCGTGGAGGCCGCCGGCATCGGTACGTCGACGCTGGGGACGGCGCTCGCCGCGAACACGCTGGTGATCGTGGTGGCGCAGTTCGCCGTGCTGAAGTTCGTGGAGCGGCGGCGGCGGTCGCGGGTGATCGCGGCCGTGGGGCTGATCTGGGCCGTGGCGTGGGCCGCGGCGGCGTACGCGGGGCTCGGGCACGGCAGCCAGGCGATGGCCACGGCCGCGTTCGTCTCGACGTACGCCCTGTTCGGGCTCGGTGAGGCGATGCTGTCGCCGACGGTCGCGCCGCTGGTGGCGGATCTCGCTCCGGAGGGAATGGCCGGGCAGTACAACTCGGCCTTCGCCCTGGTGAAGCAGCTCGCGCTGGCACTCGGACCTGCCGCGGGCGGTCCGCTGGCGGCCGCGCTGCCGGGGCCGTACGTGGTGACGTTCCTGCTGTTCTCGCTCGTGATCACCGTCCTGGCGCTTCGGCTGGGGCGGGGGCTCAGTGCCGTGCAGGACCATCCGTGGGCCGCGCGGAGCCGCGTGGTCGCTCGGGGCGGGGTGACCGCGGAGCCGGTGGGCGCGGAGGCGTGAGCCCGCGCCCGTCCGCCGGCCGTGGGGCCGCGCCCCGGACCCGGGCACCCCGGTGGACGGTCCGCCTCAGCGCGGGCCCCGTCGGCCCACTGCCCCTGGCAGGGTGAACTCGCACCACACCGCCTTGCCGCCGCCCGGGGCTCTGCGCGAACCCCAGTTGGTGGCGATGGCGGCGATGATGGCGATGCCGCGGCCCGACTCGTCGCCCGGGTCGGCGCGGCGGCGCCTGGGGAGGTGGTCGTCGCCGTCGGTGACTTCGACGATGAGGCGGCGGTCGGTGCGCCGAAGGCGCAGTCGCATGGGCGGGCTGCCGTGCTGGAGGGAGTTGGCGACCAGTTCGCTGGCGGCCAGGACGCCGAGGTCGTGCAGATCCGGCGGGAAACGCCAGCTGGTGAGGACGCCGGAGGCGAACGCACGTGCGCGGGGGGCCGCTTCCACTCCGCCGAGCAGTTCCAGTGCGGCGTTGCGGAAGAGTTCGCCGTCCGGACCGGTGCGGGCGGGGTGCTGGAGGACGAGGACGGCCACGTCGTCGTCGTGGTCTGCCTGCACGCCGGCCGAGCGGACCAGGCGGTCGCAGACCACCTGGGGTGAGCCGGTGGCGCCGGCGAGGGCGCGTTCCAGCGCGGCGATTCCCTCGTCGAGGTCCTGGTCGCGGCGTTCCACCAGGCCGTCGGTGTAGAGGACCGCCGTGGAGCCGGGGCCCAGCGGGACCGAGCCGGAGGCGTGCACCCAGCCGCCGGTGCCGAGCGGCGGACCGGTGGGCTCGTCGGCGCGCAGCACGGTGCCGTTCTCGTCGCGGACCAGGATCGGCAGGTGCCCTGCGGAGGCGTACACCAGTCGGCCCTCGTTGGGGTCGTGGACGGCGTACACGCAGGTGGCGATCTGGTTGGCGTCGATGTCCGCGGCGAGGCCGTCCAGGAGTTGCAGGACCTCGTGCGGGGGCAGGTCCATACGGGCGTAGGCGCGGACGGCGGTGCGCAGTTGGCCCATGACCGCGGCGGCACGCACCCCTCTGCCCATCACGTCGCCGATGACCAGTGCCGTGCGGCCGCCGCCGAGGGTGATGACGTCGTACCAGTCGCCGCCGACCGCGGCCTCCGTGCCGCCCGGCTGGTAGGTGGCGGCGATGCGCAGGTCGTCGGGCTGCTCCAGCACCTGGGGCAGGAGCGAGCGCTGGAGGGTGACGGCGGTCTCGCGCTGCCGGCGCTCGCTGGCGCGCAGGCGTTCGGCGGCGTCGGCGTGGTCGGTGACGTCGGTGGCGAAGACCAGAACGCCGCTCCCCCCGCGGCCGTCGTCCTTCGGCTCGGCGACCGGTGTGCACGTGAACGTGTAAGAGCGGCCGTCCGGTGCCTTGCGGGACTTCAGGGTGCGGGGCCTGCCGCTGCGCAGCACCTGGTCCAGGAGCGGCAGCAGACCCAGTTCGTGCAGTTCGGGCAGGGCCTCGCGGGCGGGTCCGCCGAGCGGGCGTACGCCGAAGGCCGCCGCGTAGGCGTCGTTGACGTAGGCGATGCGGTGGTCGGGGCCGTGGACGAGGGCGACGAGGGCCGGGACGCGGTCGAGGACCTCACGCGCGGGGAGTTCGTCGACGGCGGGCACCGGCACTGTCTCGTCGGTCAGTTGTTCGGCGCGGGCCACGGGTACGGTGCCGTCCGCCCGCCGGTCCGGGACGGTCGCGAGATCGGGCCGCGCTGCGGCGCGGCGCTGCGTTCCGGTGATTCCGGGGAGCCGGGCGCTCCAGCGCGTGAAGTTCACGAATCCTTGCCTCGTGTCGTCGTCTCAGGCCAGCTCCGGGCCCGGCCGGGGGTCAGGGGCCGCGCGGCGGTGACCGCACATTCTTACTGTCCCTGGGGTGCGGCACAGCGGGAATGCGTCATCCGTGCCGGGCGGGCGGATGCCCGTCCCCGGTCGCGGGCCGGTTGGGCGGTGTGGCCGACCGCGCCGACATCCGTTGGACGCCGGGTCGTTCGGCGGAGTTCCCCGGTCCGGTCAGGACGACCCTTTCGGGTTGATGTTCGGGTCGAGAGGATGCTTTCCCCCGGCCGCGAGTTCGAACTCCGCCCGGGGATGTTCGAGCGAACCCAGGGAGACGATCTCCCGTTTGAAGAGTCCCGCCAGCATCCATTCGGCGAGCACCCGGGTCTTGCGGTTGACCGTGGGCACCCGGCTGAGGTGGTAGGCGCGGTGCATGAACCAGGCGGGGTAGCCCTTCAGTTTGCGCCCGCAGACCTGCGCGACGCCCTTGTGCAGTCCGAGCGAGGCGACCGAGCCGGCGTATTTGTGCGCGTACGTCTCCAGGGGTTCGCCGCGCAGGAAGTGGCTGATGTTGTCGCCCAGGACCCTGGCCTGACGGACCGCGTGCTGGGCGTTGGGGGCGGTGAGGCTGCCCGGTTCGCCGGTGGTGACGTCGGGGACTGCGGCGGCGTCGCCCGCGGCCCAGGCGTGCTCGACGCCCTCGACGGTCAGCTGGGCGGTGCACTTCAGGCGCCCGCGGTCGTTCAGCGGCAGGTCGCTGGCGGCGAGGATCGGATGCGGTTTGACGCCCGCGGTCCACACGACCGTACGGGTCGGGAAACGCTCCCCGTCACTGAGGACGGCGACCCGGTCGGCGCACGATTCGAGGCGGGTCCGCAGGAGGACCTGGATGTTGCGGCGGCGCAGTTCGGTGACCGTGTAGCGGCCCATCTCCTCGCCGACCTCGGGCAGGATGCGGTCCGAGGCCTCGACGAGGATCCACTTCATGTCCTCGGGCTTGACGTTGTGGTAGTAGCGGGCGGCGTAGCGGGCCATGTCCTCCAGTTCGCCGAGCGCCTCCACGCCCGCGTACCCGCCGCCGACGAAGACGAAGGTGAGGGCCGCGTCGCGGATCGCGGGGTCGCGGGTGGAGGAGGCGATGTCCATCTGCTCGATGACGTGGTTGCGCAGGCCGATGGCCTCTTCGACGGTCTTGAAGCCGATGCCGTAGTCGAGCAGGCCGGGAATGGGCAGGGTGCGCGAGACGGACCCCGGGGCGATGACGAGCTCGTCGTACGCCAGCTTCTCGGTGCCCCCGGTCTCCTCGGTGGCGAGGGTGGTGAGGGTCGCGGTGCGGTGTGCGTGGTCGATGGAGGTGGCCTCGCCCACGATGATGCGGCACCGGTCGAGCACCCGGCGCAGCGGGACGACGACGTGCCGGGGGGAGATCGCGCCGGCCGCGGCCTCGGGCAGGAACGGCTGATACGTCATATAGGGATCGGGCGTGACCACCGTGATCTCCGCCTCGCCCCGACTGAGCTCCTGTTTCATCCGCCGCTGCAGGCGCAGGGCCGTGTACATCCCGACGTAGCCGCCGCCGACAACGAGAATGCGCGCACGTTCCTTCACCATCCCATGACGCACCCGGCGCTCTCGTTTGTCCACAGCCCCGGCGAATTGTGTGACGGTCGACCGAGCGGCGCGGGCTTGGCCGAATTGTCGATACGTGCGGAAAGGGCGCAGGTCAGTGGGTGTGCGCCGGGGGGCGGAAGGGGGCGCAACACGGACGTATACGGCTCGTACTCCGATCGGGGGGCGCTCCGTGCGGAACCTGCCCCTTCTGAATTGACTCCCTCTCAACTATGTTCGTTTGTCGACGGGGTGTGGGGGATGTGGTCCGAGCGAGCCCGCCGAGTACCACCGGCTCTCGGGGGCGGGCTTGATCGTGCGTGATCCCGTTCCACGCGCTCCGGAACCAGAGACGGGGAGAGTCTCCGGGGGGAGACGTCATTACCGGGGGATCACTTATGCACATTCAGGGCACTCACTGGTCCACCGCGTCCGCCGTGGCACCCGGTGGCGGGGCGATGGGCACTGCGGCGGGCAACGCGCGCGGGGACGAGCCCCGGACGGGCCGGACGGCGCCGCTGCGCGTGGACGCACAGCGCAACCTCGAGCACGTGCTGCGGGCGGCCCGCGAGGTCTTCGGCGAGCTGGGGTACGGCGCGCCGATGGAGGACGTGGCGCGGCGCGCGCGGGTCGGCGTCGGCACGGTGTACCGGCGCTTCCCGAGCAAGGACGTCCTGGTGCGGCGGATAGCCGAGGAGGAGACCTCCCGGCTGGCCGACCAGGCGCGAGCCGCGCTCGGCCAGGAGGACGAGCCGTGGTCGGCGCTGTCCCGCTTCCTGCGGACGTCGGTGTCCTCCGGCGCCGGGCGGCTGCTGCCGCCGCAGGTGCTGCGGGTCTCGGTCGCCGAGGACCGGGCCGACCCCCGGGTGCCGCAGCAGCGCGCCCAGCCGGGCTCCGGGGAGCTCAGGCTCGTGGCCGACGGGGCGGCGCTCAAGTCCGGCACGGTGGAGGACGACGCGGGGGCGGCGGCGCTGCTGGAGGTCGTGGGCCGGCTCGTGGAGCGGGCGCGCGCGGCGGGCGAACTGCGGCCGGACGTGTCGGTGTCGGACGTGCTGCTGGTCATCGCGACGGCGGCGCCCTCGCTGCCGGACGCGGCGCAGCAGGCCGCCGCTTCGGCCCGGCTGCTGGACATCCTGCTGGAGGGGTTGCGCTCGCGGCCGGCGTGAGCCGTGTCCGGCGGGCCTTCCCCGTACGGGTGAGGACGGTACCGGGGCGCGACAGGCCCCCACGGACGAGTGGAGGATCCCTGCCCCCGGGGCCCGGCGGTGGTCGGCGTGGCACTCCGGCCCGGTGATCGGGGCGTCTGACCGACAACGGGGGCGTTTGCGCGATGAGCGTCGACGGGCGTGGCGACGGCGTCGGCGACGGCGGGTCGCGGACGAACGGGCCGGATTCTCCGCAGGTGCCGGCCCAGGGCGGACCGTCCGGTGTTCCGCGCGGCGCCGGGCGGCCCCGGGGAGGCGTATCCGCGCGGGGCGGCGCCCCGGCGCAGGGCGGCATACCCGCGCAGGGCGGCATACCGGCGCAGCGTGAGCCGCTCGAGGAGGTGATCCGCCGTCCGCGGCGGAGCAGGCGCCCTCGGCCGACCTGCCGCCCTCCGACGCCGACCTGATCGGGTGGGTGCGCACGGGCGACGACAGCGCGTACGAGGAGCTGTACCGGCGCCACGCCGACGCCGTACGCCGGTACGCGCGCACGTGTCGCCGGGGCGCCCACACCGCCGACGACCTGACCGCCGAGGTGTTCGCCCGGGTGCTCCAGGCGGTGCGCGGCGGCTCCGGCCCCGAGCACGCCGTACGCGCCTATCCGCTCACCACCGTCCGGCGGGTCGCCGCGCAGTGGACCAGGACCGCCCGGCACGAGCAACTGGTCGACGACTTCGCGGTGTTCGCCGCGCAGGCCGCGCGGGCCGCGGAGCTGTCGGACGACGCCGCCTCCAGCGGCTCGTTCGGAGCGGGCCTGGACCTCGGCGCCGACGTGCGCGCGACGCACGAGGCCGAGCAGTCGATGGCCATGCGGGCCTTCCGCTCGCCGCCCGAGCGGTGGCAGGCCGTGCTGTGGCACACCGAGGTCGAGGACGAGTCGCCGAGTGCCGTCGCCACGCTCTTCGGGCTGGACGCCAACGGCACGCGGGTACTGGCCGGCCGGGCCCGGGAGGGTCTTCGGCAGGCCTACCTCCAGGCCCACGTCGGTGCCGCCCTCACCGCGGACGAGGAGTGCGCCCGGTATGCCGACCAGCTCGGCGGCTACGCCCGCGGCAAGCTGCGCTCCCGTGCCGAGCGGGGGCTGCGCAAGCACCTGGAGGAGTGCGCCGAGTGCCGGCCGGCAGCCCCCCGGATCGCGGAGGTCGCCGGCGGCATCCCCGCAGTGGTCCCGGTCGCCGTCATCGGCTGGTTCGGCGTCGTCGAGCCGCACAGCACCTTCGACACCGTGGCCCTCGCGGACTGGGCCGAGTCCCGGTTCACCCGCCGGTAGGGCTCGCCCGGCCGCCGGAGGCCAGCGCGCCCCGCTGCGGCGCGATGCCCGCCGGTACCGCTCGGGCCCGCGCGGGTGTGCCGGTCCAGCAGGTGCCGCGGCGGGACAGCAGGCGCCGCAGCCACAGCTCCAGGGACACCAGTTCCGCCAGACCGTCCAGCGGCAGCGGCTCGCCCTGCGCGGCCGCGCGCAGGGCCTTGCGGACCACGCGGGCCTCCACCAGACCGGCCTCGGCCAGCAGGGGGGTGGCGAACAGGTCCACCAGGTCGTTGACGGCCACGCGCAACCCGGTGCGGGACGCCGCCGCGGCCGAGGCGTGCGAGGGAGCGCCCCAGCCGGGTGGCAGGTCGCCCACCCCGGCGCCCTGGAGGACCGTGCGCAGGATCACCGCGCGGGCACCCGGCTGCACCCGCAGGGCCTCCGGCAGGGCCCGGCAGGCGCGGACGACCTGGTTGTCGAGGAAGGGCGTGTGCAGCCGCTGGGAGCGGACCTCGGCCGCCTGCTCGAGCACCCGCAGGTCCGCCGCGTGCCGGGCGAGGGCGGCACGCGCGCGGTAGTCGCCCGGTCGCTGCCCGGGCCCCACCCCCGAACGGTTCGTCGCCCCTTGCAGGCGAACCGATACTTCAGCCAGCGCCTCTCCGGTCAGCCACCGGGCCGCCGGCCCGGGTCTGGCCCAGGTGAGTGCGGCCAGCGACGCCCCGACGGTGCCTCCGGGCTCGTCGAAGCGGCGGCGCAGCAGCCGTTCGGCGAGCAGGTCGAGTCCCGCGCGGTAGGGCGTCCGCGCCAGCCGCCGCGCCGCGCCGTACACGCGCGCGGGGACCATGACCGATCCGTCGGCCTTGGCGAGCGCGGCGACGGGCCGGACCAGAGGGCGGCGTTTGCGGTCCATCAGCAGGTCGGCCAGGCGCGCGGGGTGGGCGTCCAGGACCTGCCGGGCGCCGTGGCCGGTGAAGTGGTCCGCGCTGCCCGACGCCAGCCGCGCGCGGTGCCGCGCCGCCGCGACCAGGGACGGGCCGGGTTCGTCGGTGAGGGGTCCGTCCAGGTCGGCGTAGGGCAGCACGTCCTCGCCGCCGGTCACCACCACGTGGTGCAGGCGGGGGTTGGCCGCGAGCGTCCCGGCGCGTTCCAGTTCGGCCTCGCGCCCGGCCGCCGTCAGATCGTTGAAGGTGACCGCGAGCAGGCGCTCGCCGGCTCCCGTGCCGTGGCCCAGGAGGGTGCCCGGCCGGCCCGGAAGCCCGGCGGCGAGCAACGCGAGCGTGCCCGAGGCCGGTCCGCCGGACAGGTCGGCCCCGATGCCCGGCACCGGCATCCCGCGGGCCGCGCGGCGCTCGGCGGGGCCCATTCCGGGCACCGGGCCGGGGTCGATGTCGGGTACGTGCCGGGGCGCGGACAGACGGGCGCGGACGGCTTCCACCAGCGCGTCGCGCACCGCGTCGACCGCGCTGTCCGGGTCGGCCGGCGGCGCGGCCACCGCGAGCGAGGCGACGGGCTCGTACCCGGCGACCTCACGCGCCCCCGTCCGAAGGATCAGCGCATGCCCCGGCGGAATGCGCCGTACGCCCTCGTAGGGTGTGGAGTCGTCCAGCGCCGCCGGTACGTCGGGGGCGGCCAGCAGGGCGGCCAGATGCCCGAAGTCGAGGTTGGCCTCGACGAGGTCGGCCAGCGGCAGCGCGGCCGTCGCGTACGCCGTGCCGCCGGCCCACGGGGTGTGGAACACCGGGCGGGCTCCGGCGAGGTCGCCGCAGACGGTGACGCGGCGGCCCACCTGCACGACGGCGGTGTAGCTTCCGGGCCAGGCCGTCAGATGCCTGAGCGCGCCCCCGCGCGCGGCGAACAGACCGACCCGGAGCTGTTCGTCGGAGGCCCCGCAGATGCCGAGCACCGCGATCCTGGTCCGAGCGTCGGCCTGCACCACACGGACCTCGTCCGGACGCCAGTCGCCGACCGCCCACAGCGGGTCGGGGTCGCCCCACAGGAGCTGGGAGCCCACCGGATGCAGGGTCTGGCCGTCGTGTCCGGTGGCGCCCGCGGAGCCGATCCCGGTGGCGCCCGCGGCGGTGCTGCTCCATCCCACCAACCACCGCATCGAAGCCTCCACCGCTTGTGGGCAACCAGCGCACCGCAACGAACCGGGTCACCATGCTGCCACGAAGGAGGCGCGCCGGAGGGGAGGCGGAGCCGCCTTCGGTGCGGGGTGCGCGCCCCCGCGCGCCTGCCCCGGTGGTGGCGAACGCCCGTACCGCGCAAGGCCGCTGCGACTCGAATGCGCCCCCTGTTGCGCTCCCCACAACACCCTTCGCGCCCTCAAGTGCCGTGGTGGGAGCCGTAATCGACGGCGGGGAGCTCGGTCGATTTTCGGCCAATTCCGCGCCATGGGGACACGTGCGCGCACGCTCCGTACTCGCTCTGCGCATCGCGCAGACAACACGCGGTCCGGGAGGCGGAGTTCGCCCCCCGGACCGTTCCGCCGCCCGCGGGGATGAAGGCGGCGGTGTCCCCCAGCCCACTGGATCCAGTACAGCGGGCCGACCCACGCAGGACCATGGAATCGCTCCCCCGGTGGCCGGAGAAGAGCGCACGCACGGGCGCACGGCCACACAACGGGGGCACGCCGCAACCCTGCGTGCAGGGCCCGCACTCACGTGCGGGCCACAATCCCGCCATCCGGAAGAATGCCCCTTAACGCTTGGGATGCGGCGAACTACGCTGGGTTTACGAATGCCGCGTGGTTATGCCAGCGCGGCAGCCGTCTGTGTCGAGGGGTGGCGCATGTCCAGGGAGCAACGCGGGCCGAACGAAAAGCTCGGCGCCGTTCTCGCCCTCGCGGGAATCAGCAACGCAGGACTCGCGCGGCGCGTCAACGACCTCGGCGCCCAGCGTGGGTTGACACTTCGCTACGACAAGACCTCGGTGGCGCGCTGGGTTTCGAAGGGGATGGTGCCGCAGGGTGCGGCGCCGCACCTCATCGCGGCCGCCATCGGGCAGAAGCTCGGCCGCCCGGTGCCGCTCCACGAGATCGGCCTGGCGGACGCGGATCCCGCACCCGAGGTGGGCCTCGCCTTCCCCAGGGACGTGGGCCAGGCGGTGAAGTCGGCGACGGAGCTGTACCGGCTCGACCTCGCCGGCCGCCGGGCCGGCTCCGGCGGCATCTGGCAGTCGCTCGCCGG
Organism: Streptomyces sp. NPDC001292; assembly: GCF_042896465.1. NCBI lineage: Bacteria > Bacillati > Actinomycetota > Actinomycetes > Kitasatosporales > Streptomycetaceae > Streptomyces > Streptomyces sp. NPDC001292. Next base: position 11,560 of record NZ_JBIAXG010000035.1, read on the forward strand.
ATCGTTCGCAGTGAGCGCATACGCAACGCCCGCCTCACGGTGGCTGATAACCCCGGCCGACAGTTCGGTGGCGCGCGAGGCGGGCCCTGCGGAGGCCTCCGGCGCACCGATCAAAGTCGGCCACAGCGATGTGCGGAAGCTGCGGGAGGCCGCCGAGGACGCCAGACGCTGGGACTCCAAGTACGGAGGCGGCGACTGGCGTTCGTCGATGGTGCCGGAGTGCTTACGCGTGGAGGCGGCGCCCCTGCTGCTCGCCTCGTACTCCGACGAGGTCGGCAGGGCACTGTTCGGCGCCTCGGCCGAACTGACCCGGCTCGCGGGCTGGATGGCCTTCGACACCGGCCAGCAGGAGGCCGCCCAGCGCTACTACATCCAGGCGCTGCGCCTGGCCCGTGCCGCCGCCGACGTGCCCCTCGGAGGCTACGTCCTGGCATCGATGTCCCTCCAGGCGACCTACCGCGGCTTCGGTGACGAGGGCGTCGACCTCGCGCAGGCCGCCCTGGAGCGCAACCGGGGCCTGGCCACGGCCCGCACCATGAGCTTCTTCCGGCTCGTCGAGGCACGCGCCCACGCGCGCGCGGGCGACGCCCAGGCGGCCGGCGCCGCCCTGAAGGCGGCCGAGGGCTGGCTCGAGCGGTCCCGCGACGGGGACAACGACCCCTCCTGGCTCGGCTTCTACGGCTACGACCGGTTCGCCGCCGACGCCGCCGAGTGCTACCGGGACCTGAAGGCACCCCGCCAGGTCCGCCGCTTCACCGAGCAGGCGCTGTCGAAGCCCACGGAGGAGTTCGTCCGCTCGCACGGCCTGCGGCTGGTCGTCTCGGCCGTCGCCGAACTGGAGTCCGGCAACCTGGACGCGGCCTGCGAGCAGGGCGTGCGGGCCGTGGAGGTCGCCGGGCGGATCTCCTCCGCGCGCACCACGGAGTACGTCAAGGACCTCCTGCACCGGCTGGAGCCGTACAGCGACGAGCCACGCGTGGTCGAGTTGCGCGAGCGGGCCCGCCCGCTGCTGATGATGACCCCGGCCTGAGCCGGGCCCGGCCGGACACCCCGGCCGCGCGGTCCCGCCGGATCGAGGGCATTGTCAGTGGCGCAGTGCACTATCGAGGCGGGAGGTGGAGCAGGTGCGGCCGGACATCGCTCACGACTGCGACGTGCTGGTGATCGGAGGTGGCATCGTCGGCCTGTCGACGGCGTACGCGATCACGCGCGCCGCGCCGGGCACACGCGTGACCGTGCTGGAGAAGGAGCAGGGCCCGGCCCGGCACCAGACGGGACGCAACAGCGGGGTGATCCACAGCGGGATCTACTACCGGCCGGGCTCGCTGAAGGCGCGGTACGCGGCGGGGGGCGCCGCCGAGATGGTCAAGTTCTGCGCGGAGTACGGCATCGCGCACGAGGTGACCGGCAAGCTGATCGTGGCGACCGGGCGGGAGGAGCTGCCCCGGCTGCACGCACTGGTGCAGCGCGGCCGGGAGAACGGCATTCCGGTGCGCGAGCTGGGCCCCGCGCAGATCGAGGAGTACGAGCCGGAGATCCGCGGACTGGCCGCGATCCACGTGGGGACGACGGGGATCTGCGACTTCACGGCGGTGGCCCGGCAGCTCGCGGAGGCATCCGGCGCGGAGATCCGGTACGGGGCCCGGGTGGTCCGGGTGGACCGGCGGCCGGAGCTGGGGGTGGCCGTCCTGACCGGGCGCGGTGACGTCGTCCGCGCGCGCGTGCTGGTCAACTGCGCGGGGCTGTACTGCGACGAGGTGGCGCGGCTGACCGGGGACGAGCCCGGGGTGCGGATCGTTCCCTTCCGCGGGGAGTACTACGAGCTGGCGCGGCCGGAGCTGGTGCGGGGGCTGGTGTATCCGGTGCCCGATCCGGCGTTCCCCTTCCTCGGTGTGCATCTCACCCGCGGGGTCGACGGCGGAGTGCACATCGGGCCCAACGCGGTACCGGCGCTGGCCCGCGAGGGCTACGGATGGGGGGTCGTGCGGCCGCGGGAGCTGGCGGGGACGCTGAGCTGGCCCGGGTCGTGGCGGATCGCCCACCGGCACTGGCGGTACGGGGCGGGCGAGCTGCGGCGGTCGGTGTCGAAGGGCGCCTTCACGCAGGCGGTGCGCCGGCTGATGCCCAGGGTGCGGGAGGAGGACCTGGTGCCGGCCGCCGCCGGGGTGCGGGCGCAGGCCGTCCTGCGGGACGGCACGCTGGTGGACGACTTCCTGATCCGGGAGGGCGCCCGGGCGGTGCACGTGCTCAACGCGCCCAGTCCCGCGGCGACCGCCTCGCTGCCGATCGGGCGCGAGGTGGCGAGGCGGGCCCTGGCCGTGCTGGCGTCGACGTGAAGGGTGCGCCGGGTCCTGTCGGCCTTGAGGGCCGGTTCGTGTCGGCCCCCGTAAAATCGTTCCCACTGTGACTGACTCGCTGAACACCCCCCAGGCTCCCGCCCCCGGTGAGCTGCCCCGGCACGCGCCCGGCGTGTCCGTGCGGCACACCCGGGCCAAGGGGGAGCCGCGTTTCCCCGACGGGCCCAAGGCCGATCCGGCCGGTTCGCACTTCGAGCGGCGGATCCGCAGCTTCCAGCCGCGCCGGAGCCGGGTGACCGCGGGACAGGCGGACGCGTTGCAGCGGCTGTGGTCCACCTGGGGGCTGGACATCGACGGGCAGCGGGTGATCGACCTCGCCGAGCTCTTCGGGAACACGCGCCCGGTCGTGCTGGAGATCGGCTTCGGGATGGGCGAGGCCACCGCCCGGATGGCGGCCGAGGACCCGGACACCAACATCCTCGCCGTCGACGTGCACACCCCGGGCCAGGGCAACCTGCTGAGCCTCGCCGACCGGCAAGGCCTCGGCAACGTCCGCGTCGGCAACGGCGACGCCATCATCCTGCTGCGCGAGATGCTCGCCCCCGACAGCCTCGACGGGCTGCGCGTCTACTTCCCCGACCCCTGGCCGAAGAAGCGGCACCACAAGCGGCGGCTGATCCAGCCGGAGTTCCTGACGCTGGCCGCCACCCGGCTCAGGCCCGGCGCGATCGTGCACTGCGCGACGGACTGGGAGCCGTACGCGCAGCAGATGCTCGACGTGCTGACGGCGCACCCGGACTTCGAGAACACCCGGCCCGACGGCGGTTTCGCGCCACGTCCCGGCTTCCGGCCGCTGACCCGTTTCGAGGGCCAGGGACTGGTGAAGGGTCATGTGGTGAACGACCTGCTCTTCCGTCGCGTGCCACACGAAGACCAGCACCCGCAGTGACCTCGTGAGGGCCGATGCCGTGGCCGCCTGCCCCCCGTACCCGACGCCTCCCGGCGCTCCCGGCGGCCCGTCCCGCCACGCGCACTGGTGGCAGCGGCGATGGGTCAGGTACGGCGCCCTCGTCACCCTGCTGGCCCTCTCCGGGCTGGTCATCCTCGCCCTCGTGCGCCGGCAGACCGGCACCGAGGGGTTCCTCGTCGGGCTCGGGCTCGCGGTGCTGCCCGTACCGCTGCTGACGGCCGCCTTCCGCTGGCTGGACCGGGTCGAGCCCGCCCCCTGGCGGAACCTGGTGTTCGCCTTCGCCTGGGGCGCCTGCGCGGCGGCCCTGATCGCGATCGTCGCCAACAGTTTCGCCACCCACTGGATCGCCACGGCGACCGCCGACCCCGCGGGCGCCGACACCCTGGGCGCGACGGTGATAGCGCCGGTCGTGGAGGAGTCCGCGAAGGCCGCCGCCGTCCTGCTGGTCTTCCTCTTCCGCAGACGCGACTTCACCGGCATCGTCGACGGGGTCGTCATCGCCGGGGTGACCGCGACCGGCTTCGCGTTCACCGAGAACATCCTCTACCTCGGCAACGCCTTCGGCACCGACCAGCTCACCGGTGACCGGGGCATCGCCTCCGTCACCGCGGCGACCTTCTTCGTCCGCGTCATCATGTCGCCGTTCGCGCACCCGATGTTCACCGTGCTCACCGGCATCGGCTTCGGCATCGCCGCGATGTCCGGGGGCCGCCGCCCGCGGCGCCTGCTGCCGCCGCCGACCGGGTTGCTGCTCGCGATGGGCATGCACGCCCTCTGGAACGGCTCGGCGACCTTCGGCGAGTACGGCTTCCTCGCGGTGTACGCCGCCATCATGGTGCCCGCGTTCGGGCTGCTGACCTGGCTGGTCATCTGGACCCGGCAGCGCGAGCTGAGGACCGTGCGCGAGGAACTGCCCGCGTACACCGCCGCCGGATGGCTCACCCCGGCCGAACCGTTCGCCCTGGCCTCCATGCGGGCGCGCAGGCTGGCCCGCGATCACGCCAGACGCCACCTCGGCAGGCAGGCGGCGCGGACGGTCGCCCAGTACGAGGCGTACGCGACCTCACTGGCGTGCCTCCGGCACCGCGGGCGCCGGGGGCGGGCCGGGGCCGACTTCGCCGTACGGGAGCGGGAGCTGCTGCACGAGCTGTGGCGCAGGCGGGAGGTGGCGCAGCCCGCGCTGGACCACGCGGCCAGGATGACGACGCCCATGGCCGCGCCCCCCTGGCCGGGGTACGGGGTGTACTGCGTGTACGGGGTGCACCCGCAGCCGCTGGGGTACGGGTCGTACGGGCCGACGGCGCCGTATCCCTCGTACAACCCGTACCGGACACAGCCGTAGCGGCCCTGGGGGGCGGGAGTTACGCCGACGCCCGCGTCAGCTTCCCGAGTTCCTCCTCCGTCAGCCGCAGCTGCGCGACCCCGAGCAGCGCCGGGAGCTGTTCCACCGTCCGCGCCGAGGCGATCGGGGCGGCCACCGTCGGCTGCGCGGCGAGCCAGGCCAGGGCCACCGTGGCGACCTCGGCGCCGTGGGCCCGGGCGACCTCGTCCAGAGCCGTGAGGACCTTCTGGCCGCGCTCGGTCTCGAGGTGCTTGGCCGCGCCCTGCGCCCGCGCGCTGTCCACCGTCGTACCGGGCCGGTACTTGCCGGTCAGGAAGCCGGAGGCGAGCGCGTAGTACGGGACGGCGGCCAGGCCGGACCGCTCGGCGACGTTCTGCAGTTCGCCTTCGTAGGTGTCGCGCGAGACCAGGTTGTAGTGCGGCTGGAGCGCCACGTACCGGGCCAGACCCTCGCGCTCGGAGAAGTCCAGGGACTCCCGAAGGCGCTCGGCGGAGATGTTGGAGGCGGCGATGTGCCGGACCTTGCCCGCCCTGACCAGTTCGTCGAGCGCGCCGATGATCTCCTCGACGGGGACTTCCGGCTGGTCGAAGTGCGTGTAGTACAGGTCGATGTGGTCCGTGCCCAGGCGCCTGAGGGAGGCGTCGGCCGCGGCCTTGATGTTGGCGGCGCTCAGACCCTGGTAGTCGGGGTGCTGGCTGACCTTGGTGGCGATGACGACGTCGGAGCGGTTGCCGCGCTCCTTGATCCACTCGCCGATGATCGTCTCGGACTCGCCGCCCTGGTTGCCCTCCACCCACGCGGAGTAGGAGTCGGCGGTGTCGACGAAGTTGCCTCCGGCGGCCGTGTAGGCGTCGAGGACGGCGAAGGACTGCTCCCAGTCGGCGGTCCAGCCGAAGACGTTGCCGCCGAGGGCGAGCGGGAAGACCTCGAGATCGGACGAACCCAGTTTGCGCAGAGAAGTCATGTTCAACATCAACAACCGCGCCGGAGCGGCCCATTCCGGGCCGGGCCGCATCCGGCCGCAAAGGTTGCGCAAACAGGCCTCACTGGCTCGTCAGACCGGTCCGTGTAGTGAGGGTCGAGGCGTGCCCGTCAGGGGGTGAGGCCCTTGCCGCGCAGCCACGCCGTCGGGTCGGTCCCGGTGGACTGGCCTCCTGGGTGGACCTCCAGGTGGAGATGCGGCCCGGTGACGTTGCCGGTGGCGCCCACCCGGCCGATCACGTCGCCCGTGCTGACCTTCTGGCCGACGCTGACGCTGATCGACGACTGGTGGCAGTACCAGAGCTCGGTGCCGTCGTCGAGGGTGAGGATCGTGCGGTAACCGTAGGAGCCGGCCCAGCCGGCCTCGGTGATGGTGCCGGTGTGGATCGCCTTGAGCAGGGTGCCCGTGGGGGCGGCGAAGTCGAGGCCGGTGTGGTAGCCGGAGGACCACATGGAGCCGGCCTGGCCGAAGGCGGAGGTGAGCGTGTACGAGGAGGTGGGCAGCGCGTACTGCCTCGCCAGCTCGGCCAGCCGCGCCTCCTCGGCCTTCCGCTTGGCCTCCTCGGCCTTCCTCTTGGCCTCCTCCTCCGCCTTCTTCTTCTCGGCGGCGGCCTTGGCCTCGGCCGCCTCCCGCGCCTTCGCCGCTTCCTCGGCGGCCTTCTTGGCGGCGGCGGCCTCGGCGTCCGCCTGTGCCTTGGCCTCGATCTGGACCTGCTGCTGCTCGGCCTGCGCCATGATCCGGTTGCGCAGCACCTCGCCGGCGTCCGCGGTGCCGCCCTCGGCCTCGGCGGCGGCCACGCCGACGCTGCTGAGCGCGGCCGACGAGCCCTCGGGGGCCGCGTCGGAGGAGTCCTGGAACAGGGAGCCCACGGAGGGCAGATCGGGCAGCGAGATGGACACCGGCGGCTTGCCGCTGTTGGCGCTGGCCATGCCGCCCGCGCCGACGGCGGCGATGACGCCGACGCCGAGAACGGTGGAGCTGCGGGCGAGCCCGCCGCCGCGCTGCTTGGCGACGCGGTGCCGACCGCGCACGGGACGGATGGACTCCGCGGTGGGGTTCCACTCCTCCCAGGGGCCCTCGTCGGCGCGGCGGCTGTCGTAGCCGAAGGTCTCTCCGTGTTGCCGGCTCGGCGCGAACGGAGCTTCCGGGGCAGGCGGGTTGGACGCCACGAAGGCGCACTCCTTTCCTTCCGTCTCGCCTACCGGGTTAGCTGACGGGTTCGGAGCGGGAAGGTCTCCTACGCGCGTAAACAAACCGTGCTCGCACGGCGGTTACGCTCGATTCACCCCAAGTTGGTGGTTCCCCGGTTCCCTTGCGGGATTCGGCGTGCGGGCACGGAGCCGCCTCTTGTGACGGCTGGGACGACCGTGCTGCGTTACCGAACGTTAATAGACGCGGGCCATGGATTCCAAGCCGTTCGGCTTGATCGCTCAACCTTCCGGCCCGACCTTACGGTCCATGACCACCGAAAACCGGGCGAGTTGACCCCACTTCCGGGAGAGCCTTTGCGCCCGCCAAACACTCAGGGCCGGAATCCACTGATCGGATTCCGGCCCTGAGCCTTCAGTAGCGGGGACAGGATTTGAACCTGCGACCTCTGGGTTATGAGCCCAGCGAGCTACCGAGCTGCTCCACCCCGCGTCGTTGTGACACCAGTATATGTCATCCGGAGGGCTGCTCGCGCCCACCTCACCGTCCGCCGTTCGTCACACGGTTCCCGGCCGGCGTCGAGGCCCCGCTCAGCCGAGCAGATGCCGGTTCGGTTCCCTGGCCCGCTGCTCGAACTCCGGCACCACGACGACGTCCGCGCCCCCGGCCGCCAGCACCCCGGTCCCGTCGGCGCCCTCGACGAACGTGTCCGGTTCCCGCCAGGCCGTCACCACCCGCCGCACCCCGGCGTCCAGAATCAGCCGGGCGCACGGACGCGGCCGGGAGGCGCGGCGGGCGCACGGCTCCAGACTGCTGTACACCGTGGCGTCCGGCAGCCGCGGATCCGCCGGGTCGACCTTGGCCAGCGCCGCCTCCTCCGCGTGCACGACCGGGTCGCCTCCCTCCCGCGAGTACCCGCGGGCGAGTTCGGTCCCGTCGGCGGCGACCACCACGGCGCCCACGCTGAACGCGGTCCGGGACGGCGGGCACTGCGCCGCCAGCTCGCAGGCGAGCCGGAGCCAGTGCCGGTCCGCGGGAGCGGCGCGGCCGGCGGTGCCGGGAGCGGTGGGTTCGTAGCGCACCAGGACGACGTCCTCGATGGTCCGCGTCTCCACCAGCCGCAGCCGCCCGCCCTGGTAGGTCCCGGGACCGAACAGCCGGGGCGCGTCGGAGTCCCCCACGAACAGGGGGGCGAGCACGAGCTGCACCTCGTCCGCGAGCTGCTGCTGGAGCAGCTGTGTGTGGACGGTCCCGCCACCCTCGACCATGAGCCGACGCACCCCGCGCACGTCGTGCAGGTGCTCGAGCAGCCGGGGCCAGCCGAGTTCGGCGCCCAGCGGCACGACGTCGGCGGCCAGGCCCGTACGCCGCAGCCGCAGCGCGCCCTCGTCGGTCGTGTAGAGGACCTTCTCGCCGCCGGTGTGCCAGAAGGGCGCCCGGGGGTCCAGCTCACCGGAGGCGCTGACCGCGACCTTCAGCGGGTACTCCGGCTTCCCGGCGGCGCGGCGGGCGGCCCGCCGCTCGGGCGAGTTCACCAGCAGCCGCGGGTTGTCGGCCCGCAGGGTGCCGGCGCCGATCAGGATCGCGTCGGCCGACGCGCGTACCTCGTCGACCCGGTCGAAGTCGGCGGGGCTGGAGAGCAGCAGGCGCTCGGGACCGGTGTCGTCCAGGTAGCCGTCGAGCGAGACGGCGGCGGACAGCAGGACGTACGGGTGGGGCATCGACGCCCTCTCTCTCGGCGACGGACTCGCCCCCAGTGTGACCGACCCCGCCGGGGAGGACGCCGCAGCGCCCGGATCGGCCGAAGCCGACCCGGGCGCTGCGGGGCAGGTCGGAGGGGACTCGCCTCCTCCTGCGGCCGTAGGCCCTGTGGGACTCGAACCCACAACCAATGGATTAAAAGTCCACTGCTCTGCCAATTGAGCTAAGGGCCCAGGCGATGTTGCCTACCCGAGCATAGCGGGAGGAGAGCCCGACGCCGATCGGGTATCCGGGGTACCCGGCCGGAAGTTCGGCCTGATCGGCGGTGACCGGGTGAAGGTTGCGGTCAGAAGATCCCCTTGTAGCCCTTCCAGCCGCCGGAGATCTTCGTGCGGCCACTGAAGGAGCCCCTCGCCGTTGCCGTCGTTGCGGTACGGGTTGCCCGCGGTGTCCCGCTCGACCAGGTCGTTCTTGCCGTCGCCGGTGATGTCGCCGACGCCGACGATCACGTCGTACTGGTCGCCCACTTCGTGAAGACCTTGACCCGCTTCTTCAGCGGCCCGCTGCCCCGGCCGTCGTAGCGGTACAGCGTGCCCTTCCCGTCCAGCGCCAGCACGTCGCCGATCCCGTCGCCGTCGAGATCACCGGCGCCCACGATCTTCTTGCAGCCCTTCCAGCCGGTCGCGATCTTCCTTCCGGCCGCGAGCGTCCCGTTGCTCTTGGCCGCGAAGAGGTACATGTCCCCAATCGACTTCCTCCGCGCCAGCAGGTCGGTGCGGACGTCGTCGGTCAGGTCGCCGGGTGCGGTGAGGACGTCGCAGTCGTTCCAGCCCTTGCCGAGGGAGGAGTGGCTGCTGCCGGGCTGGTACGACGTGCCGCAGTGGCCCTTGTACGTGCGCGGCTCACCGCTCGGCATCCGCATCGGCATCTCGGCGCACCGGTCGTTCCCCATGTCGCCGAGGGTGGCGGAGGTCCCCTTGGGCCGGCCGGAGGCCGACCGCTTGCAGTCGAACCTGCCCTCGCCGTTGGTGAGGTGCAGCGCGGTGGTTGTCCACGAACCGGCCGCCGGTCACCGCCGGTTCGCCCACCCCGTGGTAGCTGTTGCTGGTCAACAGGGGTGGTTGAAAAACCGCAGGGCCCGTACGACAGGAGTCGTACGGGCCCTTGCGAGGTGGGTTCACCCGGCGTCAGCCGTTTCGCTTCCAGCGCGGCTTGTCGTCCCGGCGGCCGAAGGAGCCGCCGCCGCGGTGGTCGTCACGGCGGCCGTAGGGGCGCTCGTGGCCGCCGGAGCGGAAGCCGGGGCGGTCGCCCTGGCGGTCACGGTTGAACGGGCGGTCGCTGCCGCGGTGCCCGCCGCGCTCGTCGCGCCGGGCCGGGCGGTCGTCCCGGCGGAAGCCGCCGCGGTCGTCGCGGCGGTCGAAGGAACCACGGTCGTCACGACGGTCGAAGGAACGGGGCGCGCGGTCCCGGTCGCGGTGGAAACCGCCACGGTCGTCACGCCGCTCGAAGGAACGGCCGCCACGGTCGCCCCGGTCACCGCGGTCGTCACGGCGGAAGCCGCGGTCCTGGTCACGGCGCTCGAAGCCGCGGTCACGGTCCCGGTCGCGGTCGAAGGCACGGCCACCGCGGTCGCCCCGGTCGTCACGGCGGAAGCCGCCACGGTCGCCGCGGTCCCGGTCACGGTCCCGGTTGAAGCCGCCGCGGTCGTCGCGGCGGTCGAAGGAGCCACGCTCGTCACGACGGTCGAAGGAACGGGGCGCACGGTCCCGGTCGCGGTGGAAACCGCCACGGTCCTCGCGCCGCTCACGCCGGTCGTACGACGACGGGGCCGCCGCACGCTCCTCGCGCTCCTCCTGGTCGATGCGGTCGACGTCCCGGGCCGCCGGCTGCTCCGGCAACGACACCTCGGCCACCGCCTGCTCCTCGGCCACCGCGGCCGAGCCCTCGGACGACACGGTCTCGCCGCGCTCGCGGGCGAGCCGGGCGATCAGCCGGTCGGCCTCCTCGCGCAGCTCGGCCGCACGCCGCTGCGCGCGCTCCAGCTGCTTGGTGAGGTGGGTGACCTCGCGCTCGGCCAGCTGGGCGGCGGTGCCCGCGGACTCGGCCTGCACCTCGGTCATCGACCGGGCGCCGGTGATCTCGGCGACCTCCGGGTCGAAGGCCGCGCCGCCCTGGATGATGTGGCGCGAGGCGTCCACGCCCGCGTCCTCCATGAGGCGGAAGATCTGACGCCGCTGGTGCGGCAGGGACAGCGAGACCACCGTGCCCGTGCGTCCCGCGCGGGCCGTACGGCCGGCCCGGTGCAGGTAGTCCTTGTGGTCGCCGGCCGGGTCGACGTTCAGCACCAGGTCGATGCCGTCGACGTGGATGCCGCGGGCGGCGACGTCGGTGGCGACCAGGACGTTGACGTACCCGTCCTTGAAGTCGGCCAGGGTTCGGGTGCGGGCGCCCTGGGTCATGCCGCCGTGCAGCGCCTCGGCCTTCGCGCCGGCCTCGCGCAGCTGCTCGGCCACGCGGTCGGCACCCAGCTGGGTGCGCACGAAGATGATGGTGCGGCCCTTGCGGGAGGCGATGGCCGCGGTGACCGGCGCCTTGTCCTTGGGCTTCACGATCAGGATGTGGTGCGACATGGTCGTCACCGCGCCCTGCGCAGCGTCGACCTCGTGGCTGACCGGGTCGGTCAGGTAGCGGTCGACGAGGGTCTTGATCTCGTTCTCCATCGTCGCGGAGAACAGCATCCGCTGACCGCCCGCCGGAACCTGGTCGAGCAGCTCGGTGACCTCGGGCAGGAAGCCCAGGTCGGACATCTGGTCGGCCTCGTCCAGGACCGCGATCTGCACATCCTCCAGAGAGCAGGCGCCGCGGTTGATGATGTCGCGCAGCCGGCCCGGGGTGGCGACCAGGATGTCGACGCCCTTCTCCAGGGCGTAGATCTGGTTGCCCATGGAGGTGCCGCCGCAGACGACCTTCATCCTCAGGCCGAGGACGTCGCCGTAGGGCTGGAGGGCGTCGGCCACCTGCATGGCCAGCTCACGGGTCGGGGTGAGGATGACGGCCCGCGGCCGCTTCCGCTCGGTGCGGCCGCCGGCCAGCGTGGCCAGGGCCGGCAGACCGAAGGACAGGGTCTTGCCGGAGCCGGTGCGGCCCCGGCCCAGGATGTCCTTCCCGGCCAGGGCGTCCGGGATGGTCGCGGCCTGGATCGGGAAAGGCGTGGTCACACCGTTCTGCGCGAGCTTGCGGACGACGCCCTCGGGCAGGCCGAGGTCCGCGAAGGTGATCTCCGGGGCCTCGTGGTTCTCGGGAGCGTCGTCGGCGTTCTCGGGCACGACGACGTGATCAGTGGCAATGGACATGCGAATGCGAAACCTTCCGGAGTCTCGTCGGCACGCGCCCGTCAACTCCGTGATTCGCGCCACGACCGCCTCGATGCGGTCCGCCACGGCAAAGGAGAGTACGCGCCACACGGCGCGCTCTGCGTGGGCGCCGGGCAAATGGGATCAAACGATCTACCACCATACGCACCCTGCACCCCCGAAGGCAAACCGGCAGCGTGGCGAAGGCCAACCGGCGGCGCGACCGCGGGTCAGCCCCTCGTCCGGTGCGGCCGCCGGCCCGGCTTGTACAGGTGCTCCCGCTGTTCCAGCTGCGACCCCGTGCCGTCGTGCGCCGAGGGTGACGGCTCGGCCGCCGGCGGATCCGACGGAGTCGTCGGAGCGGGCGGCGAGGCCGGCGGCTGCTCGGGCTCGGCGGACGTCTGCGGGGGCACCGGCACCGCCTCGGTCGGCGTCGGCTCGCCCGCCTTCGGCGGCATCCCGCCACCGCCCGGCGCCGCCGACGCGTCGGCCTCGGCCGACGGCGAGGCCGACGCGGACGGCGACTCGCCGGGCTTCCCCTTCCCCCCGTGGCCGCGCTTGCCGTCCCCGCCGCCACCGGCGTGACCCGCGTCACCGCCGGACACCGCGTCCTCACCGCCCGGAGCCCGGCCGCCGCGCTGTCCGGCGGAGTGCGACGGCCTGGCCGCGCCGTCGGCGTCCTCCCCCACGCTCACGCAGCCCGCGGCGGCGGTGACGGCGGCGACCGCGGCGGCGAGACGGACGGATACGTACAAGGGGCGCACGGGCAGCCACCTCCGGGAGGAAGAAGTCGCCGTGCCCAACTCCGTTCACCCGCGCAAGGACACGCGACCGCTCCCGGCGAGCGTCAGCCGTACCCCAGCGCGTGCAGACGCTCGTCGTCGATCCCGAAGTGGTGGGCGATCTCGTGAACCACCGTCACCTCCGTTTCCGCGATCACGTCCTCCTGTGTCTCGCACATGCGCAGCGTCGGCCCGCGGTAGACCGTGATCCGGTCGGGCAGCACCCCCGCGTACCACTCGCCGCGCTCCGTCAGCGGGGTCCCCTCGTACAGCCCGAGCAGCTCGGGATCGTCGGCGGGCGGCTCGTCCTCGACGAACACCGCGACGTTGTCCATCAGCCGCGTCAGCTCCGGCGGAATCCGGTCGAGGGCCTCGGCGACCAGTTCCTCGAACTCCTCGCGCGTCATCTCCAGCACACGGTCATTGTCCGGTACGACCCGCGCGACCATGCCGCGCGCGGGCATATCGGGTGTCGGGCATGGGCATACGCGCCCAATGCCCCGCGTCCCCGTCGCAGACCCGAACCGCCCGCACCCCCGCCGCGGCATACGCAGGGCGGTGCACGCCGTCGCCCTCCGCGGCCGGTCGCCCCGTCCGCGCCCGGACCTGTCGTTGGCGCACGAGCCGCGCCCCTGGGCGCGCGCCGCCGGCCTGGTGGCCGTCGTCCTGGTCGGCGCCTGGCTGGGGCTGCTGGTCGTCGGCAACGTACGGGCGCCGGTCGGTCCCATGAACACCACGATGACCCTGCGCCCGTCCCTGAGTGGCGGTGCGAAGATCAACGTCTCTCCGCTGGGCTCCCTGGAACTGGACAGCCATATAGGCCCGGTCCGCCTCGACGTGAACGTCGACCAGCTCGACCCGGTCCGCTCCCAGGCCCTGGTCGACCACCCGGAACGCATCTCCGGCCTCCAGGACGAGGTGGCGCACGACGTCGAGCACGGCACCCTCGACCTGGCCGTGCGGTCCTGCGTGGCCGTCGTCTCCGGCGCCACCGCGCTCGGCCTGGCGGTCTACCGCCGCCCCCGCCGCGCCCTGGCGGCCGGCGGCCTGGCCCTGACCCTGCTCGCCGCGTCCGGGGCGACGGCGTACGCCACCTGGAACCCCCAGTCGGTGCTGGAGCCGAAGTTCTCCGGACTGCTGTCCTCGGCGCCCTCCGTGGTCGGCAACGCGCGCAGCATCGTCACCGAGTTCGACGTCTACCAGAAGGAGCTGGCGCGCCTGGTGACGAACGTGACCAAGCTCTACGACGTCACCTCCACGCTCCCCGCCTACCAGCCGGACCCGACGACGATCCGGGTCCTGCACGTCTCCGACATCCATCTCAACCCGGCGAGCTGGAAGATCATCGCCTCGCTGGTGGAGCAGTACGAGGTGGACGTGATCGTCGACTCCGGCGACACGATGGACCATGGCACCGCGGCGGAGAACGGCTTCCTGGACCCGATCGAGGACCTGGGTGTCGCCTATGTCTGGGTGCGCGGCAACCACGACTCGAAGGCCACCCAGCGCTACCTGGAGCGGATGGAGAACGTGCACGTCCTGGACGACGGCCGCGCCGAGACCGTCGCCGGTCTGCGCTTCGCCGGGATCGGCGACCCCCAGTTCACCCCCGACCGCTCCGGCGCACCGGGCGGCAACGCGTCGGAGGAGCTGGCCGGCGCCCGACTGGCCTCGGCCCTGCGCGACCAGCGGGCCAAGGGCACCCCGGTCGACATCGCCATCGCCCACGAACCGTCCGCGGCACGCGAGACGGACGGCACCGTGCCGTTGGTGCTGTGCGGCCACCTCCACCACCAGGGGACGGAGGTCCTCAAGTACGGCACGCGGCTGCGCATGGAGGGATCCACGGGCGGCAGCGGGCTGCGCGCGGTCGAGGGGAAGCACCCGGCCCCGATCGAGGCGTCGATCCTCTACCTCGACCGGGACAGCCGCCGCCTCCAGGCCTGGGACGCGATCAGGCTCGGCGGCCTGGGGCAGACGACGGCCGAGGTCAGCCGCCACCTGCCCGAGGAGAACAAGCCGGGCGCCGCCCCTTCCCCGTCCGCGCCCTCCCCCTCCACGCCCTCCTCGTCCGCGGCCTCCCCCTCCGACTCGTAAACGGTTTTGGCGATACCCCCGGCCATCCCCTATGCTTTTCACGTCCCCGACGCGCTGAGAAGCGCCCAGGCGGGCCGATAGCCCTCATCGTCTAGCGGCCTAGGACGCCGCCCTTTCAAGGCGGTAGCACGGGTTCGAATCCCGTTGGGGGCACGCAGTACGGTGTGCGACACTTACGTTCGTCGGTTCGCACGCAACCATGGTCCTGTGGAGCAGTTTGGAGTGCTCGCCACCCTGTCAAGGTGGAGGCCGCGGGTTCAAATCCCGTCAGGACCGCTGAGGTTTCACGTGAAACCTCGTGGCTGGGTAGCTCAGTTGGTACGAGCGTCCGCCTGAAAAGCGGAAGGTCGCCGGTTCGACCCCGGCCCCAGCCACAACCGCCCTCACCAGGGCATACGGCCCCACCGAAGATCATTCGGCGGGGCCGTTTTCATGCCGTCTACGCCAACCGGTACGCCAACGACCCTCAGGAGAGCGTGTCACCCAGCTCCCGGAGCGCCTTCCGCTGTTCATCGAGCGAGGCGGGGGCGTAGACCTTCATGGTCACCCCGATGTCGCTGTGACCGACGATCTGCCGGACGACGTGGGACGGGACCCCGAGATCGAGCAGCAGCGACACAGCGGAGTGCCGCAGATCGTGAAACCGGATCTCCAGCCCCAGCCTCGCGCGAAGCGGGTGCCAACTCCGCCGAAGGTTGTCCGGCTCCAACGGGGTGCCGAGCCGGGACGTGAAGATCAGCCCATTTTCCTTCCACTCCGTCCCGGCGGCGGCCCGCTCCTGCGCCTGGCGCTCACGGTGCTCGGTGAGCGCCTTCACGACGGCCGGCGGAAGCGGGACGGTGCGGACCGAAGCGAGGTCTTGGGCCGGACCAACCGGAGTTCCCCGGAGACGCGTTGGAGAGCCCGCTTCACAATCAGCGTCTCCCGGTCGAAGTCCACCGCATCCCAGCGCAGACCCAGCAACTCACCCCGGCGCATCCCCAGGACCAGGGCGAGCACGTAGAGCGCGTGCAACCGGTCCTCGGCGGACTCTCGCACGGGATGGGGTCGTCCGGGTGCGCGGCCGGGCAACGGCCGCTCGCAGGCTGCGTGTTCACCACCACCGCGACGCACCCGTCTTGGCGGCCTTCGCGGCGGCGTACTCACGCACGATGCGCTGACGCTCAATGTGCAGCGCTGTGATCTCGGCCGTCAGCCGGGTGACCGCGTGCTCCGAGACAGACTCCAGCCGGTTCTCCTGCCGGGTGGTGCTCTTGCCGCGCAGGACCCGGTACGAGGCCCCGGCGAGCGCCCCGAGCACGGCGCGCCGCTCGGCACTGTTCAGAGGCCACATCTGCGCGACCAGCACGCCCCGTGGCGGAGGTCGAATTCGTCAGCGCGTCCACGCTCATGACGCTCCCCGAATACGTCGACTCAATCCGCGACGCACGCCTGGTCATCAACGTGCTCGTCGGGTCGCTACAACGCCTGCTGATCTATCCCGCTCACGGCTTCATGATCTCGCAAGCCGTTCCCAACGACGTGATTCATGCCTACGAGCGGCTTGCATCACACGGCTTCACAAGCCGACTCATCCCAGAGAGCACCCAGGGGCACGCCGCATCGAGCCGGTGACACGGCCAGCACCGCGTCTTGCGCGCAGGCCCGAAGCCTGCCCGATCCGCCGGGGCGGTTCGCACCCCCAACTGCGAACAAGCCGGTCACCCGGTTGGTCCTCACCCCGCGTGCACCGGGCCGACCAGTGTGATCCTGGAGCTCTGAGCCGAGCGACAGTCGCGGACCTGACAGGAGCTGGCTATGGCAGACCATACGTGGGCGCCGCCCCCCGCTCCCCCGCCGGAGGTACTCCCGGAATTGGATCTCCCCGAGCCCGGCCGGCAGCGCCGCTGGACCGTGCTGCTGCGCTGGCTCCTGCTGATCCCCCAAGCCATCGCCCTGCTCTTCCTGTGGATCGCCGCGTTCGTCGTCATGGTCGTCGGCTGGTTCGCCGCTCTGATCACCGGACGGCTGCCCGAACCGATCGCCTCGTTCCTGACCGGCTACCTCGTCTACTCGACCCGCGTCACCGCCTACGCGATGCTGTTGGTCGACACCTACCCGCCGTTCGCCTTCCGGGCGCCCGACTACCCCGTCCAGGTCGAGGTCCACCCCGGCAAGCTCAACCGCCTCGCCGTCTTGTTCCGCGTCATTCTCCTCATCCCCGCCGCCATCGTGGTGGAGCTGCTCATCTACGGCTGGTACGTGATCTGCCTCATCTTCTGGCTCCTGGTGCTGATCCGCGGCCGGATGCCGCGCCCGCTGTTCGAGGCGACCGCCGCCACCGCCCGCTACGACATGCGTCTGTACGCCTACATGATGATGCTCACCGCGGCCTACCCCAAGCGGCTGTTCGGCGACGAGCCCACCCCCACCGAGCAACCCCGCTCGGCCACCCGCCCGCTGCTGCTCAGCAACGCGGGCAAAGCCCTGGTCGTCCTGTTCCTCGTCCTTGGGGCCGTGCTCTTGATCTTTAACTCCAACACCAGCAACAACACCAGCACCACCTCACAGCCTTCAGCCGCCTCCCAGCCAGCCCCAGTGAAGGAGTGGTGACACGACTTGGCGTACGCCAACCCGTACGCCAACAGAAGCGCACAACCACGGCTGGCGCAGATCACCCGCTGACCTCGTGATCAGGCGCTGGTGAGCACAGACACGGCCTGAAAAGCGGAAGGTCGCCCGCCCCCGGCCCCGGCCACAAGAGAAAGATCCCGCCCGATGGGCGGGATCTTCTTTTGTTCGCGGGCACCGTGACACCACCCGAGGACGTACGCGCGCACCGGAGCGCCACCGCCGGCGGCCCGCGGCAAAAGCGTTCGCCAGGAATTTCTCGGGGATGAGATCCTGGATCCCGTATGTCTACGCATCCTGCCCCCGCCCTCGGCGCCCTCGCCTCCCGCCTGAACGAGTTGTCGCTGCGTGACGCGCACCGGCTCGGCCGCAGGCTCGAAGGCGCGCGCAAGATTCGCAATCCGGAGGCGCGCGCCGCCGTTCTCGCCGAGATCGACGGCGAGGTCGGGAAGGCGGAGGAGCGCATGTCCGCCCGGCGTTTCCGGGTGCCGGCGGTCAGCTATCCCGAGCAGCTGCCGGTCAGCCAGAAGAAGGACGAGATCGCCGACGCGATCCGCGCTCACCAGGTCGTCATCGTCGCCGGTGAGACCGGGTCCGGGAAGACCACGCAGATCCCGAAGATCTGCATGGAGCTCGGCCGGGGGGTGCGCGGCATGATCGGGCACACCCAGCCCCGCCGGATCGCCGCCCGTACCGTCGCGGAACGCGTGGCAGAGGAGCTGGACACCCCGCTCGGTGAGGCCGTCGGCTGGAAGGTGCGGTTCACCGACCAGGTGGATCCCGACGCCACGTTCGTCAAGCTGATGACGGACGGCATCCTGCTCGCCGAGATCCAGACCGACCGCGAGCTGCGGGCCTACGACACCATCATCATCGACGAGGCCCACGAGCGGTCCCTCAACATCGACTTCCTGCTGGGCTATCTCGCGCAGCTGCTGCCGCGGCGGCCGGACCTCAAGGTCGTCATCACCTCGGCCACCATCGATCCCGAACGCTTCTCTCGGCACTTCGGGGACGCCCCGATCGTCGAGGTCAGCGGGCGGACGTATCCCGTGGAGGTGCGTTACCGGCCGCTGCTGGAGGAAGACTCCGACGACGCCGACCGGGACCAGATCACCGCGATCACGGACGCGGTGGAGGAGCTCATGGCCGAAGGGCCCGGGGACATCCTCATCTTCCTCTCGGGGGAGCGGGAGATCCGCGACACGGCCGACGCGCTCAACAAGAAGAACTACCGGTTCACCGAGGTGCTGCCGCTGTACGCGCGGCTGTCGCACGCCGAGCAGCACCGGGTCTTCCAGCCGCACACCGGCCGCAGGATCGTCCTGGCGACCAACGTCGCCGAGACCTCCCTGACCGTCCCCGGCATCAAGTACGTCATCGACCCCGGCTTCGCCCGGATCTCCCGGTACAGCCACCGCACCAAGGTGCAGCGGCTGCCGATCGAGCCGGTCTCGCAGGCCAGCGCCAACCAGCGCAAGGGCCGCTGCGGGCGTACGTCCGACGGCATCTGCATCCGGCTGTACGGCGAGGACGACTTCCTCACCCGCCCGGAGTTCACGGACGCGGAGATCCTGCGCACCAACCTCGCCTCCGTCATCCTCCAGATGACCGCGGCCGGCCTCGGCGACATCGAGAAGTTCCCGTTCATCGACCCGCCGGACCACCGCAACATCCGTGACGGCGTGCAGCTGCTCCAGGAGCTGGGCGCGCTGGACCCGGCGCAGAAGGACCCCCGCAAACGGCTCACGCAGACCGGCCGCAAGCTCGCCCAGCTGCCGGTCGACCCTCGCCTGGCCCGCATGGTGCTGGAGGCCGACCGCAACGGCTGCGTCCGCGAGGTCATGGTGATCGCCGCCGCGCTGTCCATCCAGGACCCGCGCGAGCGTCCCGCCGACAAGCAGACCCAGGCCGACCAGCAGCACGCACGCTTCCGGGACGAGACCAGCGACTTCCTCGCCTTCCTCAACCTGTGGCGTTACATCCGCGAGCAGCAGAAGGAGCGGGGCTCCTCGTCGTTCCGGCGCATGTGCAAGCAGGAGTTCCTCAACTTCCTGCGCATTCGTGAATGGCAGGACATCTACAGCCAGCTGCGCACGGTCGCCAAGCAGATGGGCATCGACCTCAACGACCAGGACGCGCCCGCAGACCGGATCCACGTCTCGCTGCTGGCCGGTCTGCTCTCGCACATCGGCGTGAAGGACGTGAAGGAGTCCAAGGACTCCGGGCCCGGTGCGCGCAAGGACGGCGGCCGTGGCGAGTACCTGGGCGCCCGCAACGCCAAGTTCGCGATCTTCCCCGGCTCGGCACTGTTCAAGAAGCCGCCGCGCTTCGTGATGTCCGCCGAGCTCGTCGAGACATCCCGTCTGTGGGCCCGCGTCAACGCGAAGATCGAGCCGGAGTGGGTCGAGCCGCTCGCCGGGCACCTGCTGAAGCGGACGTACAGCGAACCGCACTGGGAGAAGGACCAGGCGGCGGTGATGGCGTACGAGAAGGTCACGCTGTACGGCGTTCCGATCGTCGCCCAGCGCAAGGTGAACTACGGGCGGATCGACGCGGAGCTCAGCCGGGAGCTCTTCATCCGCAACGCGCTCGTCGAGGGCGACTGGCGTACGCACCACAAGTTCTTCGCCGACAACCGCAAGCTCCTCAGCGAGGTGGAGGAGCTGGAGCACCGGGCGCGGCGCCGGGACATCGTCGTGGACGACGAGACGCTGTTCGACTTCTACGACCAGCGGGTGCCCGAACACGTCGTCTCCGGGGCGCACTTCGACTCCTGGTGGAAGCGCAAGCGGCACGAGCAGCCGGACTTCCTGGACTTCGAGCGGGAGATGCTCATCCGGGAGTCGGCGGAGGCGGTCACCAAGGCCGACTATCCGGACTCCTGGCGGCAGGGGAACCTCAAGTTCCGGGTGACGTACCAGTTCGAGCCGGGCGCGGACGCGGACGGCGTGACCGTCCACATCCCGTTGCAGGTGCTGAACCAGGTCACGGACGAGGGCTTCGACTGGCAGATCCCTGGGCTGCGCGAGGAGGTCGTCACCGAGCTGATCCGCTCCCTGCCCAAGCCCGTCCGCCGCAACTACGTGCCGGCGCCGAACTACGCGAAGGCGTTCCTGGAGAGGGCGGTGCCGTTGCAGGAGCCGCTGACCAGCACCATGGCGCGCGAGCTGAAGCGCATGGTCGGTGTGCCCTTCGAGGCCGAGGACTTCGACTGGTCCAGGGTCCCCGACCACCTGAAGATCACCTTCCGGATCGTCGACGAGCGGCGCCGCAAGCTGGCCGAGGACAAGGACCTCCAGGCGCTGAAGCTGAAGTTGAAGCCCAGGGCGCGCAAGGCCCTGTCCCAGGCCGCCGCGGCGACGGCGGAGCGGCAGGGCGGGGAGTCCCTGGAGCGCAAGGGCCTGACCGACTGGACCATCGGCACGCTCAGCCGGGTCTTCGAGACCCGTCGGGCCGGCCAGCCGGTGAAGGCCTACCCGGCGCTCGTCGACGACGGCGACACCGTGTCCGTACGGCTCTTCGACACCGAGGCCGAGCAGGCCGAGGCCATGTGGCGGGGCACGCGGCGGCTGATCCTGCGCAACATCCCGGTCAATCCGGCGAAGTTCGCGTCCGAAAAGCTGAGCAACCAGCAGAAGCTCGCCCTCTCGGCGAACCCGCACGGCTCGATCCAGGCGCTGTTCGACGACTGCGCGACGGCGGCGGCGGACCGGCTGATCACGGACTTCGGCGGGCCGGTCTGGGACGAGGAGTCGTACCGGAAGCTGTACGACAAGGTGCGTGCCGAGATCGTGGACATGACCGTGCGGACGGTGGACCAGGTGCAGCAGGTGCTGGCCGCCTGGCAGGCCTGTGAGCGCCGTCTGAAGGCCGTACGCAGCCCCGCGCTGCTGCCGAACCTGGCGGACCTGCGGACGCAGCTGGACGGCCTGGTGAAGCCCGGATTCGTCACGGCGTCCGGGATACGGCGCCTGCCGGACCTGATGCGCTACCTGGTGGCCGCCGACCGCCGGCTCCAGCAGATGCCGACGAACGTCCAGCGGGACACCACGCGCATGGAGAAGGTCCACGAGATGCAGGACGAGTACGCGTGGCTGCTCGAGCAGATGCCGCGGGGCCGACCGGTGCCGTCCTCGGTCCTGGACATCCGCTGGATGATCGAGGAGCTCCGGGTGAGCTACTTCGCGCACGCGCTGGGCACGGCGTACCCGGTCTCCGACAAGCGGATCGTGAAGGCGATCGACGCGGCCGCCCCGTGACAGCGCGCGCACGCTAAGTGAGTTCGACCGTGGGCCCCTGCTCCTGTACAGTCTCTTCTCGCAGCGCAACGCACGAATGGCGCCGCGAAACCAGGTCCTGTGGAGCAGTTTGGAGTGCTCGCCACCCTGTCAAGGTGGAGGCCGCGGGTTCAAATCCCGTCAGGACCGCATTGTCAAGAGGGCCCACATCCCCGAGGGGGTTGCGGGCCCTCTTCCCGTATGTGCGCGCACCCCGTCCGCACGATCCCGGAGGGGCAGAGGGGTCCCGTGGCGGCCCGTGGCGCGCCGCCGTGTCTTGACGGCGTCACATTCCCTCGGTACCCAGGGAGCAAGCTCCGCTCTCCTGCGGTCCACTGGAGGTGGCGTATGGCGGCATCGGCCAGGCACGAGACGCGGGCGCTACTCCGTGCACATCTCGCGGCCGCCTCGTCGTACCGCCATCTCACCCGCCGCTGCGCCGTCTGCCACCATCTGCTGCGACTGGCGATGGACGGCGCCCCACGGACGGTCTCCGGCGCCCCGGAGGAGGCGGTGGAGGAGGACAGCCCCTCGCCGGCGTGAGCCGCGCCGGGGCGCACCTCGAATCCCGAACTCCCTTGCGGGCGTGGGGCGATGGAACCGGAACCTCCACTAGCGCAGAGACACGGCCGGCAACAAGCGCCTCGGCATGTGACGGGTGTCACCGAATGAATTTCTGAAAGTGCGGTACTTACACCCGCCCTACACAGGGTCAATTTAATATGTGCAATTGCACTGCCCTGCGTGTTGCTCCACAGATGATCCGCCGAGCCTCCCCAGACTCCGACAAGCCCGCTCACAGAGCCACCCGCGGACTCCGGAAGACACACAAAAGATCGCGCTGGACCCGGTGGAGTCCAGCGCGATCGACGACGCACCCTTGTTCACTTGCCTGCGGAGCTCTGACGGCTTGGGCGTGGGGCCTGTTGGGGCAGGATCCGCGTCGCTTGGAGCTGCGGTTCCGGGCGCCTCGGCCAGTTGGGGGACCAGCCGGTTCGTCCGGTTATTCGGTTGTTCAGGCCTCGCTGCGCTGCTGCGGAATACCCGCGAGCAGCGCGCGGACCTCGGCCTCGCGGTAGCGGCGGTGTCCGCCGAGCGTGCGGATCGACGTGAGCTTGCCGGCCTTCGCCCAGCGCGTGACCGTCTTGGGGTCGACGCGGAACATGGTGGCGACCTCAGCCGGGGTCAGCAGCGGCTCGGCATCAGGGGTGCGAGCGGTCATGAGCGGCCTCCTCGGGAGAACCGAACCTTCTCGGTTCTTTCCTCTAAATTCTGCACCTTGACCCGCGTTGCCCGAAATGGCGGACGCGAGTCGAGTCGGTTATAGGACGAACGGCTTGTCCTCGGCACTACAACTACACCATCTGTCCAGCCGCGTCGGCCAAACCGATGGAATTGCCCTCCCAGGTGTTCATCAGCGACGGAAGCCGATGGACCATGCCATAGCGGACAGTCACGCCACTGTGACGATCAGTCACAGCGCGATCAAGAGTCGCCAGACCCCCCAAAGAGTGCAATGCGGAGATTCCGCCCCACAGTGGAGCACAGTTGGACGGATGGAGCCCTCCCCGGACTCCTTGTCCTATTTTGGCACGAGCAGAGGCAAGCGGCGCAAGGGTCGGGTAAGTGCCGTCCGTCACCCTTGATGCAAACGCCCGGATCAGAACCTACGTCCCGTCAGCTCCCGGAAACGCCCTCGGCGGTACGCCG
This sequence comes from Streptomyces sp. NPDC001292, assembly GCF_042896465.1. Lineage (NCBI taxonomy): Bacteria > Bacillati > Actinomycetota > Actinomycetes > Kitasatosporales > Streptomycetaceae > Streptomyces > Streptomyces sp. NPDC001292. The sequence continues at coordinate 34,833 of NZ_JBIAXG010000035.1, forward strand.
TTCACGTCCCGTTCAACCGTGATCTGCGTCACTCCGACAAGGGCCTGGCAGGGCGTCAGTTGGCGGAGCGCCGGTCGCGCACCGTCCGCCAGCGCTCCACGAGCCGCCCGTACGCCTCCCCCGCGGCCGCCCCGTCGCCCTGGCGCAGCGCCTCGATCCCCTCGGCCACGTCGGCGGCCGAGTGGTCGCCCTCCAGCTCACCGGCCGGCAGCGCGTGCACCAGCCCGCCGTAGTCCAGCTCCACCAGCGAGCGCGGATGGAACTCCTCCAGCCAGCGTCCGACGTCCACCAGGCCGTCGATCAGCGGCCCCTCGTCGATGGCGTCCTTGAGCGCCCGCAGCCCGCGTGCCACCCGCCGCCGCGCCTGCGCCATCGGCGTCCGGTAGCGCAGCACCGGCACGCCGTCCCCGAAGCCGCCGTGGTCGCCGGCGTCCCCGGAGCCCTTGACGTACTCGCGTTCCTCGTCCGAGACCAGCACGAACCAGTTCAGCGGCACCTGCCAGGTCGCGGTACGGATCCAGGGGCGGGCGTCGGGGTTGTCGGCCAGCCAGCGCTCGTAGTCCTGGGCGGCCTGGCGGCGCACCACCGGCGGCAGCACCGCGTCCAGTACGACGGCCGGGAACTCCTCGGCGAGGTCGCCCAGGGCCTGCCAGCCGCGCAGCCGGGTGCGCCAGGGGCAGACGCAGACCACCCCCTCGACGTCGAGCACGAACGCGTCCGGGCTCTCGTGCACCGGCACCGGAACCGGCGGGGTGGGGAGCAGGTCGGCCAGCGAGCGGCGCAGTTCGTCCTGGTAGGAAGGGCGGTCGGGGCGGCGGGCATAGCGCGCCCAGTGGCTGCGCTCCGGCTCCGGGAAGGCGGCCAGCGGCTCGTAGACGCGCAAGTAGGTCGCGTACGGGACGACCACGGAGGACACCTTGGGCACGCCTGCTCCCTCCCCACCGGACCGGACCCGAAACCCGCCCGGCCCGCACCCGGGTGGACGGAAAACCACTGCAAATCGTCCCACGCCCGGGTGGCGGCGTACTCCGGGGGAGGGTGATCCCCACCACCGCGGTCATGGAAAGGGGGGTCAGGGTCTAATCTCCTGCTGAGCGGCCCACCGGCCGCTGCCCACCACCCCTCCTCCCGCCCCCCGCCACCACAACGCGCGAGGGTCTTCGGAGGGCCAGTCCCCGCTCGCCGCTACTTACCCGGGAGTCACCACCGTGACCGACGTGACCAACGGCGTCCTGCACACCCTGTTCCACTCGGAGCAGGGGGGTCATGAGCAAGTCGTGCTCTGTCAGGACCGCGCCAGCGGCCTCAAGGCCGTCATCGCCATCCACTCCACCGCCCTGGGCCCCGCGCTCGGCGGTACGCGCTTCTACCCGTACGCGAACGAGGAGCAGGCCGTCGCCGACGCGCTGAACCTCGCGCGCGGCATGTCGTACAAGAACGCCATGGCCGGCCTCCGTCACGGCGGCGGCAAGGCCGTGATCATCGGTGACCCGGAGCAGATCAAGACCGAGGAGCTGCTGCTCGCCTACGGGCGGTTCGTCGCCTCGCTCGGCGGGCGTTACGTCACCGCCTGCGACGTCGGCACGTACGTGGCCGACATGGACGTCGTGGCGCGCGAGTGCCGCTGGACCACCGGCCGCTCGCCCGAGAACGGCGGCGCCGGCGACTCCTCGGTGCTGACCTCCTTCGGTGTCTACCAGGGCATGCGCGCCTCCGCGCAGCACCTGTGGGGCGACCCGTCGCTGCGCGACCGCAAGGTCGGTATCGCGGGCGTCGGCAAGGTCGGGCACCACCTCGTCGAGCACCTGCTCAAGGAGGGTGCCCAGGTCGTGATCACGGACGTCCGGCAGGACGCCGTCCAGCGCATCGTCGACAAGCACCCCGCCGTGCGGGTGGCGGCCGACACCGACGCGCTGATCCGCACCGAGGGGCTGGACGTCTACGCCCCCTGCGCGCTCGGCGGCGCCCTGAACGACGACACCGTGCCGGTGCTGACCGCCAGGGTGGTGTGCGGCGCGGCCAACAACCAGCTCGCCCACCCGGGCGTCGAGAAGGACCTGGCCGACCGCTCGATCCTCTACGCGCCCGACTACGTGGTGAACGCCGGCGGTGTCATCCAGGTCGCCGACGAGCTGAACGGCTTCGACTTCGACCGATGCAAGGCGAAGGCGTCGGAGATCTTCGACACCACGCTCGCCATATTCGCACGTGCGAAGGAGGACGGGATTCCGCCGGCCGCCGCGGCCGACCGGATCGCCGAGCAGCGGATGGCGGACGCCCGGGCCGCCCGCTGACGGCACGGCGCACGTCGCGCGTCCACGCGGTACCTGCCGGTGGACAGGTGGAGACAACTCTCACTTCCACCGGCGGGTCGTCTGCGGATAAGTGGTTAAAATCGCCACTGACCAGCAAGGACAGGCTTCCTCGACGGTCCTGTGCACACGCGCGTCCGGTGGGCGACGTACCGTATGGGCGCGGGCTCAGGTACCGTGGAAGCCCTACGGACCGGTCTCTCCATGGAGAGCCCGTTCCGGATCATGAACGCGTGTCAGACTCTGGGGCCGTTGAGCCCCGTCGTTGAGGGGGTCGAGCCATGGGGCGCGGCCGGGCCAAGGCCAAGCAGACGAAGGTCGCCCGCCAGCTGAAGTACAACAGCGGTGGGACAGACCTCTCACGCCTGGCCGAGGAGCTGGGCGCATCGACGTCGAATCAGTCACCGAACGGCGACCGCTTCGAGGACGATGAGCACGACGACGACCTGTACGCACGGTACGCCGATTTGTACGAGGACGACGACGAGGACGAGGACGACAACTCCTCGCGGCAACACCGTCGCGGCGCATAACGCCCGCGGCGGCTCAGCCGTCTCCGGCGTGCCGTAGGCATCGCACCTCACCCGGTCCGGGGCTCACGCACCGGACCGGGTTTCGTACGCCCGCCGAAGCCGACCGGGCATCGGCGGCCGGAGCGTGCCGCTCGCGGGGGTGGTTCACGCGTGGTCCCCCACCAGGGCCGCGCCCGTGGTGTGCTCGCCGCGGTCGGTGATCTCGCCGGCCACCCAGGCGTCGACCCCGCGGTCGGCCAGCGTGGCGAGGGCCACGTCGGCCGACTCCTCGGGCACGATCGCGATCATGCCCACGCCCACGTTGAGGGTCTTCTCCAGCTCCAGCCGCTCGACACCGCCGGTCTTCGCGACCAGGTCGAAGACGGGCGCCGGGGTCCAGGTGGCGCGGTCGACCACGGCGTGCAGACCGTCCGGGATCACCCGGGCCAGGTTGGCGGCGAGTCCGCCGCCGGTGACGTGGCTGAAGGCGTGCACCTCGGTGGTGCGGATCAGGGCCAGGCAGTCCAGCGAGTAGATCCTGGTCGGCTCCAGCAGCTCCTCGCCGAGGGTGCGGCCGAGGTCCTCGACGTGCGCCTCCAGGGGCAGACCGGCCTGGTCCAGCAGCACATGCCTGACCAGGGAGTACCCGTTGGAGTGAAGCCCGGAGGACGCCATGGCGATCACCGCGTCACCCTTACGGATGCGTTCCGGGCCGAGCAGCCGGTCCGCCTCCACGACGCCCGTACCCGCGCCGGCGACGTCGAAGTCGTCCTCGCCGAGCAGCCCCGGGTGTTCCGCGGTCTCGCCGCCGATCAGCGCGCAGCCGGCCAGGACGCAGCCCTCGGCGATGCCCTTGACGATGGCGGCGACCCGCTCGGGGTGGACCTTGCCGACGCAGATGTAGTCGGTCATGAACAGCGGCTCGGCGCCGCACACCACGATGTCGTCCATGACCATGGCGACCAGGTCGTGGCCGATGGTGTCGTACACGCCGAGCCGGCGTGCGATGTCGACCTTGGTGCCGACGCCGTCCGTGGCGGAGGCGAGCAGCGGGCGCTCGTAGCGCTTGAGGGCGGAGGCGTCGAAGAGGCCGGCGAAGCCGCCGAGGCCGCCGAGCACCTCGGCGCGGCGGGTCTTCTTCACCCACTCCTTCATGAGCTCTACGGCGCGGTCGCCCGCCTCGATGTCGACGCCCGCGCTCGCGTAGCTGGCGCCAGTGGTCTCGGAAGACATGACCTTGGGAACCTTCGTGTCGTCTTGCGGTGCTTACGGGCGGCGGATCGCGTCGGCCGCGGCCGTGGCGGCCGGCCCGGCGGCCAGCTCGGACTCCAGCAGCTGCTTGCCGAGCAGCTCGGGGTCGGGCAGCTCCATCGGGTACTCGCCGTCGAAGCAGGCGCGGCACAGGTTCGGCTTGGCGATGGTGGTCGCCTCGATCATGCCGTCGATGGAGATGTACGCCAGCGAGTCGGCACCCAGCGAGGTGCCGATCTCGTCGATGCTCATGCCGTTGGCGATGAGCTCGGCCCGGGTGGCGAAGTCGATGCCGAAGAAGCAGGGCCACTTCACCGGCGGCGAGGAGATCCGGATGTGCACCTCGGCGGCGCCGGCCTCGCGCAGCATCCGCACCAGGGCCCGCTGGGTGTTGCCGCGCACGATCGAGTCGTCGACGACGATCAGGCGCTTGCCCTTGATGACTTCCTTCAGCGGGTTCAGCTTCAGGCGGATGCCGAGCTGGCGGATGGTCTGCGAGGGCTGGATGAAGGTGCGGCCGACGTAGGCGTTCTTCACCAGGCCGCTGCCGAAGGGGATGCCGGAGGCCTCCGCGTACCCGATGGCGGCGGGGGTGCCGGACTCCGGAGTCGCTATGACGAGGTCGGCCTCGACGGGGGCCTCCTTCGCCAGGCGGCGGCCCATCTCGACGCGGGAGAGGTAGACGTTCCGGCCGGCGATGTCGGTGTCCGGGCGGGCCAGGTACACGTACTCGAAGACACAGCCCTTGGGCTTCGCTTCCGCGAATCGGGAGGTACGCAGACCGTTCTCGTCGATGGCGACGAACTCGCCGGGCTCGATCTCCCGGACGAAGCTGGCACCGGTGATGTCCAGTGCGGCGGTCTCCGAGGCGACGACCCAGCCGCGCTCCAGGCGGCCCAGGACCAGCGGGCGGATGCCCTGCGGGTCACGGGCGGCATAGAGGGTGTGCTCGTCCATGAAGACGAGGCTGAAGGCGCCCTTGACCTGTGGCAGGACGGTGTGGGCCGCCTCCTCGATGGTCAGCGGCTTGCCTTCGGCGTCGACCTGGGCGGCCAGCAGGGCCGTGAGCAGGTCGGTGTCGTTGGTGGCCGCGACGCGGGTGGAGCGCCCGTTGTTGTCCTTCGGCAGGTCGGCGACCAGTTCGGCGAGCCGGGCGGTGTTGACCAGGTTGCCGTTGTGACCGAGGGCGATCGATCCGTGCGCTGTCGCGCGGAACGTCGGCTGGGCGTTCTCCCACACGGAGGCGCCGGTGGTCGAGTAGCGGGCGTGTCCGACCGCGATGTGACCCTGGAGGGAGCCGAGTGAGGTCTCGTCGAAGACCTGGGAGACCAGGCCCATGTCCTTGAAGACGAGGATCTGGGAGCCGTTGCTGACCGCGATACCCGCGGATTCCTGGCCCCGATGCTGGAGGGCGTACAGCCCGAAGTACGTGAGCTTTGCGACCTCTTCACCCGGAGCCCAGACACCGAAGACGCCGCACGCGTCCTGGGGGCCCTTCTCACCGGGGAGCAGGTCGTGGTTGAGTCGTCCGTCACCACGTGGCACGGCATCGAGTGTAGGCGAGGTCGACCACTGGTCCGAATTGGGGATGCGCGCCCATCCGGGACCGCTTTCCTGCCGCTTCCCGCGCGCCATCGCCGTTTTAGCAGGTCAGAGCGGTGAATCGATGGCCCATCCGGTGGTGACGGCGGCGTCGGGAAGGCGCGGCGGACTTTTCCGCGGGGGGCATGAGTGAGGTGTCGCACATCATTCGGGCCGTGGACGCCGCAGGGAGCGGGTTCAGGCCAGGAGCGGCAGCAGCCCGCCGAGATCGGCCCGCTCCCCGCTCGCGCTGACCTCGGCGGCCGCCACGGCGTCCTGCCACGCCAGCCGGCCGGCGGCCAGCCGGACCCAGGTCAGCGGGTCGGTCTCGACCACGTTGGGCGGGGTGCCGCGGGTGTGCCGGGGGCCCTGCACGCACTGCACGACGGCGTACGGGGGGATGCGCACCTCGGTCGAACCGCCGGGCGCCCGGGCGGCGAGCGCGTCGGCCAGCAGCCGGGTGGCGGCGGCCAGCGCCTGGCGGTCGTAGGGGATGTCCAGGCCCGGCACGGCGGCGTTCAGGTCGTCGGTGTGGACGACGAGCTCGACGGCGCGGGTGACGACGTAGTCGGCCAGCGGCAGGGCGCCCGCGCTGGTGCCGAGCAGCCGGGTGCCCGGGTGCCCGGCGAGAGCGGCCGTGAAGTCCCGCTCGGCGGCGTCCAGATAGGCAGCGAGGTCGGGGTTCCGCTCGGCGAGTTCGCGGGCGTGTGCGGCGATGGCCGGGGCGTCGGCGCCGATGGCCGACGGCCAGTCGAGCAGGGCGCCGTCCTGCCGTGCCGGTTCGGGCCGGTCGAGCAGCCGGCCGACGGCCGACAGGGCCATGCCGATGTGGGCGACCAGATCCCGCACGGTCCAGTCACCGAGCCGCGTGGGCAGCGCGAGCTGCTCGGGAGTCAGGGCGCGTACCGCGTCCCGCACATGCCCGAACTGGGCCAGAACGGCGGCACGGGTCTTGTCGGGGTCGTAGGTCCGGGCGCGCTTCTTGGCCGGGGGCATGACGGCGAGCCTATGCCTTCACGGCTTGGCCGCCTCGGCCTGTGACCGGCGGACGCGCCCGTGGGGAACGCACGGGCGGGCCCAACCCAAGGAATGGGCGGGGCCCGCACCGCGTACGCCGAAGGGACTTACGCCAGCAGCGCCGGGATCGTTCCCTCGTGGGCCTCGCGCAGTTCGGTCAGGGGCAGCTCGAACTCGCCCTGGACCTCGATCGTGTCGCCGTCCACGACACCGATGCGGGTGGCGGGCAGGCCGCGCGCGCCGCACATGTCGTTGAAACGGACCTCCTCGGAGCGCGGCACGGCGACGATCGCGCGGCCGGCCGACTCCGACAGGAGGAAGGTGAACGCGTCCAGGCCGTCGGGTACGACCAGACGCGCGCCCTTGCCGCCCAGGAGGGCGGACTCCACGACCGCCTGGATCAGGCCGCCGTCGGACAGGTCGTGCGCGGAGTCGACCATGCCGTCGCGGGAGGCGGAGATCAGGATCTCGGCCAGCAGCCGCTCACGCTCCAGGTCGACCTTCGGGGGCAGGCCGCCGAGGTGGTCGTGGACCACCTGCGACCAGGCCGAACCGCCGAACTCCTCGCGGGTGTCGCCGAGGAGGTACAGCAGCTGGCCCTCCTCCTGGAAGGCGACCGGGGTGCGGCGGGCGACGTCGTCGATCACGCCGAGGACGGCGACCACCGGGGTCGGGTGGATGGCGGCCTCGCCCGTCTGGTTGTAGAGCGAGACGTTGCCGCCCGTCACCGGGGTGCCCAGCTGCTTGCAGCCGTCCGCCAGACCGCGTACGGCCTCCGCGAACTGCCACATCACGGCCGGGTCCTCGGGCGAGCCGAAGTTCAGGCAGTCGGAGACCGCCAGTGGCCTCGCGCCCGTGGTGGCGACGTTGCGGTACGCCTCCGCCAGCGCGAGCTGCGCGCCCGTGTACGGGTCGAGCTTGGCGTAGCGGCCGTTGCCGTCCGTGGCGAGGGCGACACCGAGTCCGGTCTCCTCGTCGATCCGGATCATGCCGGAGTCCTCGGGCATGGCCAGCACGGTGTTGCCCTGCACGAAGTGGTCGTACTGCTGGGTGATCCACTTCTTGGACGCCTGGTTCGGGGACGCCACGAGCTTCAGGATCTGGCCCTTCAGCTCCTCGGCCGTCTGCGGGCGCGGCAGCCTGTTCGCGTCGTCGGCCTGAAGGGCGTCCTGCCACTGGGGACGCGCGTACGGGCGCTCGTAGACCGGGCCCTCGTGGGCGACCGTGCGCGGGTCGACGTCGACGATCTTGCCACCGTGCCAGTAGATCTCCAGCCGGTCGCCGTCGGTCACCTCACCGATGACGGTGGCGATGACGTCCCACTTCTCGCAGATCTCCAGGAAGCGGTCGACCTTCTCCGGTTCGACGACCGCGCACATGCGCTCCTGCGACTCGCTCATGAGGATCTCCTCGGGCGAGAGCGTGGAGTCGCGCAGGGGGACGTCGTCCAGGATGACGCGCATGCCGCCGGAACCGTTGGAGGCCAGCTCGCTCGTCGCGCAGGACAGGCCGGCCGCGCCGAGGTCCTGGATGCCGACGACCAGCTTCTCGGCGAAGGCCTCCAGGGTGCACTCGATGAGCAGCTTCTCCTGGAAGGGGTCGCCGACCTGGACCGCCGGGCGCTTGGACGGCTTGGCGTCGTCGAAGGTCTCCGAGGCGAGGATCGACGCGCCGCCGATGCCGTCGCCGCCCGTGCGGGCGCCGTACAGGATGACCTTGTTGCCCGTGCCCGAGGCCTTGGCCAGGTGGATGTCCTCGTGCCGCATCACGCCGACGCAGCCCGCGTTGACCAGCGGGTTGCCCTGGTAGCAGGCGTCGAAGACGACCTCGCCGCCGATGTTGGGCAGGCCCAGGCAGTTGCCGTAGCCGCCGATGCCCGCCACCACGCCGGGGAGCACCCGCTTGGTGTCGGGGTGGTCGGCGGCACCGAAGCGCAGCGGGTCGACGACGGCGACCGGGCGCGCGCCCATCGCGATGATGTCGCGCACGATGCCGCCGACGCCGGTGGCCGCGCCCTGGTAGGGCTCGACGTAGGAGGGGTGGTTGTGCGACTCGACCTTGAAGGTGACCGCGTAGCCCTGGCCGACGTCCACCACACCGGCGTTCTCACCGATGCCGACGAGCAGGGCGTCGTTCTCGGGAGCCTTCTCGCCGAACTGGCGCAGGTGCACCTTGGAGGACTTGTACGAGCAGTGCTCGGACCACATCACGGAGTACATGGCGAGCTCGGCGCCGGTCGGGCGGCGGCCCAGGATCTCCACGATCCGCTCGTACTCGTCCTTCTTCAGGCCGAGTTCGGCCCAGGGCAGCTCGACGTCGGGGGTCGCGGCCGCGTGCTCGACCGTGTCCAGAGGCGTCCTGCTCATGCGGTGACCAGCTTCTTGAGGATCGAGGTGAAGAAGGGCAGGCCGTCGATACGTCCGGTACCGATCAGCGGCTCGGTGGCGTGCTCGGGGTGCGGCATGAGGCCCACGACGTTGCCGGCCTCGTTGGTGATGCCGGCGATGTCCCGCAGCGAGCCGTTGGGGTTGCCGTCCAGGTACCGGAAGGCGACGCGGCCCTCCGCCTCCAGCTTGTCCAGCGTGTACGCGTCGGCGACGTACCGGCCGTCCATGTTCTTCAGCGGGATGTGGATCTCCTGGCCGGCGGTGTAGTCGCTGGTCCAGGCGGTCGACGCGTTCTCCACCCGCAGCTTCTGGTCGCGGCAGATGAAGTGGAGGTGGTCGTTGCCGAGCATCGCGCCCGGGAGGAGGTGGGCCTCGGTGAGGACCTGGAAGCCGTTGCAGATGCCGAGCACCGGCAGGCCGGCCCTCGCCTGCTCGATGACGGTCTCCATCACCGGCGAGAAGCGGGAGATGGCGCCGGCACGCAGGTAGTCGCCGTAGGAGAAACCGCCGGGCAGGACGACCGCGTCGACCTGCTTGAGATCCTTGTCCCGGTGCCAGAGGGCGACCGGTTCGGCGCCCGCGCGGCCGATCGCGCGCCGGGTGTCCCGGTCGTCGAGGCTGCCCGGGAAAGTGACGACGCCAATACGAGCGGTCACTTCACGGCCTCCGCAACTTCCGCCGTGTCCTCGACCTTGACGGTGAAGTCCTCGATCACGGTGTTGGCGAGGAAGGATTCGGCAAGATCGTGAATGCGGGCGAGCGCGGCCTCGTCGACAGGCCCGTCCACTTCCAGTTCGAATCGCTTTCCCTGACGGACGTCGGAGATGCCTTCGAAACCCAGCCGCGGCAGTGCGCGCTGCACCGCCTGGCCCTGGGGGTCGAGGATCTCCGGCTTGAGCATGACGTCGACTACGACGCGTGCCACTGGCACTCCCGGTGTGTGGTGCTGAGCAGGTTCCTTCAGACTACCCGCACAAAATTTCTACGCGAGTAGACTCGTAGGAATCTACGTGACGCCCGTCACGGCCCCGCGCCGATGGGCGGTCTTCGTCAAAAGTTCTGGGAAAGTTAGGCGTTCGGCGCCCGATCCGGTATTGCGCCGGGACACGCGGACAGATTTAGTCGGGCTTCCCATTGCAATGCCCGGCACTGTACAAATGAATTGGCAACAGCCGATACTTTTCCCGATAACAGGCGGACAGTCGGCATCTCCGAACATCTCCGCACGTCATGCACGGCATGGCGGAGCAGGTGGGCCGCAGAGGTGCCGCACGAAGGGACCGATATTCGTGGCGCAGCGTGTCGTGGTCACTCTCTTTGACGACATCGACGGCTCGGAAGCGGCGGAGACGATCGCCTTCGGACTGGACGGCAAGTTCTACGAGATCGACCTGAACCAAGCCAATGCCAAGAAACTGCGTAAGGCGCTCGCGCCGTACGTGGAAGCCGGCCGCAAACGGTCGAAGTCGGGCAAGACGTACCGGCAGACGGAGGTCGCCCCCGATCCCGCCGCCGTCCGCGCCTGGGCGCAGGCCCACAAAATGGACGTGCCGGCACGCGGCCGCATCCCCAAGAAGGTCTACGAGGCGTTCAGCGCGGCCCAGTGACGGACCGCTCCCGGAGCGCCCGGCCGTGGCCCAGGGTCCGTCAGCGGGCCCTGGGGGCAACCGACTTGCGCACCCCCCCTGTTGATCAGCTAGTGTCTGGAGCACGCCGAGGGACGAGGCCGGAAGGCCGAGACCCACGGAGTCCATGCGGGTGTAGTTCAGTAGTAGAACATCCCCCTTCCAGGGGGAAGGCGCAGTGTGCGATTCCTGTCACCCGCTCTGCACCGCCGGTCCCGACCACTCCTGTGGATCAGGTAGGCTGGTGCTCGCACCGATCGGTGGGAGCCGGTCGGAGGCAATGCGGACGTAGCTCAGTTGGTAGAGCGCAACCTTGCCAAGGTTGAGGTCGCGAGTTCGAGCCTCGTCGTCCGCTCAGGGAAAAGACCCCGGTCCACCGGACCGGGGTCTTTTCGTTGTTCCACGGTATCCACCCTGGTCCGCGCTATTCCCTGGTCCGCTCTGACATTTGTCATGCCGGGTGATGACACCGCGCACTGCTGTGGCGCCCCGGCCGCCGGGACGCGGGATCCATGGACACGGACGAGCACGTGATTGAGGTGACCGGCCTCGGGCGGGTGTACGGCTGCGGATTCGAGGCGGTGCGCGGTATCTCCTTCCACATGGCCCGGGGGGATCTTCGCGCTGCTGGGCACCAACGGTGCCGGCAAGACCTCGACGGTCGAGCTCCCTGAAGGCCTGGCGTCGCCGACCTCGGGGCGCGTACGGGTGCTCGGACACGACCCGTACACCATGGGGTCCCCCTGGTCGAGCGAAGTCGAGACCTTGGGGGAGGGCGCTGGTACGGCCTCGCACCGGGGTGATGCTGCAGGAGGGCGGCTTCCCCTCCGAGCCGGCCGTCGCCGAGACCGCGCGGATGTGAGCGGGCTGTGCGAGCGGGGCCCGCCCGCCCGGTGAGGTGCTGGCGCTGGTCGGTCTCGAGCGGCGCACGGACGTACGGGTCAAGCAGTTGTCCGGCGGTGAACGGCGCCGCCTGGACCTGGCGCTCGCGCTGCTCGGCGAGCCCGAGATGCTGTTCCTGGACGAGCCGACCACCGGGCTGGACGCCGAAGGGACCGGGCGCGGACGGTGTGAAGGTCGCCACATCCCTGCGGGCCGAACTGCCGGACTGCCGGGTGCTGATCGTGACCAGTCACGGACGGCCCGGACACCTGAAGCGGGCGCCGGCCGCGGGTGTGCGCGGTGTTCCTCCGGAAGACCGTCAGCGCCCGGCGGCTCGCCGAGATCATCCGCACCGTGCATGCCGGAAACCGCTACGTCGACCCGGAGTTGGCCGCCGACGCGATCTCCGCCGGGGACTCCCCGCTGACCGCGCGGGAGGCCGAGGTGCTGGAGTTCGCCGCCGACGGGGCACCGGTGGCGGAGATCGCCGAGCGGGCCGCGCTGCCGCCGGGGACCGTACGGAACCACCTGTCGTCGGGCGTGACCAAACTGGGCGCGGAGAACCGACACGCGGCAGTGCGGCTCGCACGGGAGCGAGGTTGGGTATAGTTGGCGTCGCGCCACGGCGCAATGCGGACGTAGCTCAGTTGGTAGAGCGCAACCTTGCCAAGGTTGAGGTCGCGAGTTCGAGCCTCGTCGTCCGCTCGGGAAAAAGACCCCGGTCCACCGGACCGGGGTCTTTTCGTCTGCTACGACCAGCTCGTTCCCGTCAGCCGCTCGTACGCCTCCACGTACTTCGCCCGGGTCGCCTCCACGACCGGCCCCGGCAGCGGCGGCGGGGGCTGCTCGCTCCTGCGGTCCCAGCCGGACTCGGCGGACGTCAGCCAGTCACGGACGAACTGCTTGTCGTACGAGGGCTGCGCACGGCCCGGCTGCCACTGGTCGGCCGGCCAGAACCGGGAGGAGTCCGGGGTGAGGACCTCGTCGGCGAGGACGAGCGTGTCGCCGTCGAAGCCGAACTCGAACTTGGTGTCGGCGAGGATGATCCCGCGGTCGCGGGCGATGTCCCGGGCCCGGCCGTAGACGGCGAGGGTCGCCTGGCGCAGCTGGGCGGCCGTCTCCGCGCCGACCTGGCGGGCCACCTCCTCGTAGGAGACGTTCTCGTCGTGCTCGCCGACCTCGGCCTTGGTGGCCGGGGTGAAGATCGGGGCGGGCAGCTCGGAGCCGTCGGTCAGGCCCTCGGGCAGGGCGAGGCCGCAGACCGTACGGGTCTGCTCGTACTCGGCCAGGCCCGAACCGGTGAGGTAGCCGCGGGCCACGCACTCCACCGGGACCATCCGCAGGGACTTGCAGATCAGGGTGCGGCCCGCCCAGTCGGCGGGGGCGCCCTCGGGCACCTCGGTGGACAGGACGTGGTTCGGGGCCAGGTCCGCGAGCCGGTCGAACCACCACAGGGACAGCTGCGTGAGGATGCGGCCCTTGTCGGGGATCTCGGTCGGCAGCACCCAGTCGTAGGCGGACATGCGGTCGCTGGCGACCATGACGAGGTCACCCGCCTCGTTCTGGTACAGGTCGCGCACCTTGCCGGTGTGCAGATGCACCAGGCCCGGAACCTGGATCGGCTCGGGCTTCTCGACGAATCCGGACACGGTTCCTCCCCGTGGTCTGAAGAAAAGGTGTGCCCGCTGGGCCCCAACAGGGTGGTGGTGGGAGACGGACGGGCCAATGGCTCGATTCTCCAGTATGGGAGGGATCGGTCCCGGGCTGGGGTGGCTCCGCACCGGCGCTCAGTCGCGCTTGCAGATGCGATCCAGGAGGTTGGCGGTGGCGCGCTGGACACGGGCGTCCACGTGGCCGGGTCGGTCCAGGGCCGGGGACCAGGCGAACGTCCCGGAGGCGAAGACCAGGGCGCCGGAGGGGGCCCGGTACAGGGACGTCTCCTGGTGGCGCGTCACGCCCTCGCCGTCCGTGTACGGGGAGTGGGCGAGCAGGATGCGGTCCTGGTACTCGGGCAGCTGGGTGCGCGGGAAGTACCGGTCGGCCTCGCCCGCGACCAGGCCCGCGATCTCCTCGCCCTCCTCTGCCCCGGTCGCCTCCCACAGCCAGTGGTCGGCGTTGCGGACGATCAGCGGGTGCGGCTCGGGGACGCGGCCGGCGTACTGGATGCCGACCAGCTGCTGCTCGGGCCGGTCGATCTCCCGCCACAGCACCGGCCGACCCGGGCCCTTGCGCTTGCGGCAGGTCAGCAGGCGGTCGGGGACGCCGGAGGGGGAAGGGCCCAGTTCGACCTGCCAGTACATGGTGTTGGCCGAGAGGAAGACCAGGGACGTGCCGTGCTCGCGGGCGAGTTCGACGGTGCGGCGCATGCCGGCCGACCAGTACTCGTCGTGGCCGGGGAAGACCAGGCCCCGGTAGCGGGTGGGGTCGACCCGGCCGACGTGCAGGTCGCGGGCGTCGGCGTAGGCGAGGTCGTAGCCGTAGCGCTCGGCCCAGCGGATCACGTCGTAGGCGTGGCCCACGTGCAGGGGCAGGCCCGCGCCCGCGTAGGGGCGGTCGAAGGAGACCGTGGTCGCGGCGTCGGCCTCGCCGAGCAGTCGGCCGTGCTCGTCCCAGGCGTGGTAGAGGCTGGCCCCGGTGTGGCCGTCCTCCGGGTAGAGGTTGTAGGCCTGCCAGGTGATGTCGGGCAGGAGCAGCAGCAGGTCCGCGGGACGGTTGTCGCGGACGGTGAACGGGATGTGCGAGCGGTAGCCCTCGGCGGTGGTGAGCACGGCCACGTACGCGCCGACGCTCCAGTAGGACGGGACCTGCAACCGCCAGGACAGCCACCAGTGGTGGCAGGAGACCGTGCGGTCGGCGGTGAGCGGCGGGGGCTGGACGATGCCGGACAGGCGCGGGCTGGTGGTGATCTTGGCGGCGCCGTCGCCGCCGTAGTGGCCGATGCGGTAGATGTCCACGCCGAACTGCTGGGGCGGGTCGACGGTGATGTGGAAATCGATCGCCTCGCCGGGGGTGACGGCGCCGGTGGAGACGAAACCTTTGATCTGCCGGTGGACGTCGTCGGCCGAGCGGGGGCCCCCGCCGGAGGTGCGGGGCGCGGGGACGCGGGGGCCGTCGGACGTCGTCTGCGGGGGCGGGTCGACGTACCAGGGGACGACGTGGCCGGTGTCGTCGAAGTACGTCTCGCTGCCGCGCAGCCAGGGGACGGGGCCCAGGCCGAAGGGGTCCGTCACGGCGTGCGCGAGAGCTCCCGACTCCCAGCGGCGAATCTGCTCCGATCCCATGCCCGATCCCCTCCCTCGTGCCCCCGTGTTGTGTCATGCGGCGGTGCGGGTCCGTCGGTGGCCGCGGTGGCCGGCGTGTCCGCCGCGACGTGTCCGCCGCCGGATCGGCTGTCGTGTCCGGTCGGGCGTGTCCGGGTGTGGCTGTCGTATGTCGCACGCGCTTGCCACGTGCGCTATCGGTCCCAGCACATCACATGTCGCGCGCATGCTGTCACTATTCGTTGCGAATTGGCCGAAAGTGGAAGCGGGGGATCCGGTAGCACGGCCACCGGGTCGGTGTCGGCCCAGGTCAGACCAGCCGTACCGGCTTTTCCGGACGTATGCCCGAGTCGACCAGCCAGGCCCGCAGCGGAACCGGATCACCGTCCTCGACCAGCGCGAGGACCCTGGGGCCGAGGTCGGCGGCCCTCTCGCCGTTGATCAGGAGGGCGGGGCCGTCGAGCCAGTCGAGGCCCGGGGAGGCGTCGGCGGTGTCCATCGCGGCGCAGCACACCATCGCGGTGACGTGGTCGGCGAGGAGTTCACGGCCGGTGCGGGGCGGTTCGAGCGGGAAGAGGGGCAGCGAGTCCTCGTTCCGGAGGAGCGTGCCGCCGAGCTGGTCGGCTCCCGCCGAGGCCGTACGCACCGGTGGCGCCGACGCCTCCTCGCGGGCCAGCTCGGCGGTGATGCCGGCCGCGAGCGCGGCGCCTCGCTCGCTGCCGAGGCCGGGGTCTTCGTCCGGCGCGACGGGGTCCCCGGGGGCGCCGTGCTCTCTGTGTCCGCCGGGCTCGCCGTACGGGTGGTACGCGCCGCACGCGCCGTCGTCGCGAGCAGGTCGGGCGTCGTCGGCCGGTGGTGCCGTCCGCTCGGAACGCTTGCCGGAGGGGGACGGAGCGGACAGGTGCTCCAGGACCCGGGCCAGGGTCGGCCCGTACGGATCGGCGGCGGAGCCGGGGGAGCCGCGGACGCCCAGGGCGTCCAGGACGCGATGGAGGCGAGCGGCGTCGGTACGCCACTTTCGGTCGACGACCTCGTCCGGGTACTCCTGCCAGTCCACCGGGCACCAGTCCTGGCCGCGCTCGGCCGCGCCGCCGTGGAAGAGGCGCGCGGCCAGCAGCGAGGCGGCCTCGTCGACGGCGCCGGGCTCCTCCAGCAGGTCGCAGGCCGGGCGCTCGCCGAGCCGGGAGGCGAAGCCCTCGGCCAGGCGGTCGCGGCGGGACAGTTCGGTGAGAGCCGCGACGACACCGGCGTCCAGCCGGGAGGGCCAGCGGCCCATGCGCCAGGCGGGGAGCGCGACCCGGGTCAACAGCCGGTCCCAGCCCGCGTACGCCAGACCCACCTGCTCCTGGGCGACGATCCTGAGCCCGTAGTCCACAGCCTGTGCGCGCTCCGCCGCCGCGGCCGCCACGCCGCGCTCCATCAGGGCCGCGTGCTCCCGGCAGCCGCGCAGCAGCAGCCGGGCCAACCAGCCGAGACCGGCACACACCGAGCGGATCAGCGGAGGTCGGCCGGGTGCCGAGGCGACGTCCACCGCCGCGTCCAGACCGCGGACGAAACGCCGGGCCGCGGCTATGTCCGGGTGCGCCGAGGGTCCCGTACCGGCGACGACCGGGGCGAGCACGGCCCGCAGCTCACCGACGCGCATCCACCACAGGAACGGGGAACCGATGACGAGGACGGGCGTCGCCGCCGCACGGCCCGGGCGGGCCGAGGACGGGCCGCGCAGCGCGTCCGGCTCGCCGTGGAGGTGATCCTCCCTCGGGGGAGGGCCGTGGGCCGGGTGCGTACGGTCCTCCAGCCAGCTGTCGCAGTCCGGGGTGAGCTCTATGGCCGACGGGGCGGGTACGCCGAGGCGGTCGGCCAGGTCCCGCACCAGGTGGTACAGGTCCGGGGCCGACTCCTCGGCTATCGGGACGGTCGGGGTCGTCGCGGGGCGGGCACGGGCCACGACCAGCCCGATGCCCGCGGCCAGGAGCAGGACGACGACCGCGACGGCGCCGACCGCCCAGCGGGCGAGGTCCCAGCCCCGGCCCACGAGGTGCCCGGCCGAGCCGCCGGCGAGCAGGATCACGGCGAGGGCGGCGGGCAGCAGGGCGGCGGCCAGCGCCCGGCTGCGCACGCGCAGCACGGCCAGGGCCCTGGAGCGCGCGGCCTGCACACCGACCTCCACACCCATACCGGTCACGGCCGGCCGTCACCCCCTCCCGACTGTCCTGGCGTTGCTCATTCCCCCACTGTGGCACCCATGACTGACATCGCAATGCCGATGGGCCAAGTGCCGGAATGCCTGGGCGCACCCTAGTTGGGCCCCCGGCCCGCGTCAGCCGGATGGAGCATTGGTCACTCGATGGAATGGCTTTGGTCAGAGCCGGGCGACACAGCGCAATGATCAGGCCCCGGCTCGGGGAGCCGGGGCCTGCCGGTGAACGAAAGTACGGAGCAAGAGGCGGGTTTCGCGTCAGGCGTCCGCCGCGGCCCGTGCCGCGATGTCCGAGCGGTGCTGGGAGCCGTCGAGGCGGACACGGGCGACGGCGGTGTACGCGCGGTCGCGGGCCTCGGTCAGATCCTTGCCGGTCGCCGTGACGGACAGCACGCGGCCCCCCGCGCTCACGACGGAGTCGCCCTCGCGGCGGGTACCGGCGTGCAGCACGTACGCGTGCGGGGCGTCCTGCGCGGCCACCTCGTCGAGGCCGGTGATCGGGTCACCGGTGCGCGGGGTGCCGGGGTAGTTGTGCGAGGCGACGACGACCGTGACGGCCGCGTCGTCGCTCCAGCGCAGGGGCTCCAGGTGGGCGAGATCACCGGTGGCGGCGGCCATGAGGACTCCCGCCAGGGGGGTCTGGAGGCGGGCGAGGACCACCTGGGTCTCGGGGTCGCCGAAACGGGCGTTGAACTCGATCACGCGGACGCCGCGGCTGGTGATGGCGAGCCCCGCGTAGAGCAGGCCGGAGAACGGCGTGCCGCGGCGGCGCATCTCGTCGACGGTGGGCTGAAGCACGCTGTGCAGGACGTCGTCCACGAGCTTGGGGTCGGCCCAGGGCAGCGGCGAGTACGCGCCCATACCGCCGGTGTTCGGGCCCTCGTCGTTGTCGAGCGCCCGCTTGAAGTCCTGGGCGGGCTGGAGCGGCACGACCGTCTCGCCGTCGGTGACGGCGAAGAGGGAGACCTCGGGTCCGTCGAGATACTCCTCGATCACCACGCGGTCACAGGCCGCCGAGTGCGCCCTGGCCGCCTCGATGTCGTCGGTGACGACGACGCCCTTGCCGGCGGCGAGCCCGTCGTCCTTGACGACGTGGGGGGCGCCGAAGGCGTTGAGGGCCGCGTCGACCTCCTCGGTCGTCGTACAAACGTACGAACGGGCCGTGGGCACACCTGCCGCGGCCATCACGTCCTTGGCGAAGGCCTTGGAGCCCTCCAGCCGCGCCGCCTCCTTGGAGGGGCCGAACACCGGGACGCCCGCCGCGCGCAGGGCGTCGGCGACCCCGGCGACCAGCGGGGCCTCGGGGCCGACGACCACGAGATCGGCGCCCAGCTCGGCGGCCAGCGCGGACACGGCCGCGCCGTCGAGGACGTCGACCTGGTGCAGCTCGGCGACCTCGGCGATGCCTGCGTTGCCGGGCGCGCAGTGCAACGCGGTGACGGCGGGATCGAGGGACAGGGAACGGCACAGGGCGTGCTCGCGGGCGCCGCTGCCGATGACGAGGACCTTCACGAGGTCAGCCTAACGGCAGCGGCGGAGGCCCTTTGTGCGGGCCGCCCGAGGGGACGGCGACGAGGTGTTCATATGTTCCTCCGAGCCGGGCCGAGCCGGGGCAGGGCCCTACTCCACTATTCCGCTACTCCGCTACTCCGCTACTCCGCTGAATACTCCTCTACTCCGTCGAATACTCCTCGACCACCGTCGCGCCCAGCTCCCGCACGATCAGTTCGTGACCGGACAGGGCCGACTCGTCGAGATCCGGGTCGTCGTCCTCGGGGATGTCGTCCTCGGGGGCGACGGGAGCCGGTTCGGGGGCGGAGGGCCGGGGTGCCGGGGCGGCGGCGGGCGCGGGTGCCGCCGCGGACGGCGGCCGGCCCGGGGACGCGGCGGGAGCGGGTGCCGCCTGGGCCGTGGGCTGGGGAGCCGGCGTACGCTGCGCTGCCGCGCCGCCCCCAGCGCCGTAGCCGCCGCCAGGGGGCGGGGGCCCGGAGCCGCCGCCTCCCGTCGGGTCGACGATCGCCTCGATCTTCCACTGGACGTTGAACTGCTCGGCCAGCGCCTGGCGCAGCACGTCCTCGCTGCCGCTGCTCGCGAAGTTGTCGCGGGCGCCGGCGTTCACGAAGCCGAGCTGGAGGGTGGTGCCGTCGAAGCCGGAGACCTGGGCGTTCTGACTGAGCAGGATCCAGGTGAAGCGCCGGCGGTTCTTCACCGATTCGAGGATGTTCGGCCAGAGGGCGCGCGGGTCGAGCCCGCCGCCCGCCGGGGCCGGTGGGGCGGAGGACACCGGGGCGGCGGCAGGCCTCTGCGCGGGTGCCTGCTGCGCGGACCCCGGGGCGCTGGACGCACTCGGCGCACCCGGCGCCTGCCCGCCGCCAGGGGCTGCCGCGGTGGGCCAGCCGCCCGGCCGCCGGCCACCGGCCGCGGCCGCCGCGGTGGGCCAGGCACCGGGCGCGGAGGGTGCGGCGGCCGGCGGTGCGGCAGTGGGAGCGGGCGGCGCGGCAGGCGGAGCCGCCTCCTGGGGACGGTCACCGGCGGTCGGCCCGGGACCAGGGGGTGCAGAGGGCGCGTCAGGGGCCCCCGAACCTCGTACGGCCGCCCGAGCCGCGGCGGCCCCGCCGCCCGGCGGAACAGGAGGACCAGGAGGAACCGGCGCCGCACCCGCGTCGGCCCCCGCCGCGGTCGGCGCTCCCCCGTGCACATCGGGTCCGGGCACGAACCCCATCGCAGGCGCACCCGCGCCGGTGGAGAAGCTGACACCGCGCTCGATCCGGTCGAGGCGGGCCATCACCGACCGCTCGTCGCCGTAGGCGGCGGGCAGCAGTACGCGGGCGCAGATCAGTTCGAGCTGGAGGCGGGGGGAGGTGGCGCCGCGCATCTCGGTCAGCCCCTCGTTGACGAGGTCGGCGGCGCGGCTCAGCTCAGCGGCACCAAAGGACCGGGCCTGGGCCCGCATCCGCTCGACGACGTCGGCCGGGGCGTCGATGAGCCCCTTCTCGGCGGCGTCCGGAACCGCGGCGAGGATCACCAGGTCCCGCAGCCGCTCCAGCAGGTCGGCCACGAACCGACGGGGATCGTTGCCGCCCTCGATCACACGGTCGACGACCTCGAAGGCACCGGAGCCGTCACCGGAGGCGAAGGCCTCGACGACGGAGTCGAGCAGCGAGCCGTCGGTGTACCCGAGGAGCGAGGTGGCCATGGCATACGTCACACCCTCCTCCCCCGCACCGGCGAGCAGCTGGTCCATGACGGACATGGAGTCACGCACGGATCCGGCGCCGGCCCGCACCACGAGGGGCAGCACCCCCTCCTCGACGGGGATGTTCTCCTTCTGGCACACCTCGCCGAGGTAGTCCCGCAGGGTGCCGGGCGGCACCAGGCGGAAGGGATAGTGATGGGTGCGCGACCGGATGGTCCCGATGACCTTCTCGGGCTCGGTCGTGGCGAAGATGAACTTCAGGTGCTCCGGCGGCTCCTCGACCACCTTGAGCAGCGCGTTGAAACCGGCCGACGTGACCATGTGGGCCTCGTCGATGATGTAGATCTTGTACCGACTGCGGGCGGGCCCGAAGAAGGCCTTCTCGCGCAGGTCACGGGCGTCGTCCACACCGCCGTGCGAAGCGGCGTCGATCTCGATGACGTCGATCGACCCCGGGCCGTTCCTGGCCAGGTCGCGGCACGACTCGCACTCCCCGCAGGGAGTCGGCGTCGGGCCCTTCTCACAGTTCAGGCACCGGGCGAGGATCCGTGCGCTGGTCGTCTTGCCGCACCCGCGCGGACCGCTGAAGAGGTACGCGTGATTGACCCGGTTGTTCCGCAGCGCCTGCTGCAACGGGTCGGTGACATGCTCCTGCCCGATGACCTCGGCGAACGACTCCGGGCGATAGCGGCGGTACAGCGCGAGAGACGACACGCATACGAGGTTATAGGCGCCCACCGACAACGTGTCCGGCCGCGGACGCGAGCGCCCCCCACGCACCCGCCAGAGCCAACCTACCCTTGCTGCCTTCCGGCCCTGGGGGAGTTCAGTCAGATAGCGCCGCGTGAGGGGCTCCGCAAAGAGTACCCGATCCCGGGGACCGGCAACGAGTTCGCGAGCACTCCTCCGAGTCATGTAATGTTTCCGGCGGAGGATTCGCCTAGAGGCCTAGGGCGCACGCTTGGAAAGCGTGTTGGGGGCAACCCCTCACGAGTTCGAATCTCGTATCCTCCGCCAGTGCCTCACCGGGCACGATGTCGAAGGGCCCCACCGTTCGCGGTAGGGCCCTTCGACGTTGTCCGTCTCAGTTTCCGTCAGTCCAGAGCGCGTCGCCGACCTGCTGAGCGACCTTGCGGAGCATGACCCCGTCACATGCATGTACCGGGCGCGCATCCGGGCCGCTCCCCCGGGCTCCCACCCCATGATCGAGTCGATCACGACGTCCGGGACACCCAGGATCAGGAGGACGGTCGCAGCGGTGTGGCGAGCGTCGTGTAGACGGGCGTCCCGGACGCCGGCATCCCGAAGCAGCCGCTTCCAGACTGGAAGTCGGTGTTCGGGCTCAGCGGCCCGCCGGTGGGCGAGTGCGAAGACGTACCCCTTGCCCGCCCAGTCGGCACCGGTCACGCTCCGCTCCCGCTCCTGGGCTTCCCGGTGCTGGTGCAGGATCTTGATCAGTGGGTCGGGCAGGCCGATGGTGCGCCGTCCGGCTCGGGACTTGGTGGACTTGTGTTCGCGCCGGGTCTGCTCCCGCTTGGGGCAGTAGCCGGCCTTCCGACCGCATGGGTCGGCACCGCAGCCGTGCGCGTACTTGGGGCGCAGCCGGTTCTTCCGGATACGGACGTACCCCGCCTCCAAGTCGACGTCTTCCCAGTGCAGCCCGAGCGCTTCCCCCTGCCGAAGACCCAGCGCCAGGGCGACGACCCGACGAGCGCTGTTGCGGAGCTTGGCCGCCTCCACGAGCAGGCTCTGAACCTCTTCGATCGTGTACGACTCGATGTCCTCTTCTTCGAGCCGCGGAGCTTTGGCGATCTCAGCCGCATTGGTCGGGACGTGCCCGCGCCGCACGGCTTCTCCGAGGGCAGTCCGGACGGTGCGGTGAACGTGGTGGGCGGTGCCAGCGGAACTCCCGCACTCCTGCATCTTCCGGTAGAAGCGCTCCAGATGCTCGGGCTCCAGACGGTCGAGCTTGTGGGCGCCCAGGCCGGGCACGAGGTGCACGCGGACGTCGACCTCGTACCCGGCGTACGTGTTCTCGGAGACGTACGGCTTGGCGATGTCCTCGACCCAGTGCTCAAGCCAGCTCTGCAGGGTCCAGCTCTGCCCAGGCTTCCGGAGTTTCTTGGCGTCCCGTGCCCGCTCCATCTCGCGAACAGCTCTGGTGACCTCTGCCTTGGTCTTCCGCTCGATGTGGCGGCGGTCGGGCTTGCCATCATCACGGACGCCGACCGTCACCATCGCGCCAAAGCAGCTCCTGGCCAAAGTCGCTCCGCCGACCTCGGGGCCAGGGCGCAGGTGATCGGGTTTACCCGGTACAGGTGCGGCCCTTATACCTGCACAAAGGGCTCATAGAGCAGGGATGAGGCCAGACCTCAGACTCTGCATCCAGCGGCGGTGCCGGCCTCAGTCGCCGGTTCGGAGCCTATCGGGGCACTCCGCAGCAGCCAGGGTGATCAAGCTGCTGGCCTGCGCATATGCCCAGCACCGCCCGCGTGGGCACTCCCGTGCATCGGTCTTTCCGTTTGACATGAGGATGGCGAGGTTCTCCGCTGGAAGGGAGGGCGCTGGTGTGGCGTGCTGCGCTCGTGCGTTGAATCGAAGGAGGCCGCCATGCAAACGGATCCGTCGCACTCGCCTTCCCCTTCCGTACATGCGGGCGGTGGCTCGGTTGTCGGGCTGTGGCGCTACCCAGTGAAGTCGATGCTCGGGG
Organism: Streptomyces sp. NPDC001292; assembly: GCF_042896465.1. Classification (NCBI taxonomy): domain Bacteria; kingdom Bacillati; phylum Actinomycetota; class Actinomycetes; order Kitasatosporales; family Streptomycetaceae; genus Streptomyces; species Streptomyces sp. NPDC001292. The sequence goes on from NZ_JBIAXG010000035.1 coordinate 57,766, forward strand.
AGGAGCTGAACGCCTCCGAGGTCACGGAGCGCGGGCTTGTCGGGGATCGGCAATTTGCCATTGTCGACACAGCGACGGGAAAGGTCGCGGGCGCGAAGAATCCGCATAAGTGGGGCAATTTCTTCGACTTTCGCGCTGCATATGTCGAGCCTCCGCAGGCGGCATCGAAACTGCCTGCCGTCCGCCTGACCCTGCCCGATGGGACTGCCCTCATGAGCGACCAGCCCCACCTGGCGCAGATCCTCTCCAAAACGCTCGGCCGGGAGGTCGTGCTTGCGCAGGCGCGAGACGAGGGCGAGTTGTCGGGCGCGACGGCCGAGGAGTACTGGCCGGACATGGAGGGTCTCGATCACAGGGACACCGTGACCGAGTGGGAAATGCCGGCGGGGACGTTTTTCGATATCTCAGTCGTGCACCTGATTACGACAGCGACGATCGATCGGCTGCGCGCGCTGTACCCCGAGGGGCGCTTCGAGGCTCGGCGATTTCGGCCGAACATTGTCGTGGCAACCGGCCCGGACGAGCAGGGCTTCGTGGAGAACGACTGGATCGGTCATGCGGTGGCGATCGGCGACCAGGTCCGCTTGCAGATCACCGGCCCGTGCTCTCGCTGCGTCATGATCACGCTGCCGCAGGGAGACCTGCCGCAAGACGCCGGCATCCTGCGCACGGCAGCGCAGCACAACCAGGTGAATGTGGGGGTCTACGCCGATGTGATCGCAGGCGGCACAATCCGGCGCGGCGATCCCGTCACACTCGCGTGATCGGTTATCAGGCACCACAGAGCCGGAGGAGGCGAACGTGGAAATGCAGCCAACTTCGCTCTACGAGCGACTCGGCGGTATCTACAGCATTGCCACCGTCGTCGACGATTTCATCGACCGGATCATGATTGACGACCGGCTGAACGCGAATCCTCACGTCAACGAGGCGCACCACCGCGTGTTGCCGCCGGGGTTCAAGTACCTGGTGACGGAAATGGTCGGTGAAGCGACCGGGGGGCCGCAGCGATACACGGGTCGCACAATGGAAGACTCCCATCGCGACCTGCTGATCACCGGAGACGAGTGGGAGGCATTCATCGACGACTTCAACCAGACACTCGACAAGTTCAAGGTAACGCAGCAGGAACGGGCGGAGTTGCTCGCTATCGTCGAGAGCACAAGAGACTCCATTGTTGTGGGACCGGAGTCCTGAGCCAGAGGAAGCGCCAGCCATCGGAGGCGTGGCTGTACAGCAGCGCAGTACAGCAGCAACCACAGCGACCATCCACATCTTGCTATGACCACCGCTGCCCGAAAGGTGCCCGTGCCCCGTCCGTGCCCAATCCTGCGGGGATCCCCGGGGAAGGAACCACGGTGGCTGGCGGGCATCGCGCAACACAACGGCCCCTGACCGTTTGACCTAGTCAGGGGCCGTTCACATGCGCGGTGGGCGTGGGATTTGAACCCACGGTGAGAGCGTTCATCGACGAGTCGGCCGCAGGTCACGGCCTCCGGTGATCAGTTGTGACCCAGCTGACCGCTTTCACACTGAGGGGTCACCACTTCCACGTGTCGGGAGAGGTGGCGGTGGGAAGCACACCGATGCCGTAGTTGCTGATCGTGACGGCTACGTAGCGGTCGCCGCCATAGATGTTGAGCTGGTTCCAACCTCCACGTTCAGACCACTTCCACCAGTCCTTGCTCCCGCTCTTGGGAGAGAAGGACTCAAGACGTGATGCCTGTCCCGGCTGAAGACCTTGTACGTCGATTGCGGCTTGGCTTCCGCCGCCTTCCCAGTACACCTTGCCGTCGAGGGGGCCGGTGGTGACGTTCACGACGAAGAACTGGTGCACTTCGTCAGCGCCCATGTCACCTTTCGGCTCGCCGCCGTTCTGCGGAGCCCGATCTGGACTGGTAGCCATCTCCTTCTCCTCCTGATGGGGAATGGGTACCGCCCACTCTTGGCAAATCTTCTTATTCGCACGACCGCTGCCGGTCCGCAAGCGTGCGATTGAGTGAATATCTTCCCTCGTATGGCCGCCCCGGCTTGCGCAGGGACCCCAAAGTGATCTGGGGCTCCCTCGCATTTCGGGGAGCGTACGCCCTATGCGACAGCAGGGCTGCGACGTTCGATCAGTACGACGTCGGCCATAGCCGTGCCCCAGTCGTGCCCGTTCAAACGGGAAACAACGGGGAACAGCGGGTGCCCACGGGCATCGGGCAGCAGAACGGCCCTCGACCGTTTCACCTGGTCAAGGACCGTGAACCTGCGCGGTGGGTGTGGGATTTGAACCCACGGTGACTCGCGCCACGACGGTTTTCAAGACCGCCGTGACCTTCACATCGTGATGCCCTCCGACCTGCGCTTAGAAGCTGCGGCGACGTCCGGCGTCCGGTCCGCGGACTGCGCCAGCACCCCCACCCCCACCGCCGCCGGCGTGCGGGTCGACGGGGAGCCGGTCGCGGCCCCCTGGGTCACAGGCCCAGGGCGATGGCCACGCGGGTCAGTTCGGCGGTGTTGGTGATGTTGAGCTTGGCCCGGATACGGCGCAGGTAGGCGTCCACAGTGTGGGTGGAGAGGCCCATGTGGCGGGCGGTCTGGAGGTAGGTGCGGCCAGCGGCGATGTGCCGGAGCGTCTCGCGCTCGCGCGGAGCCAGCGCAGGGGCGGGGGCTTCGATGTGTGGAATGGCGAGGGTGGCGCTCATGGTGCTGTCTTCCGACGAGGGATCTGACCGCTTAGGGCGATTTGCCCTTGTTTCTTCAGATTGCTCGCCGGACGTCATGGCCGTGTCCGCCGACTGTCACAGGCGCGTCACAGGGAAAGGCGGAATGGTTTGAACGCAGGCAGCCGGGCGGGCCCAGTCACCGCCGGGCCGTCTCAGTTCCCGTCTCATTCAGCCCCGTACAGGGCCGTTCAGACCGGACTGTGGGCGAGGCTAGTCCCGGGACCCGGTCAGCCATGAACGCAGGTGAACGGCTCCGTACGAGGCTCACCACCCCACCAACACAGTTGGAAAGCGTGTTGGGGGCAACCCCTCACGAGTTCGAATCTCGTATCCTCCGCCAGCCCGGAGGGCCGGACCGCGAAAGCGGCCCGGCCCTCCGGCGTTCACCCGTCTCGGTTTCCACCATCCGTCACCGCTCAGGGCGGTCGCTTCCGTGAGCCTTCGTATCGGTGTTCTCCCGTGCCGAGGGTTCGCGGCGTCTGGCTTCGGCGGCGTCCACGATCAGGTGGGCGGCTTCGGCGGGGAGGGCCAGGTTTTTCTCCAGCCATACGGCGTCCGCGCCCTGGGTGTGGGTGGCGAGAACCCAGGCGGCGTAGAGGCGTTCGCGGGACGGGGCGGTAGGAGACCTCAGGCCGGCGCGGACCGCCTCCTCGGGGAAGCCGTCCAGGGTGTGGGCGGTGAACCATGACGTGTCGACCGGCTCGGCGGTCCGGGCCCGTGGACGTCTGGGCGGACGGGAACGGGCCCGCCGCACCCTCGTCCCGACGATCAGGGCGACGAACGCCACGGCCAGCACGGCGGCGGCCACGCCCATGCGATCGGCGGCGGGGAGCCTCGTCCACACCGGCAGCAGGTAGGCCACCACACGATCACCGTGGTGCGGGTATGGCGGGATCACATCAGAGCCTCCCTCACACCTCCATCCTCACTCCGCCTCCGGCCCCCGACCAGGCCCCCGACCCGGCTCAGCCGATCTGGATGGCCTTGACCACCAGCAGCAGCGCGGCGATCACGAGGTAGCCGCGCAGCAGGCTCATTCCGAGTTTGATCCCGGGGGACCAGACGACCGGTTCCAGCAGAGCCAGGGGAGGCATGCGCCAGCTCTCGCGTTCGGAGCGGGGAATCTTCGAAGGCGGGGGCAGGGCCGGGCCCCGGCGGGCGCGGACGACACGCAGCCCCACCGCCGCGCCCAGCAACCCCACGACCAGCACCCCGGCGAGCCACAGCGCGATCCGGGCGGTGTCCAGCGACGGGAACAGGGTCGTCGCGACGAGGATTCCGGACAGCATCAGGAGCACCGCGATGATGGTCGAGGCCACCACGTTGAGCCAGCGCGGATTGACCCAGGGGCCGAGGACCGCCCGGTCGTTGCACAGCAGCAGGAGGAAGACCGACGCGGAAGGGAGGAGCAGTCCCGCCAGAGCCTGTACGGCGGTCGTGATCAGCCCCAGGGGCGCACCGGGGATCAGCACGATGGCGGCTGCGAGCAGAACCATCCCGGTGTAGGTCCCGTAGAACGCCTTCGCCTCGCGGAAGCTGCGGTGCAAGGAGTGACGTAGGTTGAAGACGTCGCCGAAGGCATAGCTGGTGGCCAGGGTGACGGCCGCGGCGCCGATGATCGACGCGTCCAGGAGCACGACCGCGAACATCACTCCCAGCACGTGGCTGTGCCCGCCCAGTGCCTCGGCGACACCCAGCGCGTCGGTGAAGTGCCCGGCGGCGCTCGTACCGCTCACCGCGTAGTCGGCGACGAGGACGATCGCGACGGCACCGCCGATCACGACGAGGGAGCCCAGCACGGTGTCCGCGCGCTCATGGCCGACGAACCGCGGGGTGATGCGTTTGTCGATGATGTTGGACTGCTGGAAGAACAGCTGCCAGGGGGCGACGGTCGTACCGACGATCGCGATGATCAGCAGGACGGCCTCCGAGGTGACCCCGCCTCGCACGCCCGGGACGACCAGGTGCTGGACGGCCGCTCCGTAGCGCGGGTGGCTCATCAGTGCCAGCGGCACCAGCAGCAGACTGACGGCGATGAAGGCGAGCATCGCGCGTTCCCAGCGCCGGAAGCTGCCCGTGGCGGTGATCGCGACCAGGGCGAGGGCGGCGACGGGCACGGCGATGTACTTGTCGACGCCGAGGTAGCTCAGGGCGAGCGAGACTCCGATGAACTCGGTGACGATCGTCAGGAAGTTCAGCACGAACAGGTCGCCGACACTGAACCAGCCCCAGAACCTGCCGAAGCGCTCGTTGATCAGCCGGGCGTGCCCGACACCGGTGACGGCGCCGAGCCGGACCACCATCTCCTGGTTGACGATGAGGACGGGGATGAGGAGCAGGAGCACCCACAGCAGGCTGTAGCCGTAGTTCTGGCCTGCCTGGGCGTAGGTGGAGATCCCGCCCGCGTCGTTGTCGCCGACCATCACGATCAGGCCGGGGCCGACGATCGCCAGGAACGTCAGCAGCCGCCTCTTCAGGCTGCGGCTGGAGTCCGCCTCCTCCAGCCGGATACGTCCCAGGGCACCCTCGATGTCGCCGAGGTGGGCGTCGTCCAGTACCGCTGTGGTGCGGGGGTGAGGGTGGTCGCCGGGGCGAGGGCGGGGGCCCGCCGCCGGCCTTGTGGGGGTGATGTCGGCGCGTGGGAGCGGGGATGGGGGCGTCGGTGCGGGGCTGGGCGTCGTAGCGCGCTCCGGGGCGGCGGGACCGACCGGTGGCCTGCCCGGGACCACGGGGTGCGCACCGCCGCCCTGCGCCTGTGGGCGCGGGGCGGGCGTGGGCGGCGTACCCCCGTCCCGGGGCGGGGTGGGCGTGGGCGCTTCCGGACGCGAGACGGGCGCACGCGGACGGTCCTCCGGGCGCGCGCCGGGCCTGGGCGGACGGTCCTCGGGGCGCGCGCCGGGCGGCGGCTGCTGCGGTGGGCGCCGCTCGGGCCGGGGCTCCGTCATGGTGAGGGCTCCTCACGCTCCTCCAGGCCCGTGGCGCTGCCGGCCTCAGTGGTGCCCGCGGTGCCGCCCGCCTCAGCGTTCCGGTGGGCATCGGGTGGCGGAGCCACTTCCCGGCGCCGCCAGTCCTCCGGCAGCGTCGCCTCCAGCACGTCGTCGACCGTGATCACGCCGAGCAGGACCCCTTCGTCGTCCACGACCGGCAGGGTGATGAGGTTGTAGTCCGTCATCAGCAGGGCGACGTCCACCAGGTCCGTGTCCGGGCCGACGCGCACGGGATCGGCCTCGCTCACCTCGGCCAGCCGGAGCCCGGGATCGCTCTGCAGGATGGTGACCAGTTGGACCCAGCCGAGCAGCCGTCCGTCCTCGTCGGCGGTGTAGACGCTGGTCAGCGCCTCCGGTTGGAGCCGGCTCGCCCGCCTGACCGCCGCCTCGGCCTCGCTCACCGACGTGTCCGGGGGCAGGGCAAGGAAGTCCATCCCCATCAAGCCCCCGGCGCTGTCGGGGTTGAACCCCATCAGGGTCAGCACCTTGGCGCGCTGTCCGGCGGGCAGCAGCTCCAGCACGGTACGGCGACGGCCCTGCCGTAGATCGTCGATGGCGTCGGCCGCGTCGTCCGCCCGCATCCGCGCCAGGACGGCGGCGATCTCCTCGTCCGTACGGGCGTTGAGCAACCGGGAAGCCCGGTCCTCCTCCAACTCCTCGAAGACGTCCGCCTCCAGCTCCGGGTCCTGCCGGACGTCGCCGAGGATCTCGCGTTCCTCGTCCCGGGAGGCGTCTTCGAGCAGGTCGGCGATCTCCGCCGGCCGCAGGCGCCGGATCCGGGCCGTTGGACGGCGGACCAGCGCGCTGCGGCTGTGTCCGATCAGCGGCTCGAACGCCTTCCAGTCCCGGCACGCGTGCCCCGTCGAACGGTTGCCGAAGATCCCCAGCAGCCGGTGGGGGCGGTGCGTGTCCACGCCCGACAGCAGCCACTGGCCTTCCCGTTCGGCGAGTTCCACGTCCTGCGCGCGCACCAGGCGTGCCTCGCCGACATCGATAAGCCGGTGGCCCAGCACGTCCGCCCGCAGCAGCACCTCGCCCTCGCGCCGCTCGAACGGCCGCAGGTCCAGCCGTGCGCTCTCGAGCTCCACCAGGCCCTCGGCGTCGAGAGCGGCCACCTGCTCGACCGGGACGAACAGCTCACGGCCGCCCACGCCGACCACGAGCCCGGTCACCACCGGATAGTCGGCACCGCGCAGCCGGACGATCACGTCGGAGAGGCGGCCGAGCGACCGGTCGCCCCGGTCCACCACGGGGCGCTTCACCAGAGACGACAGATGGACGGGTGCCCGCTCCCGGTCTGCGGTCGGCCGTGGCGAAGACGGACTGACGGTCATCGCTCTGCCCTGCCCGAACGTCGGTTGCCCCCGCGACCAACGGTATTGAATCACCACAAACGCGCGCAAACGCCCCACCTGGGGCGGGGTGGTCCCCCGAGCGGGAGCCGGGCCTCCACGGCATGCGGCGGGCATACGGAGAACCGACACTGGTGGTAAGCCGAACTGGCCGGAGCGGGCCAGGATCTTGGCTCTCTCCGTGCCGGCCATCGAAGCTCGAAGGAGACGGCCATGACCACCGCACGGGAGATCATGCACACCGGCGCCACATGCGTCCAGGAGAGCGAGACGCTGGAGGACGCGGCGCGCCGGATGAGGGAGCTGGACGTCGGAGCCCTTCCGATCTGCGGGCCCGACGACCGCCTCCACGGGATCATCACGGACCGCGACATCGTGGTGCAGTGCCTCGCCAAGGGGCGGGACCCCCGGACCATGACCGCGGGTGAGCTGGAGCGGGGCAAGCCGATCACGATCGACGCGAACGCCGACAGCGGCACTGTCCTGCGGACCATGGAGGAACACCGGATCCGCAGGCTGCCCGTCATCGAGAACCACCGCCTGGTCGGCATGATCAGCGAGGCGGACCTCTCCCGCAGCCTGCCGGAGACGCAGGTGGGCCACTTCGTCGAGGCCGTCTGCGCGACCGCCTGACGCCGAAGGGCACCCACCAGGACGAAAGGGCACCCAGGAGGACGAACAAGGGCTCCGACCGGATTCCGGTGGGAGCCCTCCGTGTCAGCCCGCGTTCGCGCCTGCGTCCAACTGGCCAAGTTGCTCGGCGAGTTGGAAGAGGGCAGGCAGAGCGGCGGCGATGGCGGCCCGGTCGGCGTCGTCCAGGGAGGCCAGTGCGGCGTCCATCCGGCGTTCGTGGGCGGTGGTCCACGCGGCGAGCTGGTCGCGTCCGGCGTCGGTGAGGGTGACGACGGAGGCACGGCGGTCGGCGGAGTCGACCTCACGCGCGACCAGGCCCGTGGCGATCATCTGGCCGATCAGTCCGCTGACGGTGCTCGGCGCGAGTCGCTGGCGGGCGGCGAGATCGCTGATCCGGGCGGGTGAGTGCTCACCGAGCACCTGGAGCAGCTCGACCTGGGCCATGGGCAGCTTCTCCCACGGATAGTCGGTGCGGATCGAGGCCCGCAGGGCGCGGCGCAGGCGGGTGACAGCCTCGGTGAGCAGACGGGCGTCCGGCGCCTCGGCGGCGGGGCCGGGCAGGGGGAGCTCGGAACGGGGCTGCGCGGGCATGCGGCAAGGGTAGCCGGGTCCCCGGGCGCGCCCTCCCGCTCGTTCCGCCACCGGGTTGTTCACCGGCTCACGCGGGTTCTTCACCGGCTCACGCACCGTCTCACTCCTCGAGCCCCGGGCGGGACCGCCGGTGGTCGCCCCGGTCCGGCCCCAGCCAGGCCGATACGACCGCGACGGCCGACACCGCCACCAGAATCCCCGCGGACCACCGCGCGCCGGCCTCGGTTCCGCCGCCGGCCGCCAGGTGCAGGGCGAGGGTCACCAGCGCCACTCCCAGGGCGGTGCCCAGACCGCGGGTCATGTTGACCAGGCCGCCACCGGTGCCGGAGGAACGGGCGGGGATCGCGCCCATGATCAGGGCGTTGTTGGCCGGGGTGAACGTTCCCAGCCCCACGCCGACCAGGGCCAGCAGCGGCACCAGCCGGGCGAGGGTCAGCGGAACGGCCAGGAGAGCGGCCGTGGCGAGGAGGAATACGCCGGCGCCGGTCAGGCACCGGCCACGGTCGCTGAAGGAGCGCGGCAGCAACCGGTCGCCGCCGGTGGCGCCGAGGGCGAACCCGGCGGGCAACGCGGTCAGCGCCGCTCCCGCGGTCAGCTCCGAGGCGCCCCGCGCGGTCAGCACGACCGGCACCAGCACCAGCGGGCCGAACAGCACCAGATATCCGCTGAGCGCCCCGACCAGCCCGAACGCGACCGCACGCACCCGCAGCAGAGCGAGATCGAGCAAGGGCGCGGCGGTACGGCGCTGACGGCGGGCGAAGCCCCAGCCGGCCAGAGCCGCCACGCCGAACAGCAGGACCACGCTCCAGCCGGGCACCGGCAGGCCGGAGGCCGCGGACACGCCGAGCAGCGCGCAGGTCGTCGCCACGGCGAGCAACGCCAGTCCGGCCCAGTCGAAGCGGGCGACCTTCGTACGGGCCCTGGTGCGCGGCAGCAGATAGTGCCCGCTCACCAGCGCGATCACCCCGACCGGCACGTTCACCCAGAACACCCAGCGCCAGCCCAGGGTGGACACCAGTGCGCCACCCACCGTGGGCCCCAGGGCGAGCCCCAGCGCCTGTGCGGCGGCCTGCACGCCGAGCGCGCTGCGCATCCGCCCGCGGGGTGCGCTGGTGGTCACCAGCGCGACGCTGTTGGCCTGCATCAGCGCCGCCCCGGCCGCCTGCACCACCCGGAAGCCCACCAGCGCGGCCAAGGAGGGCGCCAGTCCGCAGGCGGCGGACGCCAGCGTGAAGACGGCGAACCCGTACAGGTACAGCAGCTTGCGGCCGTGGGCGTCCGCCAGCCGCCCGGCCGGCACCAGCAGCGCCACCAAGGCCAGCAGATACGCCAGCGACACCCATTCCACCGCGGCGAGCGAGGCGTGGAACTCGGTGCGCAGGCTGCCGTAGGTCAGCGTCACGATGCTCGCGTCCAGCTGACCCATAAACGCCCCGAAGCACACCGTGGCCACGGCGAGCCACCAGGCGTTCGGCCGTGACCGGATCCCCTCCGGGCGCGCCCGCTCCACGGTGAGTACGGCGGGCCAGCGCGGACGGGACGGGGTGCGCGTCGTATCCGGAGCCATGACTCCAGATTACATCGGTCACCGAAATATTCGGGATGCGTCTGATCTGGTCCCCACTGTCACCGGCCGGAGCCCTCCGCCGTCCCGGAGCTCTCCGCCACCTCTAAGTCCTCCATCACCGCGACGGTGTCGAGCCCCGCGCGGTGCAGGGTCCGGTGCACGGTGCGCCGGGCGCCGCGAATGGTGAGCGCGGTCGCCGGCCACCGCGTGGCGGCCCGCAGCAGGGCGTAGGCGCACGCGAGGTCGAGGTGGGTTGCCCCGCTCATGTCCACGACCCACTCGTCGGCCTCGCTCAGCGGCGGCGCCGCGAGTCGTTCCTCCAGTGGCCACAGGGCCTCCGCCCCGATGTCCCCGGTGAGTGCCAGCTCGGCCCGTCGGCCGTCGGTCGCCCTGACCACCAGGGGCGACACCGGGAGATGCGCGGCTGCCATGGCGGCCTCCTTCGCGTCCGCCACACTCCGTCCACCTCCATGGTGGCCCCGGCGCCACGTCCGTGGGGCCCTGGCTCCGGGGAGCGATCGGCTCAGGCCCTCTTGCGTGCCGTGCCTCCGGCCGGTCGCGCCGGTCGCGCCGGTCGCGCCGGTCGCGCCGTCGTGGTGCGGCGGGTGTCGCGGGCCGTGGACCTGGGCGGGGTCTCGGTGTGGGGAATACGGGGCTGACGGTGGCGGGGCGATGTGCGCCGGGGCGGGCGGGTCAGGGTGATCTGGCGTACGAGCTGCTGGAAGCAGGCCAGGGAGGCCAGGCCCGGCAGGGCGGCCGCGGCGATGTCGACTACCGTCCTGGGCACCTGCAACACGCACAGAAGCATCGCGATGGACGAGAAGGTCAGCACCACGCTCCAGGAGTGGACGGCGCGGCGCCGGTGCAGCGCGGCCCGCAGCACGGACAGCGAGGCGACCAGCCAGGGACCGTAGACCAGCAGGGGCCACCAGGACGCGATGCCGTCCTGCATACGGGCAACGGCCACGACGCGGAGGGGATCGTAGGCAACCATTCCGCCGAAGAAACTCACAGAAGAAGCGATCACCGCGGCCAGCGCGGCGATGACGTGACTGGCGGTCCGCAGGACGTTCGGACGCTTGCGTTCCCGGACCTTTCGATGGCGTCGGGAGACCGCTTTCAGGGGAGGCAGTTCCGCCGTGATCGCCTGGAGGTTCTCCAGGGGTGTGTTCGGGCCGGGCTCGGTGACCGGTGCCTCGTCCCGCACGGTGGGGATGTCCGGCCGGTGCTCCTCCATCGCGTCCTGGAGCATGAAGGCCAGTTCCTCGGCGGGATCCCAGGCCGCGTCCGGCGGCTCCAGGGGAGACGTGAAGAAATCCGCCGGACCCCGGTGCCGGCCGGTGCCCGCCCCCTGGTGTCCGCCCGGATGGCTCGGGTAACCGGGATAGCCCGAATAGTCAGTCGAACGGCCGGAACGATGATCGATACGTTCGTCGTACATGACCCGGCCGGCTATTCCGCTCCCGAGAAACGGGACCTGACGTCAGAACCCAGCCAGCGGCGGGCGAGGTCGGCTTCCAGTGTGCTCATCGCGTCCAGGAAATCCCGCAACAGGGGCTCCGTCACCTTGAGTGCGACCGGGAGCCCGCCCCTGGTCAGGGTGCCGTTGACGGTGGTCGACGAGTGCACCGGGGCGGGAAGGTAGGTGTAGGGGCCCAGCGCCACCGCGCGTGCGGCGACCGGGTCCTCTCGCTCCTGACCCCCGAACAGACCCCAGTACCCTTCCCTGGCTGCCTTAGTCATATCCCGACTAACGCCCCCGACTTTCCCCGGATGCGCGGCAAATGGGTGAAGGAATTCCCTGATTAGCTCTATATGTGCGATCGGATGTCTCATCCGTACAGATGAAGAGACAGGTGTGGGGCGCTGACCCGCCGTTCGGCGTGTGTCACGTCGACAATACGTCCCCGGAGACGCATGTCACGGGTATCGACCCGCCGCGTTCCGCACACGTGATGCGCGGGACGCGGGCCGGCGTCCCGCAGCCGCTAGCGCAGGATCTGGACCTTCCGTTCCTCGCTCACCTGGTCGATTTCCGACACCCGTACCGTCGCCTTCATGGTCCAGGTCCCGGGGATCGGGAGATTGAGGGAGTCGGTGCCCCAGTAGCCGCCCCTGTTGGCCAGCCCGGCGTCGACGGGGCCGATCGTCTGTGCGGGCAGGGACAGGGACAGGCGCAGCTCGGGAACGACGGTCAGGCCGCCGTCCGGGCCGTAGACGACGGCCTCCACCGCGTTCTGGCCGACGCGGCCCGGTTCCAGGGTGATCTGCACCTTGCCGTGACCGCCCGGGGTGCCGACGTCGAACGGGATGACCGTGACGGAGGCGCCGGGAACCCCGGCCTCGGGCGTGGCCCGGGCCGCCTCGGCGGCGGCGCGGCCCGGCAGGGTGCCGGCCAGCACCGTGGTGAAGACCAGGACCGCGATGCCCACGGCGACCTCGGCCAGCACCGAGCGGCGCAGAGCACGGCGGCAGGCGTCGGGGGTGGACGACGGTGTGGGTGCGGATGTCTTCGTCTCGGGGTCCTCCGCTTGCGCGTTCCCGTCGGGTACGGCCGGCTCCGCATTCGCCGTCACCAGCCGTGCCGTCCAGCGCCGGGAACGGGCCGCCACGGCCAGCAGCAGTGCCACCACCGCGAGTTTGACCAGCAGCAGCCGGCCGTACGCCGTACCGGTGAGCGTGGTCCAGGAGCCGAGGCCGCGCCAGGACTGGTAGACCCCGGTGACCACGAGGACGGTGACGGCGCCGAAGGCGATCCGGGAGAAGCGCGCCACCGCGGCGGTCAGCCCGGGACCGTCGGCGGAAGGCGCCGTGGCGCCGGCCGCCCTCCCGGCCGCTGCGGGGATCGGGCCGTCGACCGCCGCGGTCGGGTCGGCGACCGGGGCCGCGACCGTCGTGCGGCCGCCGCTGCCTTCGGAGGCGACCGTGACTGCTGCCTTTGCCTTCGGTCCCGGGTCGCCGCCCGAAGAACCGGGGCCCCCGGCACCGTCCGGGGCCGCCGACACGCCGCGCCCTGCCTCCGGCTCGTCCGCCGTGACGCGCTGAAGGGTGGTCAGGAGGGCCGTCAGGCCGCCCAGCCAGACCGCCATCGCCAGCAGATGCAGCACCGACGACGTCATCGCCACCGGAACCTGGATGCCGGCCGAGGCGTGCTCGGACCCCGCCCACGTCAGCGCCAGGGCGAGGGCCAGCGCGGCGCCCGCCGCCAGGGTCGCGCGCGAGGGCTTCTCCTCCGGCCGGGGCCGGCAGAGCCGTGCCGGCAGGACGGCCGCCGGCGCGAGCAGAGCCAGGCGGGCCAGCAGCATCAGACCGGGGCGGCCGGTCAGGGTACGGGAGAGAACCGCGGGGTCGAATGCCGACGCCGGACCGGCCCCGGTCTCGTAGGGCGCCCGCAGCACGAGCAGGGCGAGCGTGGAGGTCAGCAGCGCCCACCAACCCGCCATCAGCGGCTTGCGCAGCGGGCCCGCGTCCGGCGGGCGGCACAGCAGCGCGAAGGCCGCCGTGCCGATGAACAGGGCCGCGGCGCCGTAGGCGGTGTAGCGCGCGAGGTCGTGGAGGCCGCGGGTCGTGGGGTTCCCGGCCGGGCCGGTGTCGATCGCGGCCGACGTCGGGGACGGCTGTCCCACCGAGAAGGTGAAGGCGCCGGAGACGGGGTGGCTGTCCGCCGACACCACCCGCCACGCCACGGTGAACGTGCCTTCGCCCAGCCCTTCCGGGAACGCCACCTGGGCCGTGTCCGGGCGTCCCGATGCGTGCTGCGGCTCGCCCGTGCGCACCCGCCGCCCCTCGCGGTCGAACAGGCGGAAGGAGTCGTCGAGCAGACTGACGGACTCGGTGAAGGCCAGAGTGACCGTGCCGGGCGCCGTCCTGAGGACGGTTCCGTCGGCGGGGTCCGCGCCCCGCAGGGCGGCGTGGGCCGAGGCCGGTCCGGCACCGCCGAGGAGGAGCAGGACCAGTACCGCGCCGAGCAGCGTCAACTCCCCAAGTGGTCGGCACCGTCCGCGTCCACGGCGCGCAGCGCCGTCCCGACCTTCGCCCCGCCGTCCGGTCACGTCACTTCTCCGTCTTGGAACTCGCCGGCTTCTGGATGGGTACGGACGAAGACGGCGCTTTGCTCACCGAGGCTCCCGCGGGAAGGCTGACTTCTGGGGCGGAAGGGCCAGTTGGGCACTGGGGCGGGGCGGGGCGCGGGCCGAGGAGGGCCAACTCCGGGAGCCATGTCGCGGCCCCGGCCGCCGGCTCGCCCGAGTCCTCCGGCTGCGTCACGCCGTCCGGCGGGCGACCATCGGGACATGGACGTCACCCTTCACCTCGCCCAGGACCCCGAGGCCGACGCGCTCCTCGGCCGCAGTCCGCTCGCCGCGCTGATCGGCATGCTGCTGGACCAGCAGATCCCGATGGAGTGGGCGTTCACCGGGCCGGCGACGATCGCCAGGCGCATGGGCACCGACGACCTGGACGCCCACGAGATCGTGGCCTTCGAGCCGGAGACCTTCGCCCGGCTCCTGTCGGACAAACCGGCCGTGCACCGCTACCCGGGGTCGATGGCCAAGCGGATCCAGCAGCTGTGCCATCACCTCGTCGAGCGCTACGACGGCGACCCCGAGGCCATCTGGCGGGGCGTCGACAGCGGGCAGGAACTGCTGCGACGACTCCAGGAGCTGCCCGGTTTCGGCAAGCAGAAGGCGCAGATCTTCCTGGCGCTGCTCGGCAAACAGCTCGGTGTGCGGCCCACGGGGTGGCGGGAGGCGGCGGGAGCGTACGGCGAGCCGGACTCCTTCCGGTCCGTCGCCGACATCACCGGGCCCGAGTCGCTGGCCAGAGTGCGGGCGCACAAGCAGGAGCTGAAGGCGGCGGCCAAGGCGGGCAAGGCGGGCAAGGGGACGAAGTCCTCCGGGAAGTGACCGGGCCGGCGGTGCGGCCGAGGCGGGCCGGCCCTGCGGCGGACGTCAGCCGAGTGGCCGGTCCCGGGTGGCGGTACGCGCGCGCCCGATCGCAGCATGGATCATGACAGAGCCACCGAGCAGCGGCCCCGAAGGCCCGGGGTACGACGATCGTCGGGTCCACGCCATGCGTGACCCACGGGACCCCCGGACAGCACCGCCCCCGCAGCACGAACCGCCGTTGGAAGGGCCCCTGCACCTCCTGTCCCGCGCCGCCTGGCAGGCGGTACTCGCCACCGGTGTGGCCGCCCTGGTCCTCGGCATCCTGGTGCTGCTCTGGCCGGGCGCCTCACTGCTGGCCGCCGGAGTCCTCTTCGGGATCTACCTGCTGGTCAGCGGCGTGCTCCAGCTGGTCTCCGCGTTCGGCACCCACAAGACGACCTCGTTGCGCGTGCTGGCCTTCTTCAGCGGCGCCCTGTCGATCCTGCTGGGTCTGCTGTGCTTCCGCGGCGCCACGCAGTCGATCCTGCTGCTCGCGCTCTGGATCGGCATCGGCTGGCTGATCCGCGGCATCACCCTGACGATCGCCGCCGTCCACGACCGCGACGCGCCGGCACGCGGCTGGCAGATCTTCCTCGGCGTGCTCACCTTCATCGCCGGGATCGTGCTGATCGACTCCCCGCTGCAGTCGGCCGCGGTGCTCATCGTGCTCGGCGGCTGGTGGCTGGTGGTGGTCGGCGTCTTCGAGATCGTCACCGCCTTCCGCATCCGCGGGCACGCCCAACGCGTCCCCCGCACCGTGTGACCCGCTGTCCACAGCCTGTGCACAACGGCCCGACGACGGCGACGCCTTCACCGCCCGGTCCGGCCACGGCCCCGCCGTCACTCATCTCAAGCCCTCGTTCCCGGTTCGCCCGGTTTTGCTGCCGCATTTCCAGCGCCGCACTCCGGCGGCCGGGCTGCGCCCGGAAGGTCTGGGCCGGTAGGCTCTCCGTGTGATCTTCAAGCGCATCGGAAACGGCCGGCCGTACCCCGACCACGGCCGGGAGAGCACCCGGCAGTGGGCGGACGTCGCGCCGCGCCCGGTCCGCCTCGATCAGCTCGTGACCACCAAGCAGCAGCTCGACCTGGAAACCCTCCTCGCGGAGGACTCGACGTTCTACGGCGACCTCTTCGCGCACGTCGTGAAGTGGCAGGGCGACCTGTATCTGGAGGACGGCCTCCACCGCGCGGTGCGGGCGGCGCTCCAGCAGCGCCAGGTGCTGCACGCGCGCGTGCTGGAGCTGGACTGAGCATCCGGGCCGAAGGCCCGCGCCCGTGAACCGGGACCGCAAGCCGGGACCCTGAGCCGGGACGTGCGCCGTCCGGGACCGCCGTTCGGTGACGCCTTGGACCTTTCGGGTTCAGCTGGGCGGGCTCCAATGATCATCTAGTAGGAATCACCGCTCATGCGCACTACGCTGCGCCCATGAGCATGCTGACTCCCCCCGGCATGGGCGGGAAGTACCGGATCACGGGGAACAGATACCCGCGGATGCGCAAGCCCCGGCGGCGCGGCAGGCTCGTGTTCCTCGTCGTCGCCTCCGTCGCGGTGCTGGGCGTGATCGGCTGGGGCACGTGGCAGCTCATCGACGTCTTCACCGGCGGCAGGAGGGCCTCGGCGGCCGGCACCGACGGGGACTGCTCGACCAAGGCGTCGCCCGCGGCGAGCACGTCGGCGACGAGCGCGGCCCGGGCGCTGCCCAAGCCGGGCCAGATCACGGTCAACGTCCTGAACGCCACGCCCCGCGGCGGCCTGGCCAAGCAGACCGCGGACGAGCTGAAGAGGCGCGGCTTCCGCATCGGTCAGGTCGGCAACGCGACCGAGGAGTTCGACAAGAAGGTCAAGGGGGCCGGTCTGCTCCTCGGCCCGGCCTCCTCGCTGAACACCTCGCTGCCCGTCCTCGCCACCCAGCTCGACGGGGCGGAGCGCCGCACGGACACCCGCAAGGGCACGGACGTGGACCTGATCATCGGCACCGGCTTCAAGGCGCTGACCCAGCAGGCGGCCGCCGATGAGGCCCTGACCGCCCTGACCGCCCCGCAGCCCGAGGCAACCACCCCGGAGAAGGGCTGCTGAGGTTCCGCGACCGGTCAGTGGCGGGTGGTCCCGCGGGGCGGCCGGAGGGGCGTCAGCTGGTGGGCCGGGGCTACTCGGCGGCGCCGTACATCCGGTCGCCCGCGTCTCCGAGGCCCGGGACGATGTAGCCGTGCTCGTTGAGGCGTTCGTCGACCGAGGCCGTCACCACGGTCACCGGGGTGCCCGCCAGGTCGCGCTCCATGACGGCGACGCCCTCGGGGGCGGCCAGCAGGACGACCGCGGTCACGTCGTCGGCGCCGCGCTTGATCAGCTCCTGGATGGCCGCGACCAGCGTGCCGCCGGTGGCCAGCATCGGGTCAAGGACGTAGACCTGGCGGCCGGAGAGGTCCTCCGGCATGCGCGTGGCGTACGTCGAGGCCTGCAGCGTCTCCTCGTTGCGGATCATGCCCAGGAAGCCCACCTCGGCGGTCGGCAGCAGCCGCACCATGCCGTCCAGCATGCCGAGTCCGGCCCGCAGGATCGGCACCACCAGGGGCCGCGGGTGGGAGAGCTTGACGCCGGTGGTCTGGGCGACCGGCGTGTTGATGTCGACCTGTTCGGTGCGCACGTCGCGGGTCGCCTCGTAGGCGAGCAGGGTGACCAGTTCGTCGGCGAGCCGCCGGAAGGTCGGGGAGTCGGTGCGGCGGTCGCGCAGCGTGGTGAGCTTGTGAGCGACCAGCGGGTGGTCGACGACGTGGAGACGCATGGGCCAACAGTAACCGGGCCCCGATCCGGCCCGCCCGCCTGCTGCGCCGCAGGCGGCGGCCCGCGCCGCACCCCGGCCAACGTGCACCGTTGTGGCATCAAACCCGGCATCCGGGGGAAAGTGGGAGTGACGGACTGGGTGGGCCTGGGGTGGTGAGCCGATGCCTGATCGGGAACGGGCACCTGACAAGGACCCGTCGCCGCGCGCGCGGCGCGAGACGGCGGACGTCCCGGAGACGGCCGGCGCGGCGGACGCCGACGCCGAGCGGCGCCGCCGCCGGGCCCGGTTCCTGCGTGATCTCGCCGAGGCCCGGGCCCTGCGCGACCGCGTACAGCCCCGCCGCGCCAAGACCGCCCGGCTGCGGCACGCCATGCGCATGCGCACGTTCCGCTGGTAGGACGCCACCTGCACCCGCACGGACGTCTCCGACGGTGGGTGTGCGTGGCCGCCGGGGGAAAGCCGCGTACGATCCGCTGGTGGCGGCAACGTGTGCGCTGGTGAGTCCTTCACCGGCGTGCGATCAAAACTGCCGGACACAGGGAGCCGAAGACGTCCCCTGAAGGCCTTGTTTCTGCCACGATTCCGAGTGGGTGGGGCTCGGAGCCCAGCTCCCCCGCCCAGAACCTCCGCCGGGGGAACCCCCAACCGGCACGCCTATGACCAGTGGGAGAGTCACGGTGTACTTCGCCGCACTGCTCGCGCGCACCGAAGACGGGTGGGAAGCGAGCGACACAGAGCTCGACGATGTGGAGACGCTGGCCGATCTGGCCGACCTGGCCCGGGAAGCCTCGGCCGACGACGACACGGTGCTCGTCCTGATCGAGCAGGAGGACGCGTGGTTCGGCGTGGTCCGCGTGGACGGCGAGGACGACCCTCGTATCTACGTCTCCGACGCCGCCGCCGCTGCCCGTAGTTCCTATGGCGAGATCCTGCTCACCGACGAACTGCTCGGCCGGGAGCCCGGCGACGACGGCCCCGACCTGGACTCCCTCGACCTCGACGGCACGGAGGACGGTGAACCGGAGTCCACCGAGGACGACGAGGAGGAGTCGTCGTCCGCCGAAGCCATCACGCACAGCCCCCTGGGCGACGGCGAGATCCTCGACGACCTGGGGGTCGGCGCGAAGGAGCTGCGCACCCTGGACCCGGAGGACGCGCTGAGCGCCATCGCCGAGGCCCTGGGCGCCTCGGAGGTGCTGGAGACCGTCCGCTGACCGGGCCGGACACGCCTGACACGCAGGACCTGAGCGGGACGCCGGACCCGGCCGGGGCCCCGGACCCGGTGCGCGACCGCTGGCGGGCCGCGATGCGGCTCGCCCTGGACGCGGCCGGGCAGGCCCTCCCGGGCGGGGACGTGCCCGTCGGCGCGGTCGTGCTGTCCGCCGACGGTACGACCGTGCTCGGCGTCGGCCACAACGAGCGGGAGGCCACCGGCGACCCGACCGCCCACGCGGAGGTGCTCGCCATCCGGCGGGCCGCCGCGAAGACCGGGCAGTGGCGGCTGTCGGGCTGCACGCTGGTGGTCACGCTGGAGCCGTGCACGATGTGCGCCGGAGCGATCGTGCTGTCCCGGGTGGACCGGGTGGTCTACGGCGCCCGCGACGAGAAGGCGGGCGCCGCCGGCTCCCTGTGGGACGTCGTACGGGACCGGCGGCTCAACCACCGGCCCGAAGTGATCGAGGGCGTGCTCGCCGAGGAGTGCGCCGCGCTGCTGACCGACTTCTTCCGCGGCCGCTGAACCCCGGCCGCCGGGGCGGGGCGGAAACGGATTTCGGAGCACGGCCCGGTGTGCTGTAAGGTCTCCCTCGGTAGCGTGTCCGAGCGGCCGAAGGAGCTCGCCTCGAAAGCGAGTGTGGCGCAAGTCACCGAGGGTTCAAATCCCTCCGCTACCGCTCGAGAAGGGCCCCGTCCGCCAGGACGGGGCCCTTCGTGCGATCATCTACAGCGCTCGACCCGGACGGTACCGACTACAGGGAAATCAGCGACAGGGAACTCAGCGACAGGGGGAGGCCGCGATGGCGGTGAACGCCAAGAAGATCGCCGTCTATTTGCTCGTGGTCTTCGTGCTGTACGTGATCATCACGGACCCCGCCAAGGCGGCGAGCTACGTCCAGATAGGGTTCGAGGGCATCTCGGACGCCGCCAAGGCCATAGGCGACTTCATGACGTGGGTCGCCAACGGAGGAGAATGATGATCCGCCACCTGGTCCTCTTCAAGCTGAACGAAGGCGTCGAGCGGGACGACCCGCGCGTCACCGCGGGGGCCGAGGCCTTCCGCGCGCTCGGCGGGCAGATCGAGGACCTGCGCTTCTGGGAGTGCGGCTGGAACGTCAGCGACCGGCCCATCGCCTACGACTTCGCGATCAACTCGGCCGTCGAGGACGCCGCAGCGCTGCGCCGGTACCTGGAGCACCCGGCCCACCAGGCGGGCGTGGCCCAGTGGCGCGAGTTCGCCACGTGGGTGATCGCCGACTACGAGTTCTGACCGCCGGTAACTTCTCAGCCTTACGGCCGTACGGCTGCACGCTCGGCCCCGCATCGGAACGGTGCGGGGCTTTTTGGTGTCTTATGCCCTAATTCACCCCTCAACACGTGCATATGCGGTGCTTGAACACGATGCACATGTCTTGTGATGCTATGACCGCTTTTGACGGATGAGTTGATCGACGAAGAGGTGGCGTTGACCGTGTCGGCCAAGACTGCGCCGCCCCAGGATCCCGTCTCGGCCCCGGCCACAACCACGGCCTCGACTCCGGACGACCCGGCCCCGACCGCGACCCCGACTCCGGCTCCCGAGAAGCGGCGCGGTGCCGACACCCGAGCCCTCACGCAGGTGCTCTTCACCCAGTTGAAGGAGCTCGAACCCGGCACGTCCGAACACGCCCGCGTGCGAGGGGCGCTCATCGAGGCGAACCTGCCGCTCGTGCGCTACGCGGCCGCCCGCTTCCGCTCCCGCAACGAGCCGATGGAGGACGTCGTCCAGGTCGGCACCATCGGGCTCATCAACGCCATCGACCGCTTCGACCCGGACCGGGGCGTGCAGTTCCCGACCTTCGCCATGCCGACGGTCGTCGGCGAGATCAAGCGCTACTTCCGCGACAACGTCCGCACGGTCCACGTCCCACGCCGGCTGCACGAGTTGTGGGTGCAGGTCAACAGCGCGACCGAGGACCTGACGACCGCCTTCGGCCGCTCCCCCACGACCGCCGAGATCGCCGAGCGGCTGCGCATCACCGAGGAAGAGGTGCTGTCCTGCATCGAGGCCGGACGCTCGTACCACGCGACCTCCCTGGAGGCGGCCCAGGAGGGCGACGGAATGCCCGGGCTGCTGGACCGGCTCGGCTACGAGGACCCGGCCCTGGACGGCGTCGAGCACCGCGACCTGGTCCGCCACCTCCTCGTCCAACTTCCCGAACGGGAACAGCGGATCCTGCTGCTGCGCTACTACAGCAATCTCACCCAGTCGCAGATCAGTGCGGAACTCGGCGTCTCCCAGATGCACGTGTCCCGGCTACTCGCCCGTAGCTTCCAGCGATTGCGGTCCGCAAACAGGATCGAGGCGTAACCGGCACGAGCGAATCACCCATCAGGGCAGTTCCCGACATCTTCGGGACGAAAGACCGTCAGACCCCTTCTTTCCAGGGTCGATTCGGTTCTCACTTGTCGACAAGTCCCTACAGCGCGTTGCCGACATGTGACATTCTGCGGGAAGCGCGTTTGCCGTGGCTTCGGCTCCGGTATTCAGGTGAGGGCTGCGTTCTCCTCGTCAGAGAGCGTGGCCGCGACCGTCCCGCGACCCAGAGGGGGTGGCATGTCCGCAGACCAGGGCAGCTCCAAGGTGCTGACGCTCACGAAGAGCGAGACGCCCTCCCCGGCGCTCGAGCCGCTCGACGCCCTCGACGACGTGGCGGCCCTCGAGGCCGCCCCCGCCCCGGCTGTTCCGGCCGCGTCGGCCTTGCCGGCCTCGGAGACCATCGACACCCGCACCCTGTCCCGCTCCCTGTTCCTGCGGCTCGCCACACTCGACGAGGACAGCCCCGAGCGCGCCTACGTCCGGGACACCCTGATCGAGCTCAACCTCCCGCTGGTCCGTTACGCGGCGGCCCGCTTCCGCTCGCGCAACGAGCCGATGGAGGACATCGTCCAGGTCGGCACCATCGGCCTGATCAAGGCGATCGACCGCTTCGACTGCGAGCGGGGCGTGGAGTTCCCGACCTTCGCGATGCCGACGGTCGTGGGTGAGATCAAGCGCTTCTTCCGCGACACCTCGTGGTCGGTGCGGGTGCCCAGGCGCCTTCAGGAGCTGCGCCTGGCGCTCACCAAGGCCAGCGACGAGCTCTCCCAGAAGCTCGACCGCTCCCCGACCGTCACGGAACTGGCCACCGTGCTGGGCGTGTCGGAGGAGGACGTGGTCGACGGCCTCGCGGTCGGCAACGCCTACACCGCCTCCTCGCTGGACTCCCCGACCCCCGAGGACGACGGCGGCGAGGGCTCCCTGGCCGACCGCCTCGGCTACGAGGACACGGCGCTGGAGGGCGTGGAGTACCGCGAGTCGCTCAAGCCGCTGCTGGCCAAGCTGCCGCCCCGTGAGCGGCGGATCATCATGCTGCGCTTCTTCGCCAACATGACCCAGTCGCAGATCGGCGAGGAGGTCGGCATCTCGCAGATGCACGTCTCCCGGCTGCTGACCCGGACGCTCGCGCAGCTGCGGGAGGGGCTCATCAACGACTGATCCGCAAGGCCCGGCGCCTCCCGCTCGACGGGGCGCCGGACATCACGGCGCGATGCCGTGATGACGTCGACTCCTGGCCGCCGAGGCGCCGTTCGGGCGCTTCGGCGGCCGTCGTCTGTCTGGGAGCCGTTTCCCGGCCGCGCGCGGGGCGGCGGGGCCGACGGAGAGGGGGCCGACGGGGGAGAGGGGGCGGCTGGTGTCGATGGACGGAGACGGCGGAGCCGGAGAGAACGATGTGTACTAAACGATGTGTACTAAAAGTGGTTCGCCCTACTTGAGCGCGAGCCAGGCGACGGCCGCGACGACCGCCACCGCGACGACGACACCGACGATCAGGCCGATGCGCGGGCCGGAGGAGGCCTGCTGCTGGGCGCCCTGGGGAGGCGCCTCGTCGACGAACGCGCGGAACATCTGGGTGCTGCCGGCGGGGTCGTAGTTGCCCTGCGGGCCCTGGGTGTTAGCCATGGCCCGAGACCCTAGCGAAAACGCTGCCGCCGCCCAAGCGCGGGGCCCCGCACCTCACTTGACGGGGGCCCCGGAGAGGGGAGGCCGGACGGGCGGCCGGAGGCCGGCGGGGCCGCACCGTGGTCGCGGGGCGGCGGACGGCACCTCACCTGCGGGTTTACATCCGCCAATACTTGCCTTTGCCAAGTTTTTGCGCCACCGGGCCCCGATTTGTTTGCCTGCGGCAACCAACAACACTACGGTTGCCCCGAGCAACGAATTCGGGAGGTGTGATGGCCGAGCAGGCGCAGTACGAAGAGCTTGCGCGTCAGCTCAGTGCCGTCGGAGCCGTGAAACGTGACATGGGACGGATCCTGCCGCCCGACTGCCCGGCCGGCTCGGCCGCCGTGCTGACCCTGCTCGGCCGCCACGGGGACATGCGCATGAGCAAGCTCGCCGAGCTGCTCTCCGTGGACATGTCGGTGACCAGCCGGCACGTCGCGCACGTCGCCGCACGCGGCTGGATCGAGCGGATCCCGGACCCCGCGGACAAGCGTTCGCGCATCCTGCGCCTGACGCCCGCGGGGCTGGACCAGCTCGACGACCTGACCCGGCGGAGCACCCGCCTGCTCAGCGAGCGGCTGAGCGACTGGACCGACGACGAGGTCGGCCAGCTGATCCGGCTGATGACACGCCTGCGCTCCAGCTTCGGCGACTGCCGTTCCGCTCCGGCCCGGATCCCCGCACCCGTTGCCCCCAAGACCACCCGTACACCCGCAAGCACGTAAGAAAAAGGAAGCCCATGGCAACGACCACACCAGCCGGTGTGCGGGCTCACGCCAAGCACGGGGGAGGCTCCTCCGGCAGCGCTCCGATGACGCACCGGCAGATCATGGAGGCGCTCTCCGGGCTGCTGCTCGGCATGTTCGTGGCGATCCTGTCGTCCACGATCGTCTCCAACGCGCTGCCGCACATCATCGGTGACCTCGGCGGCGGTCAGTCCGCCTACACCTGGGTGGTCACGGCCGCCCTGCTGTCGATGACCGCGGCCACTCCCCTGTGGGGCAAGCTCGCCGACCTCTACAGCAAGAAGGCGCTCGTCCAGATAGCGCTCGTCATCTTCGTCCTGGCGTCGGCCTGCGCGGGCCTGTCGCAGAACCCGGGCATGCTGATCGCCTGCCGTGTGGTGCAGGGCATTGGCAGCGGCGGTCTGTCCGCCCTCGCCCAGATCGTCATGGCCGCGATGATCTCGCCGCGGGAGCGCGGCCGTTACTCCGGCTACCTCGGCGCCACCTTCGCCGTGGCCACCGTGGGCGGCCCGCTGCTCGGCGGTGTCATCACCGACACCTCCTGGCTGGGCTGGCGCTGGTGCTTCTACGTCGGCGTGCCCTTCGCGGTCATCGCGCTGATCGTCCTGCAGAAGACCCTGCACCTGCCCGTGGTGAAGCGGGAGGTCAAGGTCGACTGGGGCGGCGCGTTCCTGATCTCCGCCGCCGTGTCGCTGCTGCTGATCTGGGTCACCTTCGCCGGTGACAAGTACGAGTGGCTGTCCTGGCAGACGTACGCGATGCTCGCCGGTTCGATCGCCCTCGGCCTGCTGTTCGTGCTCGTCGAGTCCAAGGCGAGCGAGCCGATCATCCCGCTGCGGCTGTTCCGCAACCGCACCATCACGCTGGCGTCGCTCGCCTCGCTGTTCGTCGGTATCGCGATGTTCAGCGGCACCGTGTTCTTCAGCCAGTACTTCCAGCTGGCCCGGGACAAGTCCCCGACGATGTCGGGTGTCATGACCATCCCGATGATCGCCGGCCTGTTCGTCTCCTCCACCGTCTCCGGACAGTTGATCACACGCACCGGCCGCTGGAAGGCCTGGCTGGTCAGTGGTGGCGTGCTGGTGACGGCGGGTCTTGGCCTGCTCGGCACCATCCGCTACGACACGGAGTACTGGAAGACGGCCGTCTTCATGGCCCTGCTGGGCCTCGGCATCGGCATGATGATGCAGAACCTGGTGCTGTGCACGCAGAACCAGGTGGCGCCGACCGACCTCGGCTCGGCCAGCTCCACGGTCACCTTCTTCCGTTCCCTCGGCGGTGCGGTCGGCGTCTCCGCGCTCGGCGCGGTGATGGCCCACCGGATCACCGACTACGTCAAGGACGGCCTGGCCGGCCTCAGCCCGAAGTACGCGGCCGCCCTGTCCTCCTCCGGTTCGAGCGACACCATCCCGGACATGAACGCGCTGCCGAAGCCGCTGCGCGCGGTCATGGAGAGCGCCTACGGGCACGGCATCGCCGACATCTTCCTGATCGCCGCCGCGCTGGCGGCGGTGGCCTTCCTGATCTCGCTGTTCATCAAGGAGGTCCCGCTGCGGACCAAGGGCGCGCTGGCGCAGTCCGCCGAGGCCGAGTCCGCGCCGGTCGACCCGGCCACCGTCCCCGTCGTCGCCGAGGCCCGGGCCCCCGAGGCCGCGGCCGCCGCCGGGGAGCGGGTGCCCAGCTGGGCGGTGGCCGCCTCCCCCGCCGAGGGCGCCGGGACCGGTCCCGAGGGAACCCAGAGGCTGGCCGCAGTCGCCACGGTGGCAGCCGGCGAGCCGGGCGCCGGTGCCGGCGGCGGGATTCCGGTGCACGGCTTCGTCCGGGGCGCCGAGAGCGCGCCGGTGCCGCAGGCCGCGGTCACGCTGATCTCGCTGGCCGGCCGCCAGCTGGGCCGGTCGGTCGCCCAGGCCGACGGCGCCTACGCGGTGGACGCGCCGGGCGCGGGCTCGTACGTCCTGATCGCCTCCGCCGACGGCTTCCAGCCGCAGGCGTCCACGGTGGTCGTCAACGGCGAGCCGGTGGCGTACGACATCCTGCTCAGCGGCACCAGCGGGCTGGGCGGTGTGGTCCGGGCCGCCGGGTCCGGGCTGCCGGTGGAGGACGCGATGGTGATCGTCACCGATGTGCGCGGCGACCTGCTGGCCACCGGGACCACCGGGGAGAGCGGCGAGTTCTCCTTCGCCGAGCTGGTACCGGGGGCGGTGACCGTCGCGGTGAACGCCGCCGGGTACCGGCCGCGGGCGCTGCCGGTCGAGGTGGTCGGCACCGGTGTGACCCGGGTCGAGATCGACCTGGACGCCGGGGCGCAGCTCCAGGGTGTCGTCCGCGCTCCGCACGGTCCCCTCGCGGACGCCCGGGTGACCCTGGTCGACGCGGCGGGCAACGTGGTCGGCACGTCCACCACCGGCGCGGACGGGGCGTACGCCTTCACCGACCTGAACGGCGGTGACTACACCGTCATCGCGACGGGCTACCCGCCCGTGGCGACGGCCCTGACGGTCACCGGCCGCGGCGTCGACGACCACGACATCGAGCTCGCCCACCCCGGCGAGTAAGACCGGGCCAGGGTGCCCATGAGGCCCGGGCGGGGTCCCGGGTCACGGTCCGGCCCGTGGCGGGGCGCGCTCCGAGGGGAGCCGCGCCGCGCCGCGGGCCGGTCGCTTTCCGACCATTTGCAAGGCTGTGCAGGGAGAAAACGGGATGGGACTGACCGCGAGGATCCGCACCCGGGACGGATGGGCCGTGTCGCACGCGGTCGTCACGATGACCGACATGGCGGGCACGCAGGTGCTGCGGGCCGAGGCCGACGCGGAGGGCGCCGTACGGGACACGACCGCGCTGGCACCGGGTGCGTACACGGTGATCGTCACGGCGGTCGGGTACGCGCCCGCAGCCTCCAGCGCGATCGTCACCGCGAGCGGGCGGGCCGAGGTCGGCACGGTGACGCTGGCGCGGCAGGGCGGCACCGAGCTGCCCCCGCCGGGGCCGTGGACCATCGACCCGGCGCACTCCTCGGTCGCCGCTGTCGCCCAGCACCTGGGGATCTCCAGCGTGCACGGCCGGTTCAGGGACTTCGCCGGCACCGTCGAGATCGCCCCCGACGACGTCACCAAGTCCCGTGTGGAGGCGGTCATCCGCGCCGACTCCGTCGACACCGGCAACGGCATGCGCGACGGCCACCTGAAGTCCCCGGACTTCCTGGACGTCGAGCGGCACCCGCGGATCACCTACCGCTCCACCGGTGTGACCGCCGCCGGCCCCGACCGCTGGACCGTCCACGGCGAGCTGGGCATGCGCGGCGTGGTCCGCCCGGTCGACCTCGACCTGGCCTACCTCGGCACCGGCGCCGACCCCTGGGGCGGCACCCGCGCCGCCTTCCGCGCGACGACCGAACTGCGCCGCGAGGACTTCGCCATGAACTACAACCAGGTCCTCCAGGCCGGCATCGCGGCCATCGGCACCACCCTGAGGGTCGAACTGGACATCCAGGCGGTCCAGGGCACCGTGCTCCCGACGGCGTAGTCCACCGGACCCGCGGCCCGCCCTACCGGCCGCCGGACGGGGGGCGGCCCGGGTCCGTGACGCGGGAGACCAGGTCCGCGGCCAGGTCGCGGAGTTTGGTGTTGCGATGCCGGGTGGTGCGGCGCAGACGGTCCAGGGCCTTGGCGGCGTCGACCCGTTCCCGGGCCATCAGGACGCCGATCGCCTGGTCGATGACGCTGCGGGACAGCAGCATCGTGCGTACGTCGGGCACGGCGGCCCGGTCGCGTTCGAGGCGCAGGGAGACGTCGACGGCGTCCGCGGCGCGGGCCGCGAAGGCGCGGGCCCGGTGCCGGCCCGCCTGGAGTGCGCCGGGCGCCACGCCGTAGAAGTTGATCGCGGCGCCCGTCTCGCCGGTCACGACGAGCGGGAGCGCCAGTACGCACCGCACCCCGACGGACAGCGCGTAGGGCGTGTACGCGGGCCAGCGGGTCTCGGCGGCCAGGTCGGGGCTGTACTGCTCGTGTACTGCTCGGCGCCGGTCCCGGCCGCGGTGACGCACGGGCCGTTGCCGTTCTCGTACTGACGCAGGACCAGGCCGCTGGGCAGGCCGCCGCTGCCCGCCAGGGTCAGCAGCCGGTGGTCGCGGCGCACGGTGATGCTGCACGCGGCGGCGCCGGGCACGTCCTCGACCGCGCGGTCGGTCAGATCACGCAGCAGCGTGTCGAGACCGCCGCTGCGCACGATCGCTGCTCCAGCGGGTCAGAGCTCGTCTCGGGGCTCATGCGGTTGCGTGTGTCCCCCTGCCGCCGATCAACTCCCCGCCGCTCATGTGGCGTTGTTCGCATCGACGATCCGGCGGGCCAGGTCGCGGAGCTTGACGTTCTCCCGCTGCGAGGCGCGCACCAGGCTGTCGAAGGCCTCCGCCGCGTCGATGTTCAGCCGTTCCATGAGGATGCCGGTGGCCTGGCCGATCAGGTCCCTGGTGCGCATCGCCTCGGTGAGCTGCTCGCGCACGGTCACCGAGTCCAGCGCGAGGCTGACGTGCGCGGTGAACAGCCGCCCGACGCGCGTCGCGGCGTCGTCGAAGACGCCCGGCTTGCGGGCGTAGACGGTGAGCAGGGTCAGCCGCCGCTTGTCGGCGCGCAGCCGCAGCGCGAGCGCCGAGCGCAGCCCCAGGCCGGCCAGCGACGCGCCGCCGTCGTCGGCCTCACTGTCCGCCATGCGCACGACAGGCGCATGCCACAGATGATCCCAGTACGGCTCCGGGTCGCCCCCGCCACCGGATCCCTCGGCGGTGCGCACGACCTCGTCGGTCCAGGCGGCCGCACGGCGGCCGCTGCCGCGCTCCAGCACCGAGATGCCCGCGTGCTCGGCGCCCGGCAGCAGACGTACGGCGAGCCGTACGGCGGTTTGCATGGTGCTGTGCGGGGTGGCCGTGTCGTGCAGTTGCTGAGCCGCCGTCGTCAGCGCTTCGGCCAGCTCGAGATCCCCCGGAAAACGGGGCAATTCAGAAAAGTCGGACGCAGGCACCACGAACCTCTTCGGCATGCACGGCCAAACGGCCATGCGCAGGAGAGCTCCGCAGCACATTCCCGACTGCGAGCACAGGACGAACAGAACTTTATCTCGTCCCTCCCAGGAGGTTCCGCCTGGTTGACGGTCGGCCTCAGCCCCTGTGAACCGGCGCGCGGGAATGGTGGAATGGACCCGGACGGGTCAGGAAGCGGCCTTTCGAGACCGGATGGACCTCTGCCTTCCACCAGGTGAGTGCGGTGACCCACTTCCCGAACCCCTGCCGGGTGCACGACCACCCGGGCCGAGCCCTGCTCGTCCTTCCCCCGGAGATCGACCTGTCCAACGCCCCGGCCCTGCGCGCCGGCGTCCTGGCCTTCGCCGCGGCCCGCGCCGGCCGGCTGGACGTGCTGGTCCTGGACCTCACCCACACCCGCTTCATGGACTCCCAGGGCGCCCGCCTCGTCGAGGACGTACGGCACGGGCTGCCCCCTGGAGTGCGGCTCCGGGTGATGGCGAGGCCGGACGGTGTCCCGTACCGCGTCCTGGAGGTCACCGGGGTCCGTCGCGACGTGCCCGTGCACGACGACCTGAGCGGTGCCCTCGCCTGAACGAGCCGGGCGGAGGACACGCGGCGGGCTCAGCCGCCGAAGGGCCTTCGGCCCCGGTCAGCGCCTAGGCTGCGGCTATGGCACCGGACATCGCGACCAACACCCGCGTCTCACTGGATGAGCTGCTGGACTTCGTACGGCCCCGTCACCGCGCCCTGCTGCTGACCCGGCGGGCCGACGGAAGCCCCCAGGCCTCACCGCTGACCTGCGGAGTCGACGGCTCCGGGCGGATCGTGGTCTCCACCTACCCGGAGCGGGCCAAGACCCGCAACGCCAAGAGGGACGAACGGGTCGGCGTCGTCGTGCTGAGCGACGAGTGGAACGGGCCGTGGGTGCAGATCGACGGCACGGCCGAGGTGATCGACGCGCCGGACTCCGTGGAGCCCCTGGTGGAGTACTACCGCAACATCGCGGGCGAGCACCCGGACTGGGACGAGTACCGGGAGGCCATGGTCAGGCAGGGCAAGTCGATCATCCGGATCACTCCGCGGCGCTGGGGACCGGTGTCGACGGGCGGGTTCCCCGCACGGCTCGCGCCGCGCGACGAGTAGTCAGCCGCGGGCGACCATCGCCTCGATGCCGGCGACCAGCAGGTCCAGCGCGAAGGCGAAGTCGCGGTCCAGCATCTCCGCGACCGTGTCGCCGCCACGGGCCGCCATGAGGGTCGCGGACTCCCGGAGCACCTCGGTGGCGTCCGGGGCCCGGGTGGCCGCGCTCATCGCGTGCCGGAAGTAGTCGTCCGGGGCCATGCCCGCCTCGGCGCAGCGGGCCACGAAGTGGCCCTCGATCGTGCCGTAGCCGTACACGAACTGGAAGACCGCGGAGATCGCCCCGGTCAGCCGCTCCTCGGGCAGCCCGGTACGGCGGATGACGCGATGCACCGTGCCCGAGAAGGCGAGCGAGTTCGGGCCGATGTTGAGGAACGTCCCGGCGAGCGGCGACAGCCAGGGGTGGCGCACCAGCAGCACCCGGTACTCGGCGGCGAGCCGGCGCAACTGGTCGCGCCAGTCCGTCTCCTCGTCCGGTTCGGGCAGCCGCAGCTCGCCGAAGGCGGCGTCGAGGGCGAGTTCTAGCAGGTCGTCCTTGGTGTCGACGTACCAGTACACGGACATCGCCGTCACGTTCAGCTCGGCGGCGAGCCGGCGCATGGAGAACTTCGCCAGCCCCTCCGCGTCCAGCAGCCGCACCGTGACCTCGGTGATCCGCTCCCGGTCCAGCCCGGACGGCTGCCCGCCGCGCCCGCCGCGGCGCGCCTTGCCCTCCAGCCAGACGCTGGTCCGCGCCGCCCCCTTGGCCCCTTGGGCTGCCTTCACCATGGCGCACCTTCCTCGATTCCTGAACCGCCGGTCGTGCCGGGCGCCCGAAGGCGCGCGGGGCGGAACCGCCCGAGCTAGTGGGCCACCACCACCCCCGAGTCTGCCCGCTCAGCCCTGCGGAGCAACGCGGCGGCCAGCAGGCCACCGAGCAGCACGGCCACCGCTCCCACCAGCTGACTGGTCTGCAGCCCGGCGGAGAACGCGTCGGTCACCTGCTTCCTCTGCGCGGCCGACCCCGCCGCGGCCAGGGCCACCGGCAGGGACACCGCCGCGAACCGGGAGTTGAGCACCGCCCCCAGGACGGCCACCCCCAGGCCGTTGCCGAACTCCGCCAGCGTGCCGTTGATGCCCGCCCCGACGCCCGCCTTGGCCGGCGGGATCGCGCTCATGATGGCGTGGGCCATGGCCGGGTTGGCGATCGCGCAGCCCGCGCCGATGAGCAGCAGACCCAGCAGGGTGCCGCCGTACCCGCCGGAGGCGAGCGTGGCGATCGACACCAGCCCGCCGGACATCAGCACCATGCCCAGGCCGATCGCCGCCGGGGTGCCCAGCCGCGTCGTCCACCGGGCCGCGAGTCCGGTGAAGTTCAGCGCCACCACCGACAGGGCGAGCGGCGCGGTGCGCAGACCGGCCTCCAGGGGGCCGTAGCCGAGCACGAACTGAAGGTGCTGAGTGAGCAGGAAGAGCGCGCCGCCCATGCCGAAGGTGATCAGCACCGCACCGGCGACCGCGCCCGCGAAGCGGCGGTCGCGGAAGAAGTTCATGTCGAGCATGGGGTACGGGATCCGGCTCTCGTAGAACGCGAAGAGGGTCAGCACCACCACCGCCACCGTCGCCGTGACCAGCACCCGCGTCGACGTCCAGCCGTGCGCGGGACCCGAGATGATCGCGTACACCAGCGAGGTCATGCCGATCGTGGACAACAGCGCGCCGAGCAGGTCGGGCCGGTCCCCTCGGGGGTTCTTGGACTCGGGGACCAGGGCGAGGACCGCGACCAGGCCCAGCACGGCGACCGGCAGGTTGATCAGGAAGATCGCGCCCCACCAGAAGTGGTTCAGCATGAAGCCGCCGATCAGCGGGCCGATCGCGAATCCCAGGGCGTTGACCGCGCTCCAGATGCCGATGGCCTTGGGGTGCTCCGCCGGGGCGAAGATCTGCATCGCCACGGCGAGCGTGGTGGTCAGCAGCAGCGCGCCACCGACGCCCATGCCCGCGCGGGCGGCGATCAGCTGCCCGGTGGAGTCGGCGAGTGCGGCGGCCAGCGAACCGATGCCGAACAGGGCCAGCCCCGCCACCAGCATCTTCTTGCGGCCGTACCGGTCGGCGGCGCTGCCCGCGGTGAGCAGCAGCCCGGACTGCACGAGCGAGTACGCGTTGATCATCCACTGGATGTCGGAGGTGGCCGCGCGCAACTCACGGGTGAGGGACGGGATCGCGACGTTCAGAACGGTGTTGTCCAGCAGCACGGTGAGCTGGGCGAGGCAGATGACACCGAGGATCAGCCAGCGCTGGGGGTGGCCCTGGGCGGCCTGGGAGGAGGTCTGCTCCGGCGAGGTCGTCGACATGCTATACACCGTATAGGAACGCCTGTGGGTGTACTACGACGACGCGGGCGGTGGCGGCCGGGCGTCAGCGGCGCAGAGGGTGTCGCCTCACGCGGCGGGCTTGATCAGGTAACCGGCACCCCGCCGGGTGTGGATCATCGGTTCACGGCCGGCGTCGATCTTCCGCCGCAGATAGGAGATGTACAGCTCGACGACATTGGCCTGCCCGCCGAAGTCGTACGACCAGACGCGGTCGAGTATCTGCGCCTTGCTGAGCACGCGCCGCGGGTTGCGCATCAGGAAGCGCAGCAACTCGAACTCGGTGGCGGTGAGGTGGATGTCCTCCCCTCCCCGCGACACCTCGTGGCTGTCCTCGTCCAGGCAGAGGTCGCCGACCACGAGCACGGAGTCGGAACGCCGGTCGGCGGCACCCGAGCGCCGGATCAGCCCGCGCAGCCGCGCCACGACCTCCTCCACGCCGAACGGCTTGGTGACGCAGTCGTCCCCGCCCGCGGTCAGCCCGGCGACACGGTCCTCCGCGGCGTCCCTGGCGGTCAGGAAGAGGACCGGCACCGCGGGCAGTTCGCGGCGCAGCCGGCCCAGGACGGCGAGTCCGTCCATGTCCGGCAGCGTCATGGCCAGGACGACGGCGTCGGGCCGGAACTCGCGCACGGCCCGGACGGCGCCCTGCCCGTCCTGCGCGCTGCGGATCTGCCAGCCCTCGTAGCGCAGGGCCATGGACAGCAGATCCGTGATCGACGGCTCGTCGTCCACCACAAGCACCCGGACGGGGCTCCCGTCGGGCCTCAGCAGTTCGGTGCGCCCCTGGGGCGAGGTCGTGGTCATGGGGACACCCTTCAGGGAGCCTCTGAGAGCAGACTTTCACCCGTCTGTGATTTCCCTGAGAAACCCCACAGGCGGCTCTCAGGAAACGCCCGGGAGGCGCGTGATGGCCGCGGCGACCCGGGACGCCCCCGGCAGCCTGGTACTTCCTCCTGCCGCCTCGGCTTCCCCGGCGGCCTCGGCTTCCCCGCAGCTTCGGAGTTCCCGGCAGCCTCGGAGTCCCATCGGCCTCAGGGTTCCCAATAAGCCTCCCAAACGCCTCAGCCTTCCCAGCGGCCCGGGAGTTTCCTTGAGTCCCGAGACTTCACCTGCGGCCGGCACGCTTCAGAACAGCCCGTCCTGCAGCCCATTCTCTACGCCGGCCGGATCCCGCAACTCCCGTACCGGCACGGTGAATTCCACGCTCCGGGCAGGCCGCAGCCCCCAGCCGGCCATCAGCCGCGTGTCCAGCACGACGACCCCGCCATCGGCCGCCAGGTGGAGATCGGGCCCGGCGGCCGCGACCAGCTCACCGCTCACCACCCCGCCCGCGACGAGCTCGGTCACCTCGCCCACGGCGGCCGGCAGACCGGTCAGCCCGAAGATCCCGGCGTGGTCGACGGGCCGGAACGGCTCCCGCTCCAGCGACTCGGGCCAGCCGCCGAGCGCGGTCGCCCGCCCGTGCAGCTCCCCGACCTCGGCAGCCCGCTCTTCCTCGGTTACCGGAAGCACGGACCGTACGGCGCGCTTCTCGGCGTACGGAATCCGGTCCGGGACCCCGAGCGCGGCGCGCAGCAACTCCTCGGCGCGGCGCGCCGCCATGAGCGGACCCGCGCCCAGCCAGCTGAAGCAGACGGCTCCCTGCTCAAGCAGCCGCGCGGAGCCTCGCTCCACGGCCGTGATCCCCGCCTTGACCATGCCTGGCCCGAACCAGGCCAGATATACGTGGTAGGGCCGCGGATCGTCCGCGATCGTGTCCGCGGCCACGGAGTGCGCCCGCTCCAGCCGCGCGCACTCCTCGCACCGCGCCCCAGCGCTCCGCCCCGGCACCGCCGCCCGGACCGGACACCCGTGCCGCCGCGCTCCCACGCATGTCCGCACTCCCCCTTCCGCGACCTCGAAGGCCACCCGTTTCCCCCACGGCAGCGCGCTCGTCCGCCCGCCGTCCCACACCAGCACGGGACCGTCCCCCGACCACTGCAGCCCCGAGCACTTCCACACCCGCGTCATCCCTTGCGAGAGTACGGGCCCCCACTGACAAGGCCATCGGCGACGAGCGCGCTCGGCCGCCCGGTCAGGTCCGGGGGGCGGGATTCCACCACCGGGGAACGATCAGTCACGGACGTCGGCGGCCCCGGCCCCGCGCTGCCCACGCAATGGACGTCGCCCTGGTCGGCATCGACTGCAAGCAAGGGGTCGAGCTGTTCCCGCTGGCCCGCCGCTTCTCCGCCCTCGCCGACAACCCCGACACCGCCGCCGAACTCCTCGACGCCCTCGTAGCCCGGATGGAGGAGGTGTACCAGATCATCCGTGCCGAGCAGCGCATCACCGCTGCCGTGCCGGATGCGGAGATCGCCGCCGACATCTGGGACCTGCCCGAACACCTGCGCCGGACTCCGATCGTGGTCCTGGTCGACGAGGTCGCCGAACTCGCCCTCTTCGCGAGCAAGGAGGAGGAGAAGCGGCGGGACCGCATCATCACCGCCCTGGTCCGCCTCGCCCAGCTCGGCCGCGCCGCCGGCATCTACCTCGAAATCTGCGGGCAGCGCTTCGGCTCCGAACTCGGCAAGGGCATCACCATGCTCCGCGCCAGCTCACCGGCCGCACCGCCCACCGCGTCAACGACGAAACCTCAGCCAACATGGCCTTTGTCGACATCTCCCCGGACGCCGTCCTGGCCGCCATCCAGATCCCCGCCGAACTGCGCGGCCTCGCCATCGCCGGGGGCTCCACCGGCGGCTGGCACCGCATCCGCGCCCCGCACACCTCCCTGCGCCAGGCCGTCAACACCTGCAACCGGCACGCCAACCTGACCCCGGACCTGCCCGAACTGGCCCCCTTCCGGACCGCCCTGCCCGGCACTCCCGCAGCCCCGGTGCCGCTGTCCAAGACAGCCCCGGCTACGGCCTGACCTTCCCTGCCTCCTCGGTCGGCGTGACCGCCTTCACGCCAGGTCCCTACCCCAGCCATGCCTGATGAAGGGAGAAACCGTCATGTGCCCCGACTGCGAGGACTTCGCCCGCACTGTGCTCCTGCTGGGCCAACTCGCCCTCTACGCCGACACCACCGGCGCCGACCTCGACTTCGTCAACGCAGTCAGCCCGTCGCTGGCCGTGTCGCTGCCCGAGCCGCCGCCGGGCACCTTCCCGCCCGGCTACGACCCCAGCGACGGCCCCGATTACCCCGGAGAGGGGCGGTGAAGATGTCAGAGTCGCTGACCGGCCTGGACGATCTCACCCCGGACGCCTTCCTTCGCCAGCTGGCCGCCCTGCGCGAGCAGCGGGAACTTTGGCAGGGCAGCCAGGACCTGATCTTCACCACGAAGTACGGCACCCCGATCGAGCCGGGCAACCTCACCCGCATGTTCGCCCTGCGGGCTCGCCGCGCCGGCGTCCGGGTCATCCCGCTGCGGAACACACGGCACACGTGCAGCTCGCTCCTGGCCGCCCTCAAGGTCCACCCGAAGGTCGCCCAGCGGATCCTCCGCCATTCGCAGATCGCCATGACGATGGAGGTCTACGCCGAGGCGAGCGAGGAAGAAGTGCGCGCCGCGATCGGCAAGCTGTCCGACGCAATGGGCGGTAGCGGTTGACGCGGTTGCTGTACCTCACTGCTGTACGCCCCTGAAACGCCAAAGGCCCCGGATCACTCCGGGGCCTTTGACCTGTGTGCACTCGGCAGGATTCGAACCTGCAACCTTCTGATCCGTAGGATCGGGCACCACGCCGCGAGGAGAGCCGACGGTCTCACGTTCTGATCGTTCAGATTAGCGATCATATGCGTCTGCGTGCCATCGTTGCCGTCAGCGCTGCCGTCAACTCCGAACGCTGGCACCTCTGCCACGAGGGCTTTGGGCCCGCCCGCCTCAGCTCCAGCCGATTGCGTCCCAGGGTCGGCGCGCCCCCGTTCAACCAGCAGGCACCACATCCCTCCACGCAACTTGACTCATCCCGCCCCTACGGAGCAGGCGCGTCGTGCACAATGACCCTGGAGTGCGGGGAGGGGATCAAACGCATGGGCGAAAGCTATCCGTATGAAGACCTTGACGGCCGGCGGTTCCAACGCTTGGTCCAGTCGCTCATTACAGCTGAACGACCGCGAGCGCAATGCCTGCCGATTTCTGGACCCGACGGTGGACGAGACTCAGTAGTCCTGGACCTTGACGATGACAACACCTTCATTGACGCCATCGTTTACCAGGTGAAATTTCGTGAGCCAAACCCGCTGGGCACTCCAACGGCAGATGACCTGTACAAGTGGGTCACCAAAAACCTGAAAGGTGAGATTCCCAAGCTTCAGGCTCTGAAAGGCAGAGGCGCTCGCGAGTTCGTTTTTGTTTCAAACGTTCCAGCGAGCGGCCATTTAGATTCTGGATTGCGCGACAGGGTTCAGGGGTGGGCAAAAAATCACCTACCGCTACCCACATTTTTTTGGTGGCGCGAAGATGTGGACGCAAGACTTGATAGGCATCCCTCGCTCGTCTTCAGGTTCACGCTTTTCCGCGGCCCGGATGCTGTGCACTCCTATCTCACTGAAACCCTAACGAAGAATACTGCTGCCCCGCCCTCGCAGCATGTTAGCTACACGTCACGGAATCCTGCAGTATCAACGATACTGCTTTACTTGTCTCGACAATACGATGAGCAAGCAAGCCTCCGCTTTAAGCAAGCTCATGTTGATGCGCCTCTCATTGAATCCTTCGTGGATGTACCGCTCGCGATTAGCCCCGACTCAACCGCCCGCCATCAGCTGTCACATAAAGTTGCCGCTCTAGCGGAACAACTGCACGAAACCGAGGAAGAGCCTGGGGAAGATTACGAAGTCTTCTTGGAGGAACTCTACGAGGAAAGGGACAGGTATCCATTAGGAGCGGCAAGCGCGCTACTGACTGATCACGATATTCCGAAACTTGACCGCCTGGTCATTGAAGCCGGCCCTGGGCAAGGGAAATCTACGCTTATTCAATTCATTGGGCAGGTCCTCCGAGCGCGACTACTCAACAAAGAAAGCGACCTAGCTCGGCTGCCAGCACGACTAGTGAACGGCCCTCTGCGAATGCCGCTGCGCGTCGAATTGAGGCATTTGGGTAAATGGATGCAGGGTATTTCACCCTGGCTTGGCTCAGAGGAGCCAAAAGCCAGAACCGGCGCACCCTCTCTGCAATCGTACATTGCAGATCACGTACAATTCGTGACCGGCGGAATGCGCTTTAGTAATGACGATCTCGTGGCCGTCGTATCCAGCACACCTACGCTTCTGTTGCTCGATGGACTGGATGAAGTAGCTGATCCCTCCCTGCGGGATCAGGTTGTAAAGACGGTCAGCTCCTTCGTGCAGGACATGGAAAGTCTCGGCTCCGATGTACAAGTGGTGGCCACGGGGCGTCCCTCCTCATTGGCTAGCGCACCCACTTTCTCACGTGATGTATTCCTTTATGGAAAACTCGAGGACTTGACTGTCGATCTAACCGAGAGGTACGCCAACTCTTGGATCAGTCGCCGCACCCTGCCGACCGATCAGGCATCGGAGCTTAGAGGGGCCTTGGCGGGATGCCTTACGCAACCACACGTCGCAGAGCTGGCGCGAACGCCAATGCAGCTGGCTATTCTGCTCTGGCTCGTCCATACCAGGGGATGGAATCTTCCGGATAAAAGAACTTCTCTCTACGATGAGTACATCAACACGCTGCTAGACCGCGAAGCGGATAAAACCCCCGTGGTCAGGAAGTATCGAGAGGTACTACTTGAGGTTCATGGCTATCTAGGCTGGCTCTTGCATGCTAGAAGTCAAGAGAAGTCTGGAGAATATGGCGCCGGTGACATTGAGTCAGCTGAACTCAAGCGGACCATTTGGTCGTACCTCGACGCCAAGGAGGGGCCGAGCGACCGAATCAAAGAAATCACAGAGGGAATAAATCGGGTCTTCGTCCTCGTAGAGCGCATTGAAGGAAAATTCGAGTTCCAAGTTCAGCCGCTACGCGAGTTCTTCGCGGCGAGATATCTCTACAAGACAGCCCGTTATCACACTAATGCTGTCGAAGTGACGGGATCCCGGCCGGAGCGACTCGAGGCGCTGATTCGTGACGCCCATTGGCTGAATGTGGCGAGGTTCTTTTGCGGTTGGTATGACATCGGGGAACTTGCCGATCTAACTCAGAGGATCGGTGAACTCTGGGGAGACGATAGCCATCGCTACTCGCTACACTCCCGACTTCTCGTCGCTTACCTTCTGAATGATTACGTATCTGCGGCTGCTCCAAAGTGCACGCGCCAAATCGCGGGGCACTTGACGGACATGCTTAGCATGCGGCAAATCCTCAGAGCACAAAAGGCAGGAGTATACCAGCCTCCTTCATCGGCTGAGTTCGTTCCTACGGATTCTGGGTTGCCGGTCCTACTAGATGCGGCTAAGGCTCACTATACCGAGCCCATTAGCGACGAAATCGTCTATGAGCTTGCCCCCCTCTTGCTGCAGTTGCCAAACTCTGAAAGAAGTAAATGGTGGTTGCATAACCTCCAAGACTCTGGCGTGGAACGCGATGAGTGGATTCGGCGTGGCGTCATCGCCAATTGCCTAGTCGAGGCGGCAAGGGATGATCTGCTACCACTCTTTGAGGAGACGTCAACTACCCTTCAGTGGGTCCGCTGCGTCGAGGCTGGCAGGATGGATATCGCTTCCACTGGGGGGAGGATGCGGCGTTTCATAGACGCGTTGGCGCGTGGCTACTCGCCGTTGTTCCAGAACAACTCCAACTTGGGAGAGTACCTTACCTACCTCACTCGTAACATCTTCCGTACGGGCTTCTATGATCCGCGCGTTCTGCACAAAGAAGTCGGTAGCGTTCCCCAGTTGAATTTTGATGGGGATTCTGCTGCTTTGGAGGAATTGAGGCGGCTCTCAGATCTGATGGTTCGCTGTCATGACCAGAAACGAGCCCGCACATCTCTTACAGAGCGAGCCAATCTCATCGGTGAGGAAATGGGTGACCCTTGGGTTGCCTGGCGCCTTGCCCTGTCAACTGCACCATGGAAGGGTTGCTCAGGATATCCAACCATAAATGACAGAAGAGTTCCGCTGTCTGAACGGGCTGCTGCACTTTGGAAGCACCGGGAACAATCTTCATTGTGGCACGATGCTTTTCGCGCATGCATGCACGATGGCCATAAGATGGCAGTTTCTGCGGCACTGCTGAGCTGGGCTCCTGGACACGTGATCGTGGATCTTTCAAATGAGCTCAATGAGCTATGTCGGCAACTTGAGCCTTGGGAGTTTTCCCAAATCAGAAGGTTTGTTGGCGTGATGAACGCACCTACGGGTCTATTCCGCCTCGAGCGGAAAACTCGTATCCGTGAGGGTGAGCTGAAATCCATCGACGAAAATGCGTCCTGCTGCCTATTGGCTATCCTTGAGCACCGCATGGGGCCCAACGCCATTTGGGAGCTGGGAGAAATCATCGATAGTCGGCAAGCGTGCGGCAAGCATGCCGGCTTTATCTCAGGTTTCCTGGTGAATCGCGCCCTAAAGCGCATGGCGGCTAGGCGCGATTGGGGAGATGCGCTGGAAATTTGTAGTGCCAAATATCAGAACGCGCGCAGTGACGCCCTACACTCAAAGGGCATTTCACCCCAGGGCTGGAAACTCATCCGATCTAGGATGGATGCGAATACTGCGAAAAGGATCCTAGCTCATCCCCATGAGTTTCCTGTCAATTTGCTTACGATTGCAGAGGAGGGATTGGAAAGAAGTAACCTCACACGCCCCACTCTTTACGAGATCGCCCAAGGCAGGCGTTGGTTCGAGCACCAGCTTTAGCCTGCCAAGCCGGCAGCCATCGGGCACCGGCATCGTTTCCACGCAGGTCAACAAGGTTCCTGCCCTGAAAGCACCCAAGCTTCCCAAACTGATGGCTCACGGACGGCTGTCGCGGGCCGGCCGAGGCAGTTTCCGCCGTTGGACGACACAACCCAGTAGGCGTGGCTGAGTCGGCAGGGATATACCGAGGCACACCAGTAGAGAGACCCTAGCCTGGGTGCCAGGGTCTCATCCACGTTCGTCAATGCTCTCTCACGGGGTCTCCGTGATGACCTTGCTCTCGATACGCCCCCGTACGGTGGAGGGGCTAAGAAACAACGGATGGGTTTCCGTGATCAGGGCCAGATGTAGCTCAAGATCATGAAGAAGAGAACCGCTAGTCCAACGGCCGTACCGCCCGCTGTCTTAATGGCCTCGTAGTACGACACACCCTCCATGGTCCGATGGAGGACGCCCGCGAAAATTCCGATGATGATCGCGATCAGGACCGCGATCAAGGAATCGGTCTTCTTGTTCCTCGGGG
Organism: Streptomyces sp. NPDC001292; assembly: GCF_042896465.1. NCBI lineage: Bacteria > Bacillati > Actinomycetota > Actinomycetes > Kitasatosporales > Streptomycetaceae > Streptomyces > Streptomyces sp. NPDC001292. The sequence continues at coordinate 98,143 of NZ_JBIAXG010000035.1, forward strand.
ATTGGTGAGGAACGGGGAACTGCGGGGTGTTCTGCGGCGCACTCATGCGCAACCCTTCGTCTGCCGCCTACGAAGGATGACCTGTCGGATTCGGGCTGGCGAAGTTGCCCGGCCGCGTTGCCGCGGCTTCACCCCAAGGGCTGCTCGGACCGGTCATGGCGTGACCGTTCCAGCGACCCGTCGTGCGTGGGTCCTCCGTTCCTGCCTCGCCATACGTCGCGTCGGCATCCAGGCGTCGGCAGGACTCGGCGCACGCCCAGACCGCCCCACCTACGGCGGTGGGGGCTTGTCGTCAGACATGGAGCTTGGCTCACGAATGTCCCAAAATCCCAACCGATCAAGAATTTGTGGGGTTAGTCACCTCTCTCCCCGCTCGGCTGGACAGCCTGACCAAGCCGGTGAGTGACGGATCCTGAGCGAGGACGCGATCACGCCCAAGAGCCATCTCGTCATGCTGACGCGAAAAGGGCCGAACCTGCGTCCGTCTCCGGGATGGTCTGAGATCCTGGAGACCGATCGAGAGGGGCCGCAGGTATGGAGTGGAAGACCCACGGTGAGCGACAGATCTACACGAACAAGTGGGTGAATCTGTGTCTGGTCGATGTCCAGCAGCCTGATGGACGCAGGTGGGAGTACCACGTCGTTCGCCTCCGCCACTTGGCCGTGGCCGTCGTGGTCAACGACCGCCAAGAGGTTCTGATGATGTGGCGGCACCGCTTCATCACGGACTCGTGGGCCTGGGAGTTGCCCATGGGCCTGGTGGAGGAGGGCGAGACCCCGGAAGAGGCGGCGGCCCGCGAGGTCCTGGAAGAGACGGGCTGGCGCCCTGGTCCCATCAAGCCCCTTATCTACGCCGAGCCGGCCAACGGCATCACCGATTCACAGCACCACGTCTTCCGCGCGGATGGCGCCACCTACGCCGGGCCGCCCACAGAGATGAACGAGTCCGACCGCATCGAGTGGATCCCCCTCTCAGAGGTGCGGGGGATGATCGACCGCCGGGAGATCGTGAGCAGTGGATCGCTCGTGGGTCTGTTGTACCTGCTCATGGTTGACTTCCTCCCCCGCCTAAAGGCGGGGGATTCCAGCGGTCGCCCGCTGGGTTTCCTGCTTCACCGACGACCGCCCCGTCCGGGAGGACTCCCG
>NZ_JBIAXG010000036.1:0-94085 GCF_042896465.1 Streptomyces sp. NPDC001292
ATGGGCCCGTCCCCCACGGACGCCGCCCTGGCCGCCGACCTGGCGCTGCCGATCGAGGAGCTGGAGCTCACGGTCCGCTCCTACAACTGCCTCAAGCGCGAGGGCATCCACTCGGTGGGTGAGCTCGTGGCCCGCTCCGAGGCCGACCTGCTGGACATCCGCAACTTCGGTGCGAAGTCCATCGACGAGGTCAAGGCGAAGCTGGCCGGCATGGGCCTGGCCCTGAAGGACAGCCCGCCCGGATTCGACCCGACCGCCGCGGCGGACGCGTTCGGCGCCGACGACGACGCGGACGCCGGGTTCGTCGAGACCGAGCAGTACTGAGCGCTCCGCGGGGAGGCCGTACTGTGTCTGCGGGCCGGTTGTGGCTGGTCGCGCCCGCGCGGCGGGGCCGCATGATGTAGCGGCCCCGCGCCCCTTCCAGATGCCCCTCCGGGGGCGTCTGGATCTCCGACGGGCAAACCCGCCCGCTCGGATACTGACCCCGGTACCTGATACGGCCGGGGCAGACGACTAGGAGAAGAACCATGCCGAAGCCCGCCAAGGGTGCCCGTCTGGGCGGCAGCGCCGCGCACGAGAAGCTGCTCCTCGCGAACCTCGCGAAGTCGCTGTTCGAGCACGGCCGCATCACCACCACCGAGGCGAAGGCCCGCCGCCTGCGCCCGTACGCCGAGCGTCTGATCACCAAGGCGAAGAAGGGCGACCTTCACAACCGCCGTCAGGTGCTCCAGGTCATCACGGACAAGGGCATCGTCCACACGCTCTTCACCGAGATCGGCCCGCGTTACGAGAACCGTCCGGGTGGCTACACCCGCATCACCAAGATCGGCAACCGCCGTGGCGACAACGCTCCCATGGCCGTGATCGAGCTGGTCGAGGCGCTGACGGTGCAGCAGAAGGCCGTGGGTGAGGCCGAGGCCGCCACCAAGCGTGCGGTCAAGGAGGCCGAGGAGGCCAAGGTCGAGGAGACCAAGGCGGACGAGGCTCCGGCCGAGGCCACCGAGGCTCCCGCCGAGCCCGCTGCGGAAGCGGCTGGTGACAGCGAGAAGGACGCCTGAGGCCCTGCCCGACGTCGCAAGCGGGTCCGCCCCTGGGGCGGGCCCGCTTCCGCTTTTCCTCCGGGGGATCCGCCCTGAGAGGATCTGCACGTGAGTGACGAAGTACAGCCCGGTCATGTCCGTGTCCGTCTCGACCTGTCCTACGACGGCACCGCCTTCCACGGCTGGGCCAAGCAGGCCGGCGGCAGGCGGACCGTGCAGGGGGAGATCGAGGACGCGCTGCGCACGGTCACGCGGTCCGGGGAGACGTACGAGCTGACCGTGGCCGGACGGACCGACGCCGGGGTGCACGCGCGGGGCCAGGTTGCGCACGTCGACCTGCCCGAGCGCGTCTGGCGCGAGCACCACGAGAAGCTGCTCAAGCGGCTCGCCGGGCGGCTGCCCAGGGATGTGCGGGTGTGGGCGCTGCGGCCCGCGCCCCGCGGCTTCAACGCCCGGTTCTCGGCCGTCTGGCGCCGCTACGCCTACCGCGTCACCGACAACCCCGGCGGTGTCGACCCGCTGCTGCGGGGCCACGTCCTGTGGCACGACTGGCCCCTCGACGTCGACGCCATGAACGAGGCCGCGCGGCGGCTGCTGGGCGAGCACGACTTCGCCGCCTACTGCAAGAAGCGCGAGGGCGCGACCACCATCCGCACGCTCCAGGAGCTGAGCCTCGAACGCGGCGGCGACGGCGTCATCACGGCCACTGTCCGGGCCGACGCGTTCTGCCACAACATGGTGCGCTCGCTCATCGGGGCGCTGCTGTTCGTCGGTGACGGCCACCGTCCGCCGGACTGGCCGGGGAAGGTGCTGGCCGCGAGGGTGCGGGACTCCGCCGTGCACGTCGTGCGGCCCCACGGGCTGACCCTGGAGGAGGTCGGCTACCCGGCCGACGAGCTGCTGGCCGCGCGCAGCCGGGAGGCGCGCAACAAGCGGTCCCTGCCGGCGGCCGGCTGCTGCTGAGCGGCCGTCCGCCGGTCCCCCCGTGTGTCGCCCGACGCCGCGCGGGCGACGGGCGGCCGGTTACTGGTTGGCCGCTGCCGACGCCTGGGTCTCGCCGCGCCGGCGGATCTGCTGGAAGGAGAACTGGGCGAGGTCGTCGCCGGCCCGGAAGGCCGCGGTGTCCTTGTTCGTCACGCTCGTGCCGTTGGTGAAGCCGGTGAGGGTGAAGTAGGCGTAGCGGCCGTAGGAGTTGGTCGTGGAGCGGCAGACGGCGCCGTTGCAGAAGGCCTTGACGCCGCTGCCGGACAGCGGCTTGATGATGCTCTTCCTGTCCGCCTCGCTCTTCGCCTCGAGCGCCTGCGCCTCGGTGTCGAAGACGGCGATGCCGACCGTGACCGCGACGCCGCCCTGGCTGTAGGTCACCCGGAGCAGGCGGGTGCAGTCGTTGTCCGTGAGTGCCTTGACGAGCGTGCCCTGGGCGGCCGTGGCGCAGCTCTTGCTGTCGTCCGTGGGGCCCTTCTTGTACACGGTCTCGCCCATGGTCAGCTGGGTGCCCGGGAAGAGCGTGTCCGTGCCGAGCGGGGCCGTGTCCTTCTTCGCGCTGGATATGAAGTCCTTCGGATCCAGCGGAGGCGGGGCGGTGGTCGGGGCGAACGACGGCGCCGTGGCGGACTCGCTCGGCAGGGCGGCGGTGCCGGGCAGCTGGGTGGCGGGCCGGCCCGACGCGTCGTTGTCGCCGTTCGCCGACACCACGGCCATGGCGACGGCCGCGCCGATCCCGACGGTGGCCAGCACGCCACCGCCGACGAACAGCAGCCGGCGCCTTCTGTTCCGCTGCTCCGAGGCCTCGGCGAGCGCGGCCCAGTCCGGGGTCCGGCCGCCGTCCCCGCTGTTCCAGGACTGCTCAGAATTCGGTTTCCAGGGATCCCACTGGGACTGCGAGCCCCCCTGCCCATAACTCATGGGGCGCATCTTAGACGGGGTCCGAGGGCCCTCCGCCCGCCTGCGGCCGGTCCTCCCGGGGCCTTGGGCGCGCGCCGGTACAAAGCGGCGTGCCGCCGGCCGATACCAGCCGTCGAGCGGCCGGGAACGCGGGGCGGGAACCGCCGGGACCCGCGGTCGCACACCGTTTTGACCGGGCCAGGGCGCCGCGGGTATCCTGCATCTTCGTTGTGTATTGGCTTGCTCATTCTCACGGGACGGGCCCTTACACCGGTCCACCGGGCCGATGACCAGCGACCAGCACGCGGTTTGCGTCACCGCGGTGCGGTCAGGGCTGTCGTGATCGTCTTCGGTGACCTTGTCAGGACCACTCACTGAAGAAGCGAAGGCTACGAACCGTGCGTACGTACAGCCCCAAGCCCGGCGACATCACGCGCCAGTGGCACGTCATTGACGCCCAGGACGTCGTCCTGGGCCGCCTGGCGTCCACCGCCGCCACCCTCCTGCGGGGCAAGCACAAGCCGATCTACGCGCCGCACGTCGACGCTGGTGACTTCGTCATCATCATCAACGCCGACAAGGTGCACCTCTCCGGCAACAAGCGGACCCAGAAGATGGCGTACCGCCACTCCGGCTACCCGGGTGGTCTGCGCTCCGTCCGTTACGACGAGCTGCTCGACAAGAACCCGGAGAAGGCCATCGAGAAGGCCGTCAAGGGCATGCTCCCCAAGAACTCCCTGGGCCGTCAGATGCTCTCGAAGCTGAAGGTCTACAAGGGTGACCAGCACCCGCACGGCGCCCAGCAGCCGGTGCCGTTCGAGATCACCCAGGTCGCGCAGTAAGTCCGGCCACCCCCTAAGACTGAAGAGAATCTGAGGAGAATCGTGGCCGAGACCACTGCCGAGCAGCCGCTCGAAGAGCTTGACATCGACAGCTACACCACCGAGTCCGAGGTCCCCGTCGAGGGCGAGTACACCTCGGAGTCGCTGGCCTCCCGCTTCGGCGAGCCGCAGCCGGCCGCCGGCCTGGGCCGCCGCAAGAACGCCATCGCCCGTGTCCGGATCGTCCCGGGCACCGGCAAGTGGAAGATCAACGGTCGCACCCTCGAGGACTACTTCCCGAACAAGGTGCACCAGCAGGAAGTCAACGAGCCCTTCAAGGTGCTCGAGCTCGAGGGCCGTTACGACGTCGTCGCCCGCATCGCCGGTGGTGGCGTCTCCGGTCAGGCCGGCGCCCTCCGCCTCGGTGTCGCCCGCGCCCTGAACGAGGCCGACGTCGACAACAACCGCGGCGCGCTGAAGAAGGCCGGCTTCCTGCGTCGTGACGACCGTGCGGTCGAGCGCAAGAAGGCCGGTCTGAAGAAGGCCCGCAAGGCCCCGCAATACAGCAAGCGCTAATCACAGCGGCGCCCCTGCACGTACTCCGAACGCCCCGGCGGCACGCCAATGTGCCTCCGGGGCGTTCGTTTATCGCAAAGCTTCGGCGTATAACGGCACAAGGTGCTCAACGGCTGATGTGATCGAATGCCCGGAGCGTCGAATGCCATGGACCGGCCCATGGACCGGCCCCTTCTTGAACTGACGCTTCCTCAGGAGGACAAGTGGGACGACTCTTCGGCACGGACGGCGTCCGTGGTGTCGCCAACGCGGACCTGACCGCCGAGCTGGCGCTCGGCCTCTCGGTCGCCGCGGCGCACGTACTGGCCGAGGCGGGGACCTTCGAGGGCCACCGGCCGACGGCGGTGGTCGGGCGGGATCCGCGCGCGTCCGGGGAGTTCCTGGAGGCGGCCGTGGTCGCGGGCCTGGCGAGCGCGGGCGTGGACGTCCTGCGGGTCGGCGTGCTGCCGACGCCGGCGGTGGCGTATCTGACCGGGGCGCTCGGCGCCGACCTCGGCGTGATGCTGTCGGCCAGCCACAACGCCATGCCGGACAACGGCGTCAAGTTCTTCGCCCGGGGCGGTCACAAGCTCGCCGACGAGCTGGAGGACCGGATCGAGGCCGTCTACGAGGAGCACCGCACCGGCGCGCCCTGGAACCGCCCGACGGGCGCCGGCGTGGGCCGTGTCCGCGACTACGGCGAGGGCTTCGACCGGTACGTCGCCCACCTCGTCGGCGTGCTGCCGAACCGGCTCGACGGCCTGAAGATCGTGCTCGACGAGGCGCACGGCGCCGCGTCCGGGGTCTCGCCGGAGGCGTTCCGGCGGGCCGGGGCCGAGGTCGTCACCATCGGCGCCGACCCGGACGGCCTCAACATCAACGACGGTTGCGGCTCCACCCACCTCGGCCCGCTCAAGGCCGCCGTCGCCGAGCACGGTGCCGACCTGGGCATCGCGCACGACGGCGACGCCGACCGCTGCCTGGCCGTGGACCACACCGGCGAGGAGGTCGACGGCGACCAGATCCTGTCCGTGCTCGCGCTGGCGATGCGGGAGCGTTCCGCACTGCGCTCCGACACCGTCGTCGCGACCGTGATGTCGAACCTGGGCTTCAAGCTGGCCATGGAGCGCGAGGGCATCCAGCTCGTGCAGACCGCCGTCGGCGACCGTTACGTCCTGGAGGAGATGAAGGACAAGGGCTACGCCCTCGGTGGCGAGCAGTCCGGCCACGTCATCATCCTGGACCACGCCACCACCGGCGACGGCACGCTCACCGGCCTGATGCTGGCCGCCCGGGTCGCGGGGACCGGCCGTACGCTGCGGGACCTGGCGTCCGTGATGGAGCGCCTGCCGCAGGTCCTCATCAACGTCCCCGACGTGGACAAGACCCGGGTGAAGACCTCCGCCGACCTGGCCGCCGCGGTCGCCGAGGCGGAGCGGGAACTGGGCGGGACCGGCCGGGTGCTGCTGCGCCCGTCGGGCACCGAGCCGCTGGTCCGCGTGATGGTCGAGGCCGCGGACATCGAGCAGGCCCGCTCGGTGGCGGGCCGCCTGGCGGATTCGGTGAAGTCGGCGCTCGGCTAGACCCTAGGGCAGGCCCTGGCCGGCCTTGGACATCCGCTCGCGCTGCCTCGCCCAGAACCACTTCTGGGCGAGCAGGGTGAGCGTGCCGGCCAGGACGATGCCGAACATGTTCAGCAGAAGCTGGATCGTCGAGCCCACGGTCTGGGCGGTGTCGCCGTAGGCGAGCGCGACGGCCGCGTTGGCGGCGGCCGGGACGGTGGTCACGGAGATGGCCACGCCGATCAGGGCGCCGGACTTGGCCGACGTCAGCGAGAGCGTGCCGGCGGCTCCGGCGAGGACCGCCACGACGAAGGAGAACGCGTCGGGGGCGTAGACGAAGGCGGTGTTGGGCCGGGCGCCCTCCAGCTTCGCCTTGCTGAACAGCCCGACGACGTCCATGAACAGCGTGAAGCCGGCCGTGACCGCCATCGCCAGCGCGAAGCCGGCCAGCAGGGCGATCAGCGAGCGCCAGGCCAGCCGCGGGGCCCGCTGCACCAGCGCCGTGCCGATGCCCGCGAGCGGCCCGAACTCCGGTCCCACGGCCATCGCGCCGACGATCAGGACGGCGTTGTCGAGCACCACGCCACAGGCGGCGATCATGGTGGCCAGCGTGATGAACGCGAGGTAGGTGACCGACAGCGTCGACTCCTCGTGCGTCGCCTCCGTCAGTTCCTCCCACAGCACCGCGTCCGCGCCCTCGCCCGGTGCCGCCTTCTCCGCCCGCTCGGCCTGGGTGGAGAGCGTCAGGTCGGGGCTCTCGACGGAGACGGAGCCGTTCCGTTCGATCCCCAACTTCCGTAGACCGTCGAGGAGTTCGTCGCCGGCTTCGCGTGCGACGTCGCACATGACCACGTCACCGGCCGGGTTGCGGGCGGCGGAGGGCAGCACGACGAGGTGCGCGGTGCCGACCGTCGTCTCGATCAGACGCACCACGTCGTCGGTCTGTTCGGACGGTGTGATCAGGCGCAGATGCAGCATGGCGGCAGCGTAGACGTCACCTGCTCTCTTGCGAGGGGGCCCGGCGTTCACGCCGGGTACAGCTGTCCCGCCACGACCGGATGATGGCCCGCCGTACGCCGAAGAAAGGGCAGGCCGAGCTCGTCCGGGCAGGTCTGGACCCGGCTGGTGTCGAGGGCGCAAGACCTCCCGGAGCGCTGCTCCAGGCGGCGGCCTGAGCCAGTAATCCCCTCCTAGGGAGGGGAGCAGTCAAAGCTTGCGCAGGCTCAGCCGCTGCACCTTGTGGTCGGGGCCCTTGCGCAGCACGAGCGTCGCACGGCCCCGGGTGGGGGCGATGTTCTCCACCAGGTTCGGCTTGTTGATCGTCCGCCACATCGTGCGGGCGTAGTCGAGGGCCTCCTCCTCGGACACCTGGGTGTACCTGCGGAAGTACGAGGACGGGTCCTGGAAGGCCGTCGTGCGCAGCTTGCCGAACCGGTCCAGATACCACCGCTCGATGTCCTCGGCGCGCGCGTCGACGTACACGCTGAAGTCGAAGTAGTCGGCGAGCCCGACCCTGGTGCGGCCGTCCGTGCCGGGCAGGGCGGGCTGGAGGACGTTCAGGCCCTCGACGATCAGGATGTCGGGGCGCCGGACGGTGAGCTTCTCGCCGGGGACGATGTCGTAGATGAGGTGGGAGTAGACGGGAGCGGTCACCTCGTCCTTGCCGGCCTTGATGTCGGCGACGAACCGGGTCAGGGCCCGCCGGTCGTACGACTCCGGGAACCCTTTGCGCGACATCAGCCCCCGCGCCTCCAACTCCCGTGTCGGCAGCAGGAACCCGTCGGTGGTGACCAGCTCGACCCGCGGATGCTCGGGCCAGCGGGACAGCAGTGCCTGGAGCAGCCGGGCTACGGTCGACTTGCCCACGGCGACCGAGCCGGCCACCCCGATCACGAAGGGCGTGCCCGACTGGGACCCCTGCTCGCCGAGGAACGTGTTCAGCGCGCCGCGCAGCCCGTCCGTGGCGCCGACGTAGAGATTGAGCAGCCGGGACAGCGGAAGGTAGATGTCCCGCACCTCGTCCAGGTCGATCACGTCGCCGAGACCGCGCAGTCGCTCGACCTCCGCGGCGGAGAGCGGCAAGGGCGTCTTGTCACGCAACGCGCTCCACTCGGCGCGGGTGAGGTCGACGTAGGGAGTCGCCTCCGGCCGGGACCGGTGGGCGCTCCGGGGCATCGAGGAGACCGGAGAGATCACATTCCATTGTTAACGGAGTTTGAACAGCGCGCAGGGTGGGGTGTGTCACGTGGGCGGGGACGGGGAGAGCGCACCGGCGTCACGGTTGGGTACCGGGCGGTCAGTTCATGATCATCTTCAGGTCGCGGTGCGTAGGGTGCGCGGTAACTCGCCGCGGAGACCGTCCGCCGGTCCGAAGAGAAAGAGTGCCCTTCCGTGAGTTCCCCCGTGGTCCGCCGTACCGCGCTCGCCGCGTCCACCGCCGCTCTGGTCCTGCTCGCCACCGCCTGCGGCGGTTCCTCCGGCAGCGGAGACGAGAAGGCCGGTGACGGCAAGACCGCGCAGGCCGACAAGACCGCCTCCGCCGCACCGGCCAAGGCGCTCGGCGCCGCCGAGCTGGAGAAGGCCGCGCTCACCCAGGCGGACGTCAGGAGCGGCAAGGTCACCACCAAGCTGCCGGCGACGGACGACGTCGCGCAGGACAAGGTGAAGACCGGCGACGCCGCCTGCACGCCGCTCGCGCTCCTCCAGTCCGGCAGCTACGTGGGCACGCCCGCTGCCACCGTGAAGCGGTCGTGGCTGGGCGACGCGAAGAAGCCCACGGCGGGCGCCGACCCCCAGGTCGTCCTGCTGGCCGGGCTCGACCGGGCGAAGGTCGTCGCGACCCTCGCCTCCTACGACGGCGGCGGCGCCGAGCAGGCGATGAAGGACCTTCGGACGGCCGCCGAGAAGTGCGCCGACGGGTACTCCTACACCGCGGCCGGCACCAGGACCGGGATCGACAAGGTGGCCGTGACCCAGGCGCCCGGGGGCGCCGACGAGGCGTTCGCCGTGACGCAGACCATGAACGCCGAAGACGTCAAGGCGCCGGTGAAGGCCGTTGTCGTCCGCAAGGGCGCCACCCTGGCCTACTTCCCCGCCGTCAACCTCGCTTCGGCCGCCACGGGCAAGGACTTCGACTTCCCCACGGAGCTCGTCGACGCTCAGCTCGCCAAGTTGAAGTGATCCGGACACCCGCCGGGGCCCTTCCTACCCCGGTGGGAATTTCCGATTTCGGGCACGAAGTAGCCACTTTCGGTGGGGGCGGGCCCGTAGGCTGCCGCCCATGTGCGGAATCGTGGGATATGTGGGGTCGCAGTCGGCGCTCGAAGTCGTGATGGCCGGGCTGAAGCGGCTGGAGTACCGGGGTTACGACTCGGCCGGTGTCGCCGTGCTCGCGGACGGCGGGCTGGCGGCGGCGAAGCGGGCCGGAAAGCTGGTCAACCTGGAGAAGGAACTCGCGGACCGGCCGCTGCCGACCGGCTCCACGGGCATCGGGCACACCCGGTGGGCCACCCACGGCGGTCCCACCGACGCCAACGCCCACCCGCACCTCGACAACTCCGGGCGGGTCGCCGTCGTCCACAACGGCATCATCGAGAACTTCGCCGCGCTGCGGGCCGAGTTGACCGAGCGCGGGCACGAACTGTACTCCGAGACCGACACCGAGGTCGTGGCGCACCTGCTCGCCGAGGAGTTCTCGGCGAGCGCCGATCTGGCGGAGGCCATGCGGCTGGTGTGCCGGCGCCTGGAGGGCGCGTTCACGCTGGTCGCCGTGCACGCCGACGAGCCGGACGTGGTCGTGGGCGCCCGCCGCAACTCCCCGCTGGTCGTGGGCATCGGCGAGGGCGAGGCCTTCCTCGCCTCCGACGTCGCCGCGTTCATCGCCCATACCCGCTCCGCGATCGAGCTGGGCCAGGACCAGGTCGTGGAGCTGCGCCGGGACGGGGTGACGGTCACCGGGTTCGACGGGCAGCCCGCCGACGTCCGCTCCTACGACGTCGACTGGGACGCGGCGGCCGCCGAGAAGGACGGCTACGACTACTTCATGCTCAAGGAGATCGCCGAGCAGCCCAAGGCGGTCGCCGACACGCTGCTGGGCCGTATCGACGCGGCCGGCTCGCTGACGCTGGACGAGGTCCGCATCTCCGCATCCGAGCTGCGCGAGATGGACAAGGTCGTCATCGTCGCCTGCGGTACGGCCTTCCACGCGGGCCTGATCGCCAAGTACGCCATCGAGCACTGGACGCGGATTCCCTGCGAGGTGGAACTCGCCAGCGAGTTCCGCTACCGGGACCCGATCCTGGACGCCCAGACCCTCGTCATCGCCATCTCTCAGTCCGGCGAGACGATGGACACGCTCATGGCGCTCCGGCACGCCCGCGAGCAGGGCTCCAAGGTGCTGGCCATCTGCAACACCAATGGCTCCACCATCCCGCGCGAGTCGGACGCGGTCCTCTACACCCACGCGGGCCCGGAGGTCGCGGTCGCCTCGACGAAGGCGTTCCTGACCCAGCTGGTGGCCTGCTACCTGGTGGCGCTGTACCTGGGCCAGGTCCGCGGCACCAAGTGGGGCGACGAGATCCAGGTGGTGATCCGCGACCTGTCGCAGATCGGCGGCGCGGTCGAGCGGGTCCTGGAGACGATGGAGCCGGTACGGGCGTTGGCGCGCTCGCTCGCGGACAAGAACACGGTGCTGTTCCTCGGCCGGCACGTGGGCTATCCGGTCGCCCTCGAAGGCGCCCTGAAGCTCAAGGAGTTGGCGTACATGCACGCCGAGGGCTTCGCGGCGGGCGAGCTGAAGCACGGGCCGATCGCGCTGATCGACGAGGACCTGCCGGTGGTCGTGGTGGTGCCGTCCCCGCAGGGCCGGTCCCTCCTCCACGACAAGATCGTCTCCAACATCCAGGAGATCCGCGCGCGGGGTGCCCGTACGATCGTGATCGCGGAGGAGGGCGACGAGGCGGTCGTCCCGTACGCCGACCACCTGATCCGCATCCCGGCCACCCCGACCCTCCTCCAGCCGCTGGTCGCCACGGTGCCACTGCAGGTCTTCGCCTGCGAACTCGCGACCGCGCGGGGCAACGAGGTGGATCAGCCGCGGAACCTGGCGAAGTCCGTCACGGTGGAGTGACACTTCAGGGCTTCGAGGAAGCCGGTGAAGGCCTCGGCCGGGAGCACGACGGTGCCCCTGGCCGGGGCCTTCGAGTCTCGGATGGCTATGTGGGTGGGGGAGTTGGCGATCTCGACGCAGTCGTCGCCGTCGCCGGGGCCGGAGTAGGACCACTTCCGCCAGTCGGGGGTGGACATGAGGTGCCTCAGTTTTCCGGGGTGTCGGTGCTCTTCAGGGCTTTGAGGAAGGCGGTGAAGGCTCCGGTCGGGAAGGAGAGGGTGGCCCTGGTGGGGGCTTTGGAGTCGCGGATGGCTGTGTGGGTGGGGGAGTTGGCGATCTCGACACAGTTGTTGCCCTCGCCGCCGCCGGAGTAGGACGACTTTCGCCAGTTGACCGGGGTGGTCACGATGAGCCTCACAGTTCCTTGGCCAGCCTGTGAATGAAGTCACGCGATCGGTCGGGGTCGAGTGATACCTCCTCCACTTTACGGAAGAGCGTTCGAAAGACACCGAGTTGTGCCTCGGAGTCGATGAAAGCCGTGCCGTGGGGTGCGTCGCGAACGGCTGTGTCCAGCTTGGGCACGTCGCCGCCTGCGAGCAACATGTTGCTCCAGGCACCCGCGAAGCCGTCCAGGTCGAAGGGGACGACGCGCACGCTCACGTGGCCTGCTTCGGACAGTTCCAGAACGCGGCCGAGTTGAGTCCGTGCGGCAGCGCGGTCACCGACTCTGATCCGCAACGCCGCCTCATGGATCACTGCTTTGTACGGGACGGGAGTCGTCCCCTCGATGACGACCTTGCGGTCCATACGGTGCCGGACCCGCAGCGCCACTTCGTCCTCGGGTAGTGCCGGTACCTGGTAGGAGAAAGCGGCGCGGGCATAGTCCTCCGTCTGAAGGAGGCCAGGGATGTAGAGGAACTCCACGTCAGCCCCCGTACGGCACACCAAGGGGCCCGCCGCGCTCCGGCTGCGGTGGGCCGCGGGTGTGTTGCGGATCGGGGCATGGGACGCCGACCCCGCGCCCCCGAGCCGCCCGTACCCCTGGAACGCGTGGGCGACGGGGAGGAGGGGCGCGGGCTGGCGCTGGTGCGGGCCTGTTCCGACCTGTGGGGATGGCAGCCCCTGGTCAGGGAGGGCAACCGCGGCAAGGTCGTCTGGTGCGAACTGGCCGCCGCCTGACCCGGGACCGCGCGCCGTAGGGTGCTCCGCATGAGCATCATCGGGGTCGGTATCGACGTGGCCGAGATCGACCGGTTCGCGGCGTCGCTGGAGCGGACGCCCGGACTGGCCGGGCGGCTGTTCGTGGAGAGCGAGTTGCTGCTGCCCAGTGGGGGACGCCGGGGCATGGCGTCGCTGGCCGCCCGGTTCGCCGCCAAGGAGGCGCTCGCCAAGGCGCTCGGCGCGCCGGCCGGACTGCTGTGGACCGACGCGGAGGTGTACGTCGAGGACTCCGGCCGGCCGAGGCTGCGGGTGACCGGCACGATCGCCGCCAAGGCCGCGGAACTGGGCGTCCGCTCCTGGCACGTGTCCCTGAGCCACGACGCGGGAGTGGCCTCGGCCGTGGTGATCGCGGAGGGCTGACGCCCCGCGCCACCGCCCCGCCGGGTCCGCGTGCGGGACCGGACGCATCCGGGGCAGACTCGACCGCATGCGTACCGCGTACAGCGTAGAGACGGTCAGGACAGCCGAGCGCGCGCTCATGGCGAGGCTCCCCGACGGCGCCCTCATGCAGCGGGCCGCCGCCGGACTCGCCGCCGCGAGCGCGGACTTGCTCGGGCGGGTGTACGGACGCCGGGTGGTGCTGCTGGTCGGCAGCGGGGACAACGGGGGCGACACGCTGTACGCCGGGGCCCGGCTGGCCCGGCGCGGCGCCGGGGTGACCGCCGTGCTGCTCGCGCCCGACCGCACCCATCCCGGAGGCCTCGCCGCGCTGCGCAGGGCGGGCGGGAGCGTGGCCCGGGCCGGTGCCGCCGAGGAGGCGATCGACCGGGCCGACCTCGTCGTCGACGGCATCGTCGGCATCGGCGGCAAGGGCGGCCTGCGCGCCGACGCCGCGCCGCTGGCCGAGCGCGCGGCGCGTTCCGGGGCGGCCGTCGTCGCCGTGGACCTGCCGAGCGGGGTGGAGGCGGACTCCGGCCAGGTGCTGGGCGCCGCCGTGCGCGCCGACCTGACCGTCACCTTCGGCACCCACAAACCGGGGCTGCTCGTCGACCCCGCCCGCGAGTACGCCGGCACGGTCCGCCTCGTCGACATCGGCCTGGGCCCCGAGCTGCCCGCCGAACCCGAACTGGAGGCGCTCCAGCACGCCGACCTGGCCGCGCTGCTTCCGCGGCCGGCCGCCGAGAGCGACAAGTACCGGCGGGGTGTCGTCGGCGTCGCGGCGGGCTCGGCCCGCTACCCGGGCGCGGCCGTGCTCGCCGTGTCGGGCGCGCTGCGCGGCGGGGCGGGCGCGGTGCGGTACGTCGGTCCTGCCGGGCGCGCCGTCATCGCCCGCTTCCCGGAGACGCTCGTGTCCGACCAGGGGCCGCACAAGGCGGGCCGCGTGCAGGCGTGGGTGGTGGGCCCGGGCGCCGGGGACGACGCGGCCACCGTCGCCGAGGTGCTGGAGACCGACGTACCCGTACTGATCGACGCGGACGGGCTGCGCCTCGCCGAACGCGACGCCGTACGCGCCCGTACCGCCCCGACCCTGATGACTCCGCACGCCGGGGAGGCCGCCGCCCTGCTCGGTGTGGCCCGCGAGCAGGTCGAGGGCGCGCGGCTGGCCTCCGTACGCGAACTCGCCGCCCGCTACCGGGCGACGGTCCTCCTCAAGGGCTCCACCACACTCGTCGCCGACCCGGACGGGGCTCCCGTGCGGGTCAACCCGACGGGCACGCCCTGGCTCGCCACCGCCGGCAGCGGTGACGTGCTGTCAGGCCTCGCCGGTTCACTGCTGGCCGCCGGTCTCTCCGCCCGCGACGCGGGCAGTGCGGCGGCCTATCTGCACGGACTGGCCGGCCGGCTCGCCGCGCACGGCGCGCCGATCGGTGCCCACGACGTCGCGGAGGCCATCCCGCTGGCCTGGCGGGACGTGCGGGACTGAGCCGCGGACCGCGCGGCGGACGGGGCGCGGCGGCGGACAGGAGCGCCGGCCGGCGGCACACGGTGGCGTCCGTCACCGACCCGCTTCTCGAAAGGCCGTCCGGTGCCTCTGAGACACTGGGGGCGCGATGAACGACACAGCACACCCACGGACGGCGCCGCTGCGTGCCCGTGCCGAGATCGATCTGGCCGCCGTACGGGCCAACGTGCGGGCCCTGCGCGGCCGCGTGCCCGGCGCCGCCGTCATGGCCGTGGTCAAGTCCGACGCCTACGGCCACGGCGCGGTCCCGTGCGCCCGTGCGGCCGTCGAAGCCGGGGCGACCTGGCTGGGCACCGCCACGCCGGAGGAGGCCTTCGCCCTGCGCGCGGCCGGCCTGTCGCCCGCACAGGTGCGGATCATGTGCTGGCTGTGGACGCCGGGCGGGCCCTGGCGGGAGGCGATCGAGGCCGACCTCGACATGTCCGTGAGCGACATGTGGGCCCTGGCGGAGGTCCGGGAGGCCGCCCGGCAGGCCGGCCGTCCCGCGCGCGTGCAGCTGAAGGCCGACACCGGACTCGGCCGCAACGGCTGCCAGCCCGCCGACTGGCCCGAACTCGTCGCCGAGGCGCTGCGCGCCGAGGCCGAGGGGCTGGTCCGGGTCACCGGGCTGTGGTCCCACTTCGCGTGCGCCGACGAGCCGGGCCACCCCTCCATCGCCGCGCAGCTCGGCGTCTTCCGCGAGGTGATCGCCCACGCCGAACAGCGCGGGCTGCGCCCGGAGGTGCGGCACATCGCCAACTCGCCCGCCGCGCTCACCCTCCCCGAGACCCACTTCGACCTCGTCCGCGCCGGGATCGCCGTCTACGGCGTCTCGCCCAGCGCCGAGCTCGGCACCCCGGCCGACTTCGGGCTGCGCCCCGCCATGACCCTGTCCGCCTCGCTGGCCCTGGTGAAGCACGTGCCGGGGGGCCACGGCATCAGCTACGGGCACCACTACGTCACCCCCGGCGAGACCACCCTCGGCCTGGTGCCCGTCGGCTACGCGGACGGCATCCCGCGCCACGCATCCGGCACCGGGCCGGTCCTGGTCGGCGGCAAGTGGCGTACGGTCGCGGGACGGGTCGCCATGGACCAGTTCGTGGTCGACCTGGGCGGGGACGAGCCCGAGATCGGCGCCGAGGCCGTGCTCTTCGGCCCCGGCGACCGCGGCGAACCCACCGCCGAGGACTGGGCGCAGGCCGCCGGCACCATCGCCTACGAGATCGTCACGCGCATCGGAACGCGCGTTCCCCGCGTCTATGTCAACGAGAAGCCGGACGGGGCAGAAGGCGGGGAGCGGGCCGCGCACGACGGGTGACCCGCGCGGACACCCGGCCGCGGCACGGCACCCCGAGCGGGGCGGCGGCACCCTCCGCACCCACCGGGACCGGTGCCGGCCACTGAAGCGAACAGCAGTACGGCAAAAAGAGGAGCGGTACGTGAGCGAGAGCAGTGCGGGGGGCGTCGCGAGGGCCGCCACGGCGGCCGTCGCCTCTGCCGCCGAAGCGGCCGGCGGCTGGCGCCGGGCGACCGGCATCGCCGGCGCCGCGATAGGCGTGGTGGCGGCGGGCGCCGCCGCCGGGGTCGCCATCGAGCGGATGACCGTCGGCCGCGGCATGCGCCGCAAGGCCCGGCTCGCCCTGGACTCGGTGGGCCCCTACGGAGCCCTGCGCGGCACGCCGGGGAAGGCCCTGGCCGACGACGGCACCGAGCTCTACTACGAGGTCGACGACATCGACCCCGACTCCACCGCGAACCTCGGCCCGCGCCGCCGGCGGCTCTTCGGCCGCAAGGCCCCCGCCCCCGTCACCGTCGTCTTCAGCCACGGTTACTGCCTCAGCCAGGACTCCTGGCACTTCCAGCGCGCCGCACTGCGCGGTGTCATACGCACCGTGCACTGGGACCAGCGCAGCCACGGCCGGTCCGCGCGGGGCCTGTCCCAGACCCGCGACGGCGTGGAACTGACCATCGACCAGCTAGGCCGCGATCTGAAGGCCGTCATCGACGCCGCCGCGCCCGAGGGGCCCATCGTGCTGGTCGGGCACTCCATGGGCGGCATGACGATGATGGCGCTGGCCGCCCAGTACCCCGAGCTGATCCGCGAACGGGTCGTCGCCGCCGCCTTCGTCGGCACCTCCTCCGGGCGGCTCGGCGAGGTCAACTTCGGACTGCCGGTGGCCGGCGTCAACGCGGTGCGCCGGGTGCTCCCCGGCGTGCTCAAGGCGCTCGGGCAGCGCGCCGAGCTGGTGGAGAAGGGGCGGCGGGCCACCGCGGACCTGTTCACCGGCATCATCAAGCGGTACTCGTTCGCCGGCCGGGACATCGACCCGGTGGTCGCCCGGTTCGCCGAGCGGATGATCGAGAGCACGCCGATCGACGTGGTCGCCGAGTTCTACCCGGCCTTCACCGACCACGACAAGACCGAGGCGCTCGCCCTCTTCGCGGACATGCCGGTGCTGGTCCTGGCCGGGGTACAGGACCTGGTGACGCCCAGCGAGCACAGCGAGGCCATCGCCGACCTGCTCCCCGAGGCGGAGCTGGTGCTGGTCCCGGACGCCGGGCACCTGGTGATCCTGGAGCATCCGGAGGTCGTCACGGACCGCCTCGCCGACCTGCTCGCCCGCGCGGGCGCGGTCCCGGCAGGCACTACCGTTGATGGCTATGGAAGCACCAGCAGCACGGCACACCCGTGACCCCGGGTCCGTAGAGATCACCGTCAACGCCCCCGAGCAGATGCGCGAGCTGGGCCGCCGTCTGGCGAAGCTGCTGCGCGCGGGCGACCTCGTGATGCTCAGCGGGGAGCTCGGCGCGGGCAAGACCACGCTGACCCGCGGTCTCGGCGAGGGGCTCGGCGTGCGCGGCGCCGTCACCTCGCCGACCTTCGTGATCGCCCGTGTGCACCCGCCCCTGGGCGATGGTCCGCCGCTCGTCCACGTCGACGCCTATCGCCTGTCCGGCGGGCTCGACGAGATGGAGGACCTCGACCTCGACGTGTCGCTGCCGGACTCGGTGGTCGTCGTGGAGTGGGGCGAGGGCAAGGTCGAGGAGCTGACCGACGAGCGGCTCCAGGTCTTGATCCACCGGGCCGTCGGAGACACCACGGACGAGGTGCGGCACGTGACGGTGACGGGGGTCGGTGACCGGTGGGACGCCGTCGACCTGGGCGTTCTGACCGCCTGAGCGCCGCCCTGACTTTCCGACAGGACGTCGGCAAGTGCTTGCGCCGGGTGCTCCGGGCATGGTCACATGGTGGTCAGCCCGTGGTTAGGCGTGCCTAACCACGTCCGCCCCCCGGCCCCCAGGAGGCGTCCATGTCGGCCATGGAGAGCAACGAGCAGCAGCGGCGGCGACACCAGTCGAAACCGAAGCCGCGGCCGTACACGGTGGGCGGTGTGTCCATGCGCGACCTGCTGGCCTCCTGCGCCGCCGCCGACGCGGTCTCCCGGCCCCCGCGCGCCCCGGAGCCGGCGGACCCCCGCACGGCGGAGGAGACGCGTGAAGCGGCGTAGCCCTGTCGGATGACTTCCGGACGACGCCCTCCGGTGAAGGACCTGATCCGGCGAGGGTGCGCTCCGGTGGTCGGCCGCTCTAGCGGATGACGACGACCTTCTGGCCGATCGTCGCGAACATCCACATTGCCTCGCCGTCCGCCCTGGACTCACGGATGCCGCCGGTCCTGATCGCCCGGTCGGGCGTCGACCAGGAGCCGTCCACCGCCGCGCTGAAGCCGATGACCACCTCGTCCGTGCTGGTGAAACGCACGACGTGCTCGACGGGGACGCCGTCGGTCCCGGTGATCGCCTTCGAACGGGACGCGACCGCGTAGGTCCCCGGCGCCGGGTCGACGTTGCCGGGGCTGACCTTGAAGGTGTTCTGGACCGTCCCGTCCGCGCCGACCAGCCACACCCGGTTGTCGTCCAGCGAGTACACGACCCGCTCGCCGGTTCCGGAGCCGCCGGGCAGGGCGGTCGGGTGCCGTTTGTCCCGGGGCGCCTTGCCGGCGCCCGCCACGTGCGTCGCGGCCGGGCCGGGCCGGCCGCCCAGGCTCCGCGGAACGCTCGCCTGCGCCTGGTAGGCGAGGAAGCCGACCGTGACGACGGCCGCGGCGGTGATCCCGGCCACGAACCCCGAGCTGCTCCGTGCCACGGTCGTCCACCTCCGCATCGGTCGTGCGAGCTGCCTCGCGGCGACCGTAGCAGCCGGAATCCGCCCGACCGGGGCGGCCGTGCCGGAGGCGCGGGAGCCGTAGGCTGTTTGCGTGCTCTTGCTCGCTCTGGATACCGCCACCCCCGCCGTCACCGTCGCCCTGCACGACGGTACGGCCGTCATCGCCTCCTCCAGCCAGGTGGACGCGCGCCGGCACGGAGAGCTCCTGCTGCCGGCCGTCGACCGGGTGCTCGCCGAGGCCGGGCTCAAGCTGGACGCCGTCACGGGCGTCGTCGCCGGCGTCGGGCCCGGCCCGTACACCGGCCTGCGCGTCGGCCTGATGACCGCCGACACCCTCGGGCTCGCCCTCGGCGTGCCCGTGTACGGCGTGTGCACGCTCGACGGCCTCGCCTACGCGGCCGACCTTCCCGGCCCCTTCGTCGTGGCGACCGACGCCCGCCGCAAGGAGGTCTACTGGGCCCGGTACGCCGACTCGCGCACCCGGGTCACCGACCCGGCCGTGGACCGGCCGGCCGACATCGCCGACCAGGTCAGGGGCCTGCCCGCGGTCGGCGCGGGCGCGCTGCTGTACCCCCAGACCTTCCCGCAGGCGCACGAGCCCGAGCACGTGTCGGCCGCCGCCCTCGCCTCGCTGGCCGCCGAGAGGCTGGCCGCCGGGGAGGAGCTGCCCGCGCCCCGGCCGCTGTACCTGCGCCGGCCGGACGCCCAGGTGCCCAAGAACTACAAGGTGGTCACCCCGAAGTGACGGGACAGACGACGACCGGGCCCGCCCGGTGCGTACTGCGCGAGATGCGCTGGTGGGACATCGACCCGGTGCTGGAACTGGAGAAGGACCTGTTCCCGGAGGACGCCTGGTCCAGGGGCATGTTCTGGTCCGAGCTGGCGCACTCCAGGGGCCCGGGGGCGACCCGGCGCTATGTGGTGGCCGAGGACAGCGGCCGGATCGTCGGGTACGCCGGGCTGATCGCCTCCGGTGGGCAGGGCGACGTGCAGACCATCGCCGTCGCCCGCGACCACTGGAGCACGGGGCTCGGCGCCCGGCTGCTGACCGAACTGCTGCGGGCCGCGACCGCCTTCGAGTGCGCCGAGGTGATGCTCGAGTGCCGCGTGGACAACGTCCGCGCGCAGAAGCTCTACGAGCGTTTCGGCTTCGAGCCCATCGGTTTCCGGCGCGGCTACTACCAGCCGGGGAACGTGGACGCCGTGGTGATGCGCCTGTCCGACCCGGCAACCTCCGTCAACGGTGTACAAGGAACCGAGATCCATGACTGACTTGAGGGACGAGCCGCTCGTCCTCGGCATCGAGACCTCCTGCGACGAGACCGGCGTCGGCATCGTCCGCGGCACCACCCTGCTGGCCGACGCGGTCGCCTCCAGCGTCGACGAGCACGCCCGGTTCGGCGGGGTCGTCCCGGAGGTGGCGTCCCGGGCCCACCTGGAGGCGATGGTGCCGACCATCGAGCGCGCGCTGCAGGAGGCGGGGGTCAGCGCGAGGGACCTGGACGGCATCGCGGTCACCGCGGGACCAGGCCTGGCCGGCGCCCTGCTCGTCGGCGTCTCGGCGGCCAAGGCGTACGCCTACGCCCTGGGCAAGCCGCTGTACGGCGTCAACCACCTCGCCTCGCACATCTGCGTGGACCAGCTGGAGCACGGCCCGCTGCCGGAGCCCACGATGGCGCTGCTGGTGTCCGGCGGGCACTCCTCGCTCCTGCTGTCCACGGACATCACCGCGGACGTGCGGCCCATGGGCGCGACGATCGACGACGCGGCGGGCGAGGCCTTCGACAAGATCGCGCGCGTGCTGGACCTGGGCTTCCCGGGCGGACCGGTCATCGACCGGTACGCGAAGGAGGGCGACCCGGGGGCGATCGCCTTCCCGCGTGGGCTGACGGGTCCGCGCGACCCCGCCTACGACTTCTCCTTCTCCGGCCTGAAGACGGCGGTGGCCCGCTGGATCGAGGCCAAGCGGGCGGCCGGGGAGGAGGTGCCGGTGCGTGACGTGGCCGCGTCCTTCCAGGAGGCCGTGGTCGACGTGCTGACCCGCAAGGCCGTACGGGCCTGCAAGGACGCGGGCGTGGACCACCTGATGATCGGCGGCGGCGTGGCCGCGAACTCGCGGCTGCGGGCCCTGGCGCAGGAGCGGTGCGAGGCGGCCGGGATCCGGCTGCGCGTGCCCCGGCCCAAGCTGTGCACTGACAACGGCGCGATGGTGGCGGCGCTGGGCGCGGAGATGGTCAGCCGGGGCAGGGCGGCCTCCGGCTGGGACCTGTCGGCGGACTCGTCCCTGCCGGTGACCGATCCGCATGTGCCGGGCACCGGGCACGCCCATGACCATGTGCACGAGGTCAGCAAGGAGAACCTGTACTCGTGACGGTGGCGCTGATGTGGGAGGCCCGGGCGGTTGCGGGCCGGGGGGAGGAACTGCTCGCCTGGGTCCGGCGGCAGGAGCTCGCCCGGCGGCCCCTGCGCCGGGAGACCTTCCGGGCCCCGCAGGACCGGGTGCTGGTCGTCACCTGGTGGGACGCGGAGTTCACCGCCGAGCTGCCGGAACTTCCCGATCCCGCAGGGGAGTTGGTCACGCGGGCCGTGCACCGGTGGCGGTTCGAGTCGGTCGGCGGGGGCCAGGACGCCTGATTGGCCTGCGGCCCTCCCGGTCGGCTATGATCATCGCACGCAAGCGGCCAACTCAGGCTCGCGAGCAGTGCGTTGGTGGTCCAAGGAAAGACGCCCCGCTTCCTGCGGGGAGATGCAGGTGCAAGGCCTGCCCGGCGCTCGACGGAAACCCCGTCCCCGGTTCATCCGGGGGTGGGGTTTTTTCGTTCCCGCTTCGCCCACCCGCCGGGCTTTCTCGGTGAGTTGAGAGGCCCCGTCCCTGGGGCTCCGCCCGGACCCCGGCGGGGGCTCCGCCCCCTTCACCCCCGCTTTCCCACCCTCCCACCCGGACCGCGAGCGGCCTGTCGTAGAGGTTCAGCTTGGCGATCACCAGGTCGAGCGGGACCACGACCGCCTGGGCGGGGATCGCGATCCCGGGCAGGAACATGCGGAAGGCCGCGCCCGACCAGAAGCTGCGGGTACGGACGGCGACGTGGGCGAGCGGGACGCACAGCACGAGGACGATGGCCACCGCCGCCGCGACGGTCGTCGTGTTGGCGAGGAGGTGGCCGAAGCCGCTGTGCAGGCCGGTGTTGTAGTTCTCCAGGGTCGGGTGCTCGGGTGGGCCGAGGGCGTTGCCCAGCACCTGGTCCTGCCGGGTCAGCGAGGTCGAGATCATCGCGTAGATCGGGACGATCACGACGACCGGCCAGATGACCGAGCCGAGGCCGGCCGGCGGGTTCGGGCGCCTGGACCAGTGGCGGCGGCGGTGCGCGGGGGCCGCGGTCACCTGCGAAGCTGCTGCGCCGCGAGGACCGGCCGACCGCCGTCTTCGCGGGCAACGACCTCCAGGCGCTCGGCGTCTACGAGGCGGTGCGCGAACTGGGCCTGCGCGTCCCGGAGGACCTGAGCGTGGTCGGCTTCGACGACCTGCCGGTGGCGCGCTGGGGCGGGCCGCCGCTGACGACCGTGCGCCGGCCGCTGACGGAGATGGCCGAGGCGGCGGCGAAGCGGGTCCTGGACCTCGGGCGCGAGGAGGACACGCCGGTGGCGACCCGGGTGGAGCTGGCCACGAGTCCGGTGGGGCGCAGCAGTACGGCGGCGCCCGCGAAGTGAAGCTCAAGTGCCGAAACTTTCGGGGAAGATGAGATTTTCCGAAGAATTCGGTCGTGGGCGCCTCCCCCTGTCGGGCTTCGCGTGAGTCGGACGTATGTTCCTCCCCGTGAGGGGACACAACAGGGGACATGACAGGGGCCAGGGCGGCAGCGACAGCGGGGACGCGGGCGGAGGGGCCGGCCGGCGGTCACGGGCCCTGAAGACCGTGGGCCTCGGCCTGGCGGGCGTCCTGGTGCTGGGCGTCGCGGCGGCGGGCTGGGCGTACTGGCACCTGAACCAGAACATCAAGGGCGTCGACATCAACAGCGCGCTCGGGGACGACCGTCCGCCCGGGCCGCGTACGGCACCGTCGGCCGAGAAGGCCGCCCTGCCCAGCGGGGCCCTCAACATCCTGGTCCTCGGCTCGGACTCGCGCAGCGGCGAGCAGAACAAGGAACTCGGCGGCGGCGACAGCGAGGGCGCCCGCTCCGACACCGCGATGATCGTGCACATCGACGCGGGCCGGACCTCGGCCACCGTGGTGAGCATCCCGCGCGACACGCTGGTCACCCGCCCGTCCTGCCCGCTGGAGTCCGGCGGCTCCACGGCGGTGGCGAACTACGCCATGTTCAACAGCGCGTACTCGGTGGGCGGACCGGTGTGCGCGGTCAAGACGGTCGAGACGCTGACCGGCATCCGCATGGACCACTACGTCGAGATCGACTTCTCCGGCTTCGCGAAGCTGGTGGACGCGATGGGCGGGGTCACCGTCACCACCGAGCTGGACATCGACGACGACAAGAGCCATCTGCACCTGAAGGCGGGCACCCACCACCTGAACGGCACCGAGGCCCTCGCCCTGGCCCGGACCCGCCACGGCGTGGGCGACGGCAGCGACCTGGGCCGCATAGGCCTCCAGCAGACGCTGGTCAAGGCGCTGCTGGAGGAGATCTCCGCCTCCGGCCTGCTGGACGACCCCGCCGGGCTCTACCGGGTCGCCGACGCGGTGACCGGCAGCCTGACCACCGACACCGGCCTCGACTCGCTCGGCGAACTCACGACCCTCGGCCAGAGCCTGAAGGGCCTGTCGGCGCAGAACGTGAGGACGGTGACCATGCCGGTGGTGACGGCCCCGTGGAACCCCAACCGGGTGGTGGCGCAGGAGCCGGACGCCGGCGACCTGTGGACGTCGCTGCGGTGAGCGGCGTCAGCCCGCCGGGTGGCCGAGCAGCATGGTGGGCGCCCCGGCGACCCGGGTGAGGAACACCGTCGCCGCGTTCCTGCCGTGCGGCTTCGCAAGGACCTTCCTGCGCAGTTCCTCCGGCTCGACCGCCGAGCCCCGCTTCTTCACGGTCAGCGTCCCCACCTCGCGCTCCCGCAGCAGGGCCTTGAGCCTCTTGACGTTGAAGGGGAGCCGGTCGGTGATCTCGTAGGCGGTGGCGTACGGGGTGGGGCGGAGTTCGTCGGCGGTCACGTACGCGATGGTCTCGTCGATCAGGCCGCCGTCGAGTTCCCGGGCGACCTCGGCGACCAGGTGGGCGCGGATGACCGCGCCGTCGGGCTCGTACAGGTAGCGGCCCGGGGTACGGACCTGGGGGTCGGGCAGGCCGCGGCCGCGCAGGGTGCGCGGGCCAGGCAGCAGGGTGGCCCGGACCAGTCCCGGCTCGGTGCCGAACCACAGCACCGCCTCCTTCACGTCCCCGCCGTCGGAGATCCACTCGGCCTCGGCCTGCGGCGGGATCATCTCGTGCGGGATGCCGGGGGCGATCTTCAGGGCCGCGCGGGGCGCCCGGAGCGCGGCGCCGACGGCCCAGGACAGCGGCGGCGAGTACGCCTCGGGGTCGAAGATCCGCCCGCCCGTCGCCCGGCCGCCACCCCTTCCTGCGCCCACCCTCCGGGCCGGATCCACGAACACCGCGTCGTACGACGCCGTGCCGACCTCCGTGACGTCCGCCTCCCGTACCTCGATCAGGTCCGCCAACCCGAGCGCCTCGGCGTTCGCGCGGGCCGTGGCGGCGGTCAGCGGGTCCCGGTCCACGGCGAGGACCCGGATCCCGGCGCGGGCGAGGGCGATCGCGTCGCCGCCGATCCCGCAGCACAGGTCGGCGACCGAGGTCACCCCCGACTCCCGCAGCCGGCCCGCCCGGTAGGCCGCCACGCTCGCCCGCGTCGACTGCTCCACCCCGTTCGGCGTGAAGAACATCCGCCCCGCGTCCTCGACCCCGAACTTCGCGGCCGCCCGCTGCCGCAGCCGGGCCTGGCCGAGCGCCGCCGACACCAGTTCGGCGGGGTGCTCACGGCGCAGCCGGGTGGCGACGGCGAGTTCGTCGGCGGGTTCGGTGCCGCGCACCTCGTCGAGGAGGGCGCGGCCCTCGGGGGTGAGCAGCGAGGCGAAGGCGTGGAGGTGGTCGTTCACCGGCTCATTGTCGGCCAGTCGGTGGATGGTGTGCCTCCGGTCGCGGTGTCGCCCCGTGTTCGGGGCGGTGGCCTGCGAGGATCCGGCGCCATGAGGCTAGTAGTACAAAATGACAAAAAGGGTCCTGAAAGGTTCCCGAGTCGCAGGGCCCGGATCCGCGGCGGGCTCGCGGTGCTCGCCGTCGCCGCCCTCGCCTCCGGCTGCGCGCAGCCGGAGGCGGCGCAGGTGCGCCCGGCCCCCGGCCAGCAGCGCCCCCAGGCGCCCCCCGCCCCCGCCCTCGGCTCCTACGCCGACCGCCTGCACACCTCCCACGCGCAGCGGGTGGCCGCCACCAAGCGCTGGGGTCTGGAGCAGGTCCCGCTGATCCCCCCGCAGCCGCCCACGACGAAACCGAAGGCCACCGCCCGCGCGGGTTTCGAGGTGAAACATCAGGAGGACTGGAACCTGCCCCCGGTCTTCACCACGGTCCCCACCAAGGACAAGGTCGTCTTCCTCACCATCGACGACGGAGCGGAGAAGGACCCGGAATTCCTGCGGATGATGCGCGACCTGAAGATCCCGTACACGGTGTTCCTCAGCGACGACCTCATCAAGGACGACTACGGCTACTTCTGGAAGATGCAGGCCTCCGGGGTCACCCTCAACAACCACACCCTGCACCACCCCTACCTGCCGGGCCTGTCCTACGAGGAGCAGAAGCGCGAGATCTGCGGTATGCAGGACATCATGCAGGAGCGGTTCGGCAAGCGCCCGAAGATGTTCCGCCCGCCCTACGGCAACTACAACCAGGACACCCTGCGCGCCGCCAAGTCCTGCGGCATCGAGTACGCGCCCATCTGGAACGAGGAGGTCTACGTCGACCGCTGGGAGTTCCGCGAGGACGACCAGCGGCTGCGGCCCGGCGACATCGTGCTCACCCACTTCCGGGGTCCCAACGAATGGAACGGCACGATGGCCGACGACATGCGCCGGTTCCTGAGCAAGGTCACGGCGGACGGGTACGCGGTGGCCCGGCTGGAGGACTACCTGTGAGACTGCGGCCCGTCAGGCCCCGGCACCTCGCCGTGGCCCTGCTCGCCGCCTCGCTGCTGTCCGGCTGTGCCACGTCCGTCGATCCCATCGAGCGGCTCGGCCGCAAGGCGGCGCAGGGGGTACGGTCGCAGAGCCCGGCGGCCGACCAGGCCTACCGGCGCTGGGGACTCACGGCGCCGCTGCCCGCGCCACCGAAGCCGCCCGCCCGTCCGCCGCGGCCCGCCGGCGCCAGCCCGTCCGCCGGACTGCCCGAGGTCGTGGACCACGTCGCGACCTCCGACCCGGTCGCCTTCCTCACCTACGACGACGGCGCGGAGAAGGATCCGCGGTTCGTCGACATGGTCCGTGAACTGCGGCTGCCGGTCAGCATGTTCCTCACGGACAGTGTCGTCGGACCGGGGTACGGGCACTTCGCGCGCCTGATGTCGGTCGGCGCGGACCTCCAGAACCACACCCTGGACCACCCCTCGCTGCGCGGTCTGCCCTACGCGGGCCAGCGCGCCGAGATCTGCGGCCAGCGGGACAAGATCCGCGCCCGCTTCGGCGTCAGCCCCCGCCTCTTCCGCCCGCCCTACGGCCGGTACGACATGACGACCCTGCGCGCCGCCGCCGACTGCGGGGTCTCGGCGGTCGTGCGGTGGCGCGGCGCCACGACCGACACCGGCCTGCGCTTCACCCACGGCCCCCACGAACTGCGCCCCGGCGACATCCTCCTCGTCGCCTCGGACGACGACGACCTCGACGGCCCACCCCTGCGCGACCGCACGACCCGCCTGCTCCGCAGAATCCAGGAGGAGGGCCTGACGGTGGGCCGCCTGCAGGACTATCTCTGAGCTCAGGCGGGACTATCTCTGGGCTGAGGCTTTCAGCCGAGTCCGGCATCGAGCAGCCGGTCCGGCGCTTGAGGGCGAGGTCGAAGCGGGGGTCTGGGGGCAGCGGCCCCAGGGCCGCCCACACAGACCCACAGCACCTTGAACACGCGTTCCCCCAAGCGCCCCACACCCGACGCGCCACGAGGCAATTGGCACTCCGCTTGACCGAGTGCTAACGACGGTCATAGTCTCAGGTCTGGCACTCCCCCCTGGAGAGTGCCAACAAAGCGACGGGCAGGTCCGGCACCCGCGACGACGGATCGACCTGGTCGCCACCTCAGACAGTTAACCCCGTGAGATCTCCGAAGGGGGAGGTCGGATCGTGACGACCGCCAGCACCAAGGTTGCCATCAAGCCGCTCGAGGACCGCATCGTGGTCCAGCCGCTGGACGCCGAGCAGACCACGGCCTCTGGCCTGGTCATCCCGGACACCGCCAAGGAGAAGCCCCAGGAGGGCGTCGTCCTGGCCGTGGGCCCGGGCCGCTTCGAGGACGGCAACCGTCTTCCGCTCGACGTGAAGGTCGGTGACGTCGTGCTCTACAGCAAGTACGGCGGCACCGAGGTGAAGTACAACAACGAGGAGTACCTCGTCCTCTCGGCTCGCGACGTCCTCGCGATCATCGAGAAGTAGTTCACCCGCTTCTTCACGAAGCCGAAGCAATTCTGCTTGAGCTGCGCCCCTGGCCCCCGCGACCGATAAGAAGCCGGGCGCCCGGGGCGCAGTGTCTTACCACCAGATTTCGAGAGGGCTCCCGCTGCCATGGCGAAGATCCTGAAGTTCGACGAGGACGCCCGTCGCGCCCTCGAGCGCGGCGTCAACAAGCTTGCCGACACGGTCAAGGTGACGATCGGCCCCAAGGGCCGCAACGTCGTCATCGACAAGAAGTTCGGCGCGCCCACCATCACCAACGACGGCGTCACCATCGCCCGTGAGGTCGAGATCGAGGACCCGTACGAGAACCTCGGCGCCCAGCTGGTGAAGGAGGTGGCGACCAAGACCAACGACATCGCGGGTGACGGCACCACCACCGCCACCGTGCTCGCCCAGGCGCTCGTGCGCGAGGGCCTGAAGAACGTCGCCGCGGGCGCCTCCCCGGCCGCGCTGAAGAAGGGCATCGACGCCGCGGTCAAGGCCGTCTCCGACGACCTGCACGCCTCGGCCCGTCCGATCGACGAGAAGTCCGACATCGCCGCCGTTGCCGCGCTGTCCGCCCAGGACCAGCAGGTCGGCGAGCTGATCGCCGAGGCGATGGACAAGGTCGGCAAGGACGGCGTCATCACCGTCGAGGAGTCCAACACCTTCGGTCTGGAGCTGGACTTCACCGAGGGCATGGCCTTCGACAAGGGCTACCTGTCGCCGTACTTCGTCACGGACCAGGAGCGCATGGAGGCCGTCCTCGACGACCCGTACATCCTGATCCACCAGGGCAAGATCTCCGCGATCGCGGACCTGCTCCCGCTCCTCGAGAAGATCATCCAGGCCAACGCCTCGAAGCCGCTGCTGATCATCGCCGAGGACGTCGAGGGCGAGGCCCTGTCGACCCTGGTCGTCAACAAGATCCGCGGCACGTTCAACGCCGTGGCCGTCAAGGCCCCCGGCTTCGGCGACCGCCGCAAGGCGATGCTCCAGGACATGGCGGTCCTCACCGGCGCCACCGTCATCTCCGAGGAGGTCGGCCTCAAGCTCGACCAGGCCGGTCTGGACGTCCTCGGCTCCGCCCGCCGCGTCACCGTCACCAAGGACGACACCACGATCGTCGACGGCGCCGGCAAGAAGGAGGACGTGGAGGGCCGCGTCTCCCAGATCAAGGCCGAGATCGAGAACACCGACTCCGACTGGGACCGCGAGAAGCTCCAGGAGCGCCTCGCGAAGCTGGCCGGCGGCGTGTGCGTGATCAAGGTCGGCGCCGCCACCGAGGTGGAGCTGAAGGAGAGGAAGCACCGTCTGGAGGACGCCATCTCCGCGACCCGCGCCGCGGTCGAGGAGGGCATCGTCTCCGGTGGTGGCTCCGCGCTCGTCCACGCCGTGAAGGTCCTGGAGGACAACCTCGGCAAGACCGGCGACGAGGCCACGGGTGTCGCGGTCGTCCGCCGCGCCGCCGTCGAGCCGCTGCGCTGGATCGCCGAGAACGCCGGCCTCGAGGGCTACGTCATCGTCTCCAAGGTGGCGGAGCTGGAGAAGGGCAGCGGCTACAACGCCGCCACCGGCGAGTACGGCGACCTGGTGAAGGCCGGCGTCATCGACCCGGTCAAGGTCACCCGCTCCGCCCTGGAGAACGCCGCCTCCATCGCCTCCCTCCTGCTCACGACCGAGACCCTGGTCGTCGAGAAGAAGGAAGAGGAAGAGCCGGCCGCAGCGGGCCACGGCCACGGCCACGCCCACTGAGCGCTTTGCTGGACTGAGCCGAAACACCGGTGCCCGGCGCCCCTTCGGGGGGCCGGGCACCGGTGCTTTGATCTGCCTGAAGTCTGATTCACTTCCGCCGTGAAAATAGACATGGACATGAGTGCGTGGGTGTGGACGTGTACTCCCGGCGGGGAGCATGACCAATGTGCGGCGCGTCCAGGTCCGCCGGTACCCTGCAGGCGATTCGTGAGCGGGTCGGCAAGCGGGGCCTCTCCGCGTACCTGGAGAAGGCGGCTCAGCGGCAGATCGAGCGGGACAACCTTGACGAGCTGATCGCCGACTTCGACAAGGTGCACGGCCCGGCCGACCCGGAGGCGGTGGCGGCCAAGCGGGCCCGGCTCACCGGAGGTGCCTCGGGCGCTGGAGCAGCCGCGTGAGCGGTGCCCTGGTCCTGGACAGCGAGGGCCTGGCGAAGGCCGTACAGCGCGACCGGGAGATCCACGAGTGGCTGACAGCCGCCCGTGACGCCGACCTGCCGGTCATCACCTCGGCTGCCGTCCTGGTGGAGGTCATCCACCCGAAGATCAACGATGCGGCGCTGAAGTGGACCTTGTCCCGACTGCACGTGGAACCGGTCACGCAGGGCGTGGCACAGTCCGCCGCCGCTCTACTGCGAACAGCGGGCCTGCACGGCCACAAGTACGCCATCGACGCCATGCTGTGCGCGACCGCGCTTCAGCATCCGGGCCGACCGACAATCCTGACCTCCGACGTGGAGGACATCGGACTGCTTACCGCCGAGCACCCGCGGGTGCGGGCGGAGAAGGTCTGAGCAGGGCGGCTCGGCCGTAGTCGGAGCAACGACGAGCCCCGGCCGATCGTCCGGGGCTCGTGGCTTCAGTCGGTTTTCTTCTGGCGTCCGCGAGGCTTCTTCTCGGGACGCCAGTTGACGAGGTCGGACCCGGAGAGTTGGCGTTCCGTACGGCCCGTTTCGAGGGCGGCCTGGAACTCCTCGGCGGGGTCGCCCCCCACTCCTCGTCGTACTCGCCGTACTACTGGTGGACCCAGGGCAGCACCTCGCGCAGACCGGCGAGGAGAGGTACGAAGCGGGGTCCTCCGGCATCCGAGTGTCGAGCCTTTCACCGGTGCGGTCCTCTTCCCTCTGCTGGTCCCAGACCTTCTCCCACTGGGTGCGCTCGCGGAGGCCGGAGTCCTTGTACCGCAGCGCGGCGAGGTACGGCACGTGCTCTGTCTCGATGACGGCGGCCAGGACGGTGGCGAGTGAGGCATCGCGTTCACCGAGTGATCGACGGCGCAGAGCGCGGCGACGGAGTCTGAGGTGGCAGCCGGATGTGCCGCCACCGAGTCGTTACGCAGCGTGGGATCGGTCCCCGTCTGTGTGACTCCGCCTTCCTCGGGGTCGGGTCACTCCCCGTTCCGGGAGCCGGGCAGGGAGACGGTCTGCCGGGCCTGACGGCGGCCGCGACGGCGCAGCACCGCCCATGCGATGCCGAGGATGACGAACCACACCGGGGTCACCAGCAGCGCCTGCAGCGTGTCGTCCTTCTGGGTCAGTGCCCAGATGAGGAACGCGAAGAACGCGAGCACGACGTAGCACATGGGGATGCCGCCGGGCATCTTGAACGTCGATACCTCGTGCAGGTGCGGACGGCGCTTGCGGTACACGATGTAGCTGATCAGGATGATCGACCAGACGAATATGAACAGCAGCGCCGAGATGGTGGTCACCAGCGTGAAGGCCTCGATGATCGAGTCGCCCAGGGTGAGCATGACGACACCGGGGAGCAGGAAGACGCCGGACAGGAGCAGGGCGTTGACCGGCACCTTCCTGGAGGTGAGCCTGCCGAACCGCGAGGGCGCGTCGCCCTCCTGTGCCAGGCCGTAGACCATCCGCGAGGTGGAGTAGATGCCCGAGTTCGCGGACGAGGTGGCCGAGGTCAGCACCACGAAGTTGATCAACGAGGCTGCGATGCCCAGGCCGGCGAGGGCGAACATCACGACGAAGGGGCTGCGGTCCGCGCTGATGTCGCGCCAGGGAGTGACGGAGATGATCACGACCAGGGCGACCACGTAGAACAGCATCACGCGTACCGGGATCGAGTTGATCGCCTTGGGCAGGTTCCGTTCCGGGTTCTTGGTCTCGGCCGCGGTGGTGCCGACGAGTTCGATGCCGACGAAGGCGAAGGTCGCGATCTGGAATCCCGCGACGAAGCCCATGGGGCCGGTGGGGAAGAAGCCGCCGTCGTTCCAGAGGTTGGAGAAGCTCGCGGTGGCGCCCCCAGGCGCATGGAAGCCGCCCAGCACCATGCCGAGCCCCACGACGATCAGCGCCACGATAGCGACGATCTTGATCAGTGCGAACCAGAACTCGGTCTCGCCGAACGCCTTCACGGTGGGCAGGTTCAGAGCGATCAGCACGACGACCGCCACAAGCCCGGGTATCCACAGCGCGAGCCCGTGCCACCAGTACGACACGTACCCGGCGATCGCGATGACGTCGGCCATCCCGGTGACGATCCAGCAAAACCAGTAGGTCCAGCCCGTGAAGAAGCCGGCCCACGGCCCGAGGAGGTCCGAGGCGAAGTCGGCGAAGGACTTGTAGCGCAGGTTGGAGAGCAGCAGCTCGCCCATCGCCCGCATCACGAAGAACAGCATCGCGCCGATGATCATGTAGACGAAGATCACCGAGGGGCCGGCCAGCGAGATCGTTTTGCCCGATCCCATGAACAGACCGGTTCCGATCGCACCGCCGATCGCGATGAGCTGGATGTGCCGGTTGGACAATTGCCGGGAGAGGTGCTGCTGACCCGCCGGCGAGGGCGTCGGTGCGTGCCCTCTCTGGGGCGCGGACGCGGTGGTCACGCCGGTGTCACTGCTTTCAGACATGGGCAAACCTTAGGGATCTCATACGCGTGCGGGCATGGGGTGTCTCGGTGGGTGAACACACGCGCACACAGAACGAGCGGACACGGTGTTCTGCACGCGGACATGCGGATATACGGGACCGACCGGAACGGCGGCAGGGCACGCTGAACACGCGCACGCGACGGGGGAGCCGGTCCGGTGGCGGCCGGGGAAAAGAGGAAAGCCGAAGTTCAGCCCGGAAGCCGGCAGGCGGGCGACGGACGGGGGTGACGCGACGGGACAGCCATCAAAGGCTCCTCGAGGGTTGAGCGCGGAGGGGACCGCGCGGCCGAGTGAGCCTCCCCCTCTGTCATGGGCCTGAGAGATTCACCGCGGGAATCCGCGGCTTGCACCGTGGGCGAGACGCGTGAGCGCCTGCTTTCCAGAGTTGCCTGCCCGAGCGGTAGGGATGCCTGAGAGTTTCCGGGGAGGTGTTGCTCCTTCGGCGCCCGGGTCTGGCTGACCCGATGCTCTCCCGCTGCGGGGTGAACGACCGTTTACTGCGGTGAGGCTAAGTCCACACCGGCTGCCGGTCAAGGGTGCGCCGCGAAGCCACTGCCCATAACTGCCGGGTGAGCCGCGTCGTGTCCGTCCGGAGCCGGCAAGCCGACCTGGGCAATCAGGCGGGTGAACCAGCCGTGCGCACGACCGCCCGACTCAGCCGCGCGGGCGGCCCATGACGATGGTGGCCGTGCTCTGGTGCGCTCGACCAACTGAAGACCCAACCGCTGTTCCAGCACGCGGATCTGCTGACTGAATGCCGGTTACGTGGTCGATATGCCGCCCTGCACCATGGCGCTCACCTGGTTCGTCGAAAACCGCGATCGCCCCGATATCAGTGAGATCCGGCAGATCGCCCGGGCCGTGCTGCAGAGCCGGAGCTGGGGATTTTCGTCTGGACCCGGCAGCGGCGGGACGTTCCGGGAGCTGCGGTTCTGCGGGAGCGTCC
Source organism: Streptomyces sp. NPDC001292 (assembly GCF_042896465.1). NCBI lineage: Bacteria > Bacillati > Actinomycetota > Actinomycetes > Kitasatosporales > Streptomycetaceae > Streptomyces > Streptomyces sp. NPDC001292. The sequence goes on from NZ_JBIAXG010000036.1 coordinate 32,468, forward strand.
CGGTGGGCGGGGTGTCGTGGACGGCTGTATCCGTCAGGGCCGCCGACTCGTCGCGCCGCTCCGGGACGCCGACCGTCGACTCGGTGCACTGACCCTGGAGCGCCGTAATGCAAGGCTCGAGCCCGGGTTGCGCCGGACGGTGGAACCCGGGCCGCACCGCGCGCCGGCGCCTCTGCCGACCGGTCGACCGAAACTGGCAACGTGCGCAGCCGCGGGCCGGTCACGGGGCCGCTGGGGCTTCGTCTTCGGCTACTTCGTCGTCGGCCAGCCGCAGCGCCGGGTGCAGGTTGGCGAACTCGTCGACGTCGAGAACGCACCATGCCTGGTGGTAGTGGTCGCCGGCCTTGTCGCGCTCGGTCGCGGTGTGCCGTACCACCGAGCGGGTGGCGCAGCCCCTCCAGTGGCGGCCCCGAAATCCTAGTCGGCTCCTCCGACAACGGGGTCGGCCGTAGGAGAGGCTGTGGTCCCCAAACGAGGGGTGGCAGGGAGCCGTCGTGCTCCCTGCCACTTCTCACTCATGCCCGTCCGTCGGTCCGCGGCTGCCGGCCTGGCGTCGGCTCAGGTGGCGCTGGATGTCTCCAGGGACACGCCCCGCGTTTCCGGGGCCATCGCGATCGACACCAGCGTGCCCACCGCCGACACGACGCCGGCCAGCAGCAGCGTCGCTCCCACGCCCCAGTGCTCCAGGGCCAGCGGGGTCAGGAACGTGCCGGCGGCGGCGGCGATGCGGCTGAAGCCGGTGCCGACACCGACCGCGGTCGCCCGGATCTCCGTCGGGAACAGCTCGTTCGGGTAGATCCACTGGAGCAGCGTGGGACCGCCGACGGCGATCGCGTACACCGCGAACAGCAGTCCCGCCCCGACCGCCGGCAGCCCCGGGAAGACGCCGAGCACCAGCAGCGGGACCGTCGACGCCGCGAAGGTCCAGACGAGGACGGGACGCCGTCCCGCGCGGTTCAGCAGTGGCAGGAAGACCAGGCAGCCGATCAGGAACACCAGGCTGATGGCGACCGAGCCGAGGGTGCCGCTGTCGCCGGACAGGCCCATGGCGGCGAGCAGTTGGGGACCGAAGGCGTAGATGGCGTAGATCGGCATCACCGAACAGGCCCAGAAGAGCGAGACGAAGGCGGTGCGCTTGCCGTAGGTGCCACGGAAGACGGCCGAGAAGCGGGCGGGTTGGGCCGGGGTGCCCAGGTCGGCGACGCCCGCGCCGGGTCCGAACACCTTGCGCATCACCGCCTCGGCCTCCTCGACCCTGCCCTGGGAGAGCAACCAGCGGGGTGACTCGGGGGTGCCGATGCGCAGCAGGACCAGGATCGCGGCGGGCACCGCGGGGCAGGCGAGCAGCCAGCGCCAGCCGTCGGGGCCGAGCCGCAGCAGCAGATCGCCGATGAGGTAGGCGGCCGCGCTGCCCACGGACCACATCACGGTCAGGAGACCGAGCATCGCGCCGCGGTGCTTGCGCGGTGAGAACTCGGCGAGCAGGGACGTGGCGATCGGGTAGTCGGCGCCGACGGCCACGCCGATCAGGAAGCGCAGCACGAGCAGTTGCTCGGGGCCGGTGACGAAGGCCTGGGCGACGGAGAAGACCACGATCGCCGCCAGGTCGATCGTGTACATGATGTGGCGGCCGAAGCGGTCGGTGACGTAGCCGAAGACGGTTCCGCCGACGAGCAGTCCGCACAGCGCGGCCGCCGCGAGGAAGCCCTCCCACAGGCCGCTGAGGTGCCAGCGCGGGCCGATCTGGGTGAGGGCGACGCCGATCACGCCGAGGATGAGTCCGTCGAGGAAGGGCCCGCCCGCCGAATAGACGGTCAGCCTGCGGTGGAACGAGGTGAGGGCGCTGTCCTCCAGCAGGGCGCGGCCACTGCTCGGGGGCGCGTCGGTGGCGGATTGAGCGGGAACCGGCGGCATGAGCCACCTCCGTGGCGGGTCGGGAGAGGGAAGGGCGGAGTCGTGAGGGGGGTGAGCCGCGGCTGGATGTCGTCCGTCGGCGGCGTCGACCACGGCGATGAGGGGGGCCTGCGGTGGCGGTCAAGTTAGAAATGATTGAACGATCCTGTCAAGGGTTGGACGATCGTCGGTCAGCGCGGATGCGGCAGACAGCCAGTGAGGGACGGCATTCTGCGGTCGAAGTCAGACACCCGCGATCAATCGAGCTATGGATTGATGAACAATCCTGGGGTACTGTCGCCGCCATGTCCGAAGAACAGAGCACCGCCGGGGTCCCCGAGCCCGGCGATGTCGCCGCGGAAGCGGTCGCCGACCGGCTTCGCGAGCGGATCAGCCGGGGCGAGCTGCCCCCGGGCCTGCCCCTGCGGGACGCGGCCCTCGCCGCCGAACTGGGCGTCTCGCGCAACACGCTGCGCGAGGCCGTACGGCTCCTGGTGCACGAGGGCCTGGCGGTCCACCGGCTCTACAAGGGCGCCGCCGTCAAGCGGCTCGACGTGGCCGACGTGCACGACATCTACGCCGCCCGCCGCTGCTTCGAACTGCGCGCGGTGGAGGAGAGCGTGTACGCCTCCGAGGAGGCGCTGGCCGCGCTCGAGGAGCGGGTCTCGGCCCAGGAGGCGGCGGCCCGGGCGGGGCGCTGGAGCGAGGTCAGCACCTGGTCGCTGGACTTCCACCGCGCCGTCGTACGGCTGCTCGGCAGCAGGCGGCTCGACCGGTTCTTCGACACGATCGTCGCGCAGTTGCGCCTGGCCTTCGCCGAGGTCCCGCGCGAGCCCGAGTTCCAGGCGCAGTGGGTGCCGCGCGACCGCGAGGTGTGCGATCTGCTGCGCACCGGGCGGCGCGCCCAGGCCGCGGAGGCGCTGCGCCGCTACCTCGAGGACTCCGAGCGCGCGGTCGTCGACATGGTGCGGGCCGCCGCGGCCCGCCGCGAGACCTGACGGGCCGTAGGCACCCCCACTCGGCCGCCCGCGGTCAACCCCACCCCACCAGCCACCCAGGAAAGAGGTACGCCCCCCATGGCCACCACCGCAGCCGCCTATCAGGCGACGAAAGGCGGTCCGCTCGACGTCGACCGCGCGTTCTACGACCGGGTCTCGAAGACCGAGGAGGGCCGCGAACTCGTCGACAGCTTCGTCATACCGATTCGCTCGGGCCGCGCCTGGGAGGTTCCGGCCGGACACTTGTGCCGCCTGGTCACCGTCGACGGGCCGCAGGTCGGCGACCTGAACATTTGGAACCGCAACGACCCGCGTGAGCGCATGTGGGCGGCCCGCACCCGCCAGCTCCAGCGCGCCCACGTGAGCACGTATGACCGGATCTGGTCGAACCTGCCCTTCCTGCGTCCGTTGCTGACGATCACCGACGACACGCTCGCCGCCTACGGCCGTGACGCCGAGGGCGGGCGCGTGCACGACCTGCTGGGCACCCGCTGCGACCCGTACGTCAACCGCATGCTGACGGGCGAGGACTTCGACTTCCACTGCCACTCGAACCTGGTGCGGTCCGTGCTCCCCTACGGGCTCACGGAGTTCGACGTGCACGACGTGCTGAACGTCTTCCAGTGCACCGGACTCAACGAGGACGACCAGTACTTCATGAAGGACTGCCCGGCCCGCCCCGGCGACCACTTCGAGTTCTTCGCCGAACTCGACCTGCTGTGCGCGCTGTCCACCTGCCCCGGCGGCGATCTGTCCGTCCCGATGTGGGGCCCGGAGGCCCACGACCCCGTGGAGGTGTGCCATCCGATCGGCGTCGAGGTCTACAAGGTCGACCCCGAGCTGCTGGAGGGCTGGTCCTCGCCGCGGGTCGCCGAGTACCGCAACCTGCACGGCATGACCCGTCCCGAGTGGCAGAGCTGAGCTGCGGAGCATCCATGATCGACCTCAACAGCGACCTCGGCGAGGGCTTCGGGCAGTGGCGGCTCGGTGACGACGACGCCCTGCTGTCCCTCGTCACCAGCGCCAACGTGGCCTGCGGCTTCCACGCCGGCGACCCGACCGTGATGCGCCGGACGTGCGAGCGGGCCGCCGAGCGCGGCGTCGCCATCGGCGCCCAGGTGGGCTACCGGGACCTGGCGGGCTTCGGGCGCCGCTTCATCGACGTCGACCCCGCCGAGCTGGTCAACGACGTCGTCTACCAGATCGCCGCGCTCGACGGCTTCGCCCGCCTCGCCGGCACCCGCGTCGCGTACGTCAAGCCGCACGGCGCCCTCTACAACACGATCGTCCACCACGAGGCGCAGGCCGCCGCCGTCGCGGAGGCCGTGCGCCGCTACGACCCGGAACTTCCGGTGCTGGGCCTGCCCGGCAGCGTCTGGCTGCGCACCGCCGGCGCGGCCGGGCTCACCCCGGTCCACGAGGCCTTCGCGGACCGGGCGTACACCCCTGAGGGCACCCTGGTCTCGCGCCGCGAACCCGGCGCGGTGCTGCACGACCCGGAGGTGATCGTGCGGCGCTGTCTGCGCATGGTGACCGAGGGCGTGGTGGAGGCCGTGGACGGCAGCGACGTGCCGCTGTCCGTACGGTCGTTGTGCGTGCACGGCGACACGGCCGGCGCGGTCGCGATCGCGCGCCGGCTGCGTGAGGAGCTGGAGCGGGCCGGTCTCGCCCCGACGCCGTTCGCCGTGCCGAAGCCCCTGACGGTGCCGGCGTGAGCGTCGGCATCCGCCGGGCCGGCAGCCACGCCCTGCTGGTCGAGGCCGACGGCCTGGAGCAGGTGCTGGCACTGCGCGGCGCGCTGGAGGCCGACCGCCCGCGCGGCGTCCGGGAACTGGTCGCGGCCGCCCGCACGCTGCTCGTCACCTACGACCCCGCGGTCACCGCCCACCCGGCCGTGGCCGCGGCCGTGGCGGAGCACGCGGCGGCCCTCGGCCCGGCCGGACGGTCCGCTCCCGGCACCCCTTCGGCGCCGGCCGGATCCGCCGGGTCCGCCGAGCCGGCCGGTGACCCGATCGTCACGCTCGCCGTCCGCTACGACGGCGAGGACCTGTCCCACGTGGCCGGGCTGACGGGACTGGGTGTGGGCGAGGTGATCGCCCGGCACACCGCACCGCTCTACACGGTCGCCTTCGCGGGCTTCGCCCCGGGCTTCGGCTACCTCACGGGCACCGATCCACTGCTGCGGCTTCCGCGGCGGTCCGAGCCCCGCACCGCGGTGCCGGCGGGCTCGGTCGCCGTCGCCGGCGGTTTCACGGGGGTCTACCCGCGCTCCTCGCCGGGCGGCTGGCAGCTGCTCGGCACCACGGACGCCGTGCTGTGGGACGAGCGGCGCGACCCACCGGCGCTGCTGGTCCCCGGCAGCCACGTCCGCTTCGTTCCCGAGGAGACACGGTGACGACGTCCGCAGCGAAGGCGACCGCCGGCGCCCCGGCGACGAGCGCCGCGGCGACCGGTTCCGGCCTGGAGGTCCTGGCGCCCGGCCCGCTCGCCACGGTCCAGGACCTGGGCCGCCCCGGCTGGGCCCACCTCGGGGTCTCGGGCTCCGGCGCCGCCGACCGGGACTCGCTGGCCCTCGCCAACCGGCTCGTGGGCAATCCCGAGGACGCGGCCGGAATCGAGACCACCTTCGGCGGCCTGCGGGTGCGCGTGCGCTGCCGTACGCCGTCGGGGGTCCCGTCGGTGCTGTACGCGGCCCTGACGGGGGCGCCCTGCCCGGCCACCGTGGACGGCCGGGCAGTCCCGGTCGACGCGCCGTTCCCGCTGCACGACGGACAGACGCTGCACCTGGGCGTGCCCGCCTCGGGACTGCGGACGTACCTCGCCGTGCGCGGCGGGCTCGACACGCCACTGCTTCTGGGGTCCCGCTCCACCGACCTGCTCTCCGGCATCGGCCTCCAGCCCCTGCGCACCGGCGACCGGCTGCCGGTCGGCCGCCCCGCGCTCGCCTTCCCGGGCGTGGACCTGGCACCGCGCACGGCACCGCCGCGCGAGTTCACGCTGCGCGTGGTGCGCGGGCCGCGCGACGACTGGTTCGGCGACGCCTCGTACGCGACGCTGCTCGGTGCCCGCTGGGAGGCGACCAGCCGCAGCAACCGGATCGGCATCCGGCTCGACGGCCCGGCCCTGACGCGGGTCCGTGACGGGGAGCTCCCGGCCGAGGGCATGGTGCCGGGCGCCCTTCAGGTCCCGCCGAACGGCAGGCCGGTGCTGTTCCTCACCGACCACCCCGTCACCGGCGGCTACCCGGTCATCGCGGTCGTCGACGCCGCCGACCTGCCCCTGGCCGGGCAGATCCCGCCGGGCGCCGCCGTCCGCTTCCGTGCCACCCGGTGAGTCCTCGCTACCGCTCCAACTCGTCCAGCGCCCCCAGCTGTTGCAGCAGCCCCAGCTGGTCGTGCTGCCACCACACCTCGGCGACCTTGCCGTTGCCGCCGAAGTGGAAGACGGTCATGCCGGTCATGGTGACCCGCCTGCCGGTGGGCGCGATGCCGAGGAACTCGCCCTTGTGCGTGGCGGTCCAGGTCCAGCGGGCGCAGACCCGGTCGCCCTGCGCCATCAGGTCCTCGACCGCGAACGAGGCGTCGAAGGCGTCGCGCCACATGCGGAAGTCGCGGCGGATGGCGTCCAGACCGATGGTGACCTGGGGGTTGACGGGGTCGTGGCTGTGGCAGTCCTCGTCGATCAGGTCGTTGAGCGGCGGCAGCTCACCGGCGGTCGTCAGGGTGCCGTAGAAACGGCGCACGGCGGTCTCGCAGAGCTGCTCGTCCCGCACGACGTCCAGGTCCGTGAAGGTGGGCATCTCGTCGCAGAGGGCGACCAGGCCCCGGAAGATCTCGTCGGTCTCCGGCAGGTTCGAGCTCCGCATCGCCTCCTCGTACGACGGGAACTCCACCAACTCGACGACGTGGGCTTCGTCCGACCGGTCCTTGCCGACGACCGCGTGCGTCGCGGTCCGCCTGCCTCCGGTCTTCTCGACCCAGCTGTCCAGCAGCCGGTTCATCTCCTCGAACCGGCTCGTCCTGCAGTCGATGAGCTGTACGAAGGTCATGACGCGCCTCCGGTCCCCCGGCCTGGTCCGGCTCTCCGTCAAGGATGTCCGGGAAGGAAAAGGATGTCCGAGAAAACCATTTTCCCACTGGGGCGCCGTCGTCACCTCCGTGACGTCACTGCGGTCCGTACTTGCGGCCCGTCTTCGAGGTGATCCCGCCCAGCAGACCGCGCGGTGTCACCTTCACCAGGCCCATCAGCGCCTTGTACCGCGGGTCCGGGACGGACAGGGTCTTGCCGTGGGCCAGGTCCGTCAGCGCCGCCGCGACCAGCTTGTCCGCGTCCAGCCACATCCAGTTCGGGATGTTCTCCGTGCCCATGCCGGCCCGCTGGTGGAACTCGGTGCGCACGAAGCCGGGGCAGAGCGCCATCAGCCGTACGCCGCTGCCGGCCAGGTCGCGCGCGGCGCCCTGGGTGAACTGCACGACCCACGCCTTCGACGCGCCGTACGTGCCGCGCGGCACGAAGGCGGCCACCGAGGCCACGTTCACGACGCCGCCCCGGCCGCGCTCGCGCATCGCCGCGGTCGCCGCCGACGTCAGCCGCAGCACCGCCTCGACGTGCACCTTGAGCATCCTGAGCTCGTCGGCCATCGACACGTCCAGGTAACGGCCCTTGTTCCCGAAGCCCGCGTTGTTGACCAGCAGGTCCACGGGATCCTTGCGGTCGCCCAGCCGGGCGGCGACGGCCTCGATGCCCGCGTCCGTCGCCAGGTCGGCCGTCAGCACCTCCGCCTCGATGCCGTGCCGGTCGTGCAGTTCGGTGGCCTGCTCCGTCAGGCGCGCGGTGTCGCGCGCCACCAGCACCAGGTTGTGCCCGTCGGCCGCCAGCCGCCGCGCGAAGGCGGCGCCGATGCCCGCGGTCGATCCCGTAATCAGAGCCGTTGTCATGCCGAAAGATTAGTGGTCCGAAACGCGTTGTCCCGATCTCTGCACAGGGCCTACCGATCGGTGATGCCCACGTGTCGGCGGGACGATGACGGCCGGTCAGCCCTCGTTCTCTCGCGCGTACTTCCGGGCCGCCGCCAGCGTCTCCGGGTGCAGCGCCGTACCCGCCGCGAGCAGCCGGGGCAGCAGCGGGCGCTCGGTCGTCATGGCCCGGAACTCCAGGCCCACGGTCACGTCGTGGTCCGGGCGGTGCACGATCTGGACGGGGTCGCCCGCCCGGATCCCACCGGCTTCGAGCACCCGCAGATACGCGCCCGGCGCCGCCCTGCGCGTGAACCGCTTCACCCACCCCTTCTCACCCAGATGGCCCTGGAAGGTCCGGCAGGGAATCCTTCCGCTGGTGACCTCCAGGAGCACCGAAGGGCCGAGCGGCGAGCCGATGCGCCAGCGCTCGCCGATCCGCGCGCCGGTGATGTCCAGGCCGAGCGTGGTGAGGTTCTCGCCGAAGGCGCCGTTGGCCAGGGTCCGGCCCAGCTCGCGCTCCCATTCGTCGAGGTCCTCGCGCGCCACCGCGTACACCGCCTGGTCGTCGCCGCCGTGGTGCCGCGTGTCGCACACCGCGTCCCCGGCCAGCCCGCTCGCGCCGACCCCCTTCGGACCCGGCGCCGACACCTTGACCGGCCCGTCCACCGGCCGCTTGCCGATGCCGGTCACACCTTCCGGCTGGTCGGTGTAGGGCACGGCCTCGGGGCGGCCCAGGTTCACTGACAGAAGCTTCATGCGGGCACGGTAGGCGAGCGGTGGTCAAAGTGTCGACGCGATAATCCGCCACCCGCCCAAGTTTCGCTTATGCTCGACGGTGTGATCGAGGCTCGTCATCTCCGTGTGCTGCGTGCCGTCGCCACCACCGGTTCCTTCTCCGCGGCGGGGCGCGAACTGGGCTGCACCCAGCCGGCCGTCAGCCAGCAGATGAAGGCCCTCGAGGCGGCTGTCGGCACCCCGCTGCTGATCCGGGCCGGCCGCGAGATGCGCCTGACCCAGGCCGGCGAGGCGCTCGTCCGGCACGCCACCGGCATCCTCGCCGGGCTCACCGCCGCAGAGGAGGAGATCGCCGCCATCGCCGGGCTGCGAGCCGGGCGGGTACGGCTCGTCTCCTTCCCCAGCGGAAGTTCCACGCTCGTGCCCACCGCGCTCGCCGCGCTGCGCGCCGCGCACCCCGGCACCCGGGTGTCCCTGGAGGAGGCCGAGCCGCCGAGGTCCGTCGAACTGCTGCGCCAGGGCGACTGCGACGTGGCACTCGCCTTCCGCTACGAGGGGGCCGCGGGCGCCGGGGAATGGGAGGACCTGGTCGTACGGCCGCTGCTGACCGACCGGCTCGTGGGGCTGGTGCCCGAGCGGCACCGGCTGGCCCGCGCGGGGTCCGTCGCCATCGGCGAACTCGCGGGCGATCCGTGGATCGCGGGCTGCCCGCGATGCCGCGGCCAGCTGGTCCAGGTGTGCGAGGGCGCCGGCTTCACGCCCCGTATCGACTTCGCCACCGACGACTACCCGGCGGTGGTCGGCCTGGTGGGTGCGGGACTCGGGGTCGCGGTCCTGCCCCAGCTGGCGGTCGAGTCGGTACGGCCCAGGGGCGCGCGCACCGTGGAACTGGAACCGGCGGTGCGGCGGGAGATCGTCGCCCTCACCCTGCCCGACCTGGCACAGGTACCGGCGGTGGCGGCGACGCTGGAGGAGCTGGTTCGGGCCGGGGCCCGCTGACACAAGCTGGCACAAGGGGATCGGATATCGCGAGGGCACGCGTGGCGCGTGCCCTGCTGCGGCTCAACGCGAGCGGATAAGAAAAAACGTTCCTTCAGTTGTCCGAGGCGGTGTCCCCGCTGGTCGACGACGCCGACACCAGCCGGTTCCGTGCCCGCCCCATGAGCTCTTCGCGCTCGTCCTCGGTCAGGCCTCCCCACACTCCGTACGGCTCGCGCACCGCCAGGGCGTGTGCCGCGCACTCCGCACGGACCGGGCACCTCATGCAGACCTCCTTGGCCGAGTTCTCTCGAGCGCTCCGAGCCGCCCCGCGCTCGCCTTCGGGATGGAAGAAGAGCGAGCTGTCGACCCCGCGGCAGGCAGCCAGCAACTGCCAGTCCCACAGGTCCGCGTTTGGTCCGGGAAGGCGGGAGAAATCTGCCATTACGTGACCCCTTGTAGCCGTTCGTGGCGGATACGGTGCCAACGACCGTACATCTCCGATCTAAGGAGATGAAAATATGACTCATTGCGAATCTAGCCCTAGACACCTAGAAACGGGAACAAAAGGGGCTAAATGGGGCATAGCTTGTGATGAAAAGTTGAGGGTCTGACGTTCATGTCTGCTCTGTGTCCGTTCCCTCACGTAGAGTGCCGAAGACGGCGTACAGCCCCGTAACTCTTTCGAGTGACCGTCGTTGAGAGTGCGGAGGCGGTTGAGAACACAAGCGCTCGGGCGGGCGTCCGAGACGGTCGACCGCACAGGTGACGATTCCGTACCAGCCTGGAGGCTCAAGGTGACGCGCATCAGCTGCGGAGGACGGCCATGACATCCGTCCTCGTCTGCGACGACTCCCCGCTTGCCCGAGAGGCGCTGCGCCGCGCGGTAGCGACCGTGCCCGGCGTCGAGCGTGTGACGACGGCGGCCAACGGCGAGGAAGTCCTCCGCCGCTGGGGCGCCGACCGCTCCGACCTCATTCTCATGGACGTGCGCATGCCCGGACTGGGCGGCGTCGAGACCGTCCGGCGGCTGCTGTCCGCGGACCCCGGCGCGCGCATCATCATGCTCACGGTCGCCGAGGACCTCGACGGCGTGGCGCTCGCCGTGGCCGCCGGCGCCCGTGGGTACCTGCACAAGGACGCCTCCCGCGCGGAGCTGCGGGCCACGGTGACACAGGCCCTCGCCGACCCCACCTGGCGGCTCGCTCCGCGTCGGCTGCGCTCGGCCGAGATGGGCGCCGCGCCCACGCTCACCGCGCGGGAGATCCAGGTCCTGGAGGGCATGAGCCACGGCCGCTCCAACGCGGAGATCGGCCGCGAGCTGTTCCTCTCCGAGGACACCGTCAAGACCCACGCCCGCCGGCTGTTCAAGAAGCTCGGCGCCTCGGACCGCGCGCACGCGGTGGCTCTCGGTTTCCGCTGGGGCCTGGTCCGCTAGGACCCGTGCGGATCCCGGTCGGGCCGTCCCGAACCGGCGTACCGGAACGCGACGCCACCCCCACGCACGGCAACGGGCGTGGGGGCGTCCGGTCGGCCGGTCGCGCGGCCGTGTCGCTCTCACCTCTCCGCGCCGGGTCCGCTCCCCGGTCCCGGGCGCTCGTGAGACGGCGGGCGGCCGTCGCGGCCCTGTGAGAACGTGGGCCCGGACCGCGCGTGACGTGCCATACCGCATCGCGGACGCCGGTGGCAAAGCGCCCCGCCGGGCGCCCGCTGCTCGTTTCGCCGCGGATGACGCATCCTTGAGGGTGTGGAGTTCCTCGCGGACGAGTTGGTCGAGCGGAAGGGGAGGGCGCAGGGGATGAGCTTCGGCGCACCTGCTCATAACGCTTCGGTGCACAACCACGAAGGCGGTGCCACGGAACGGGCGACGTCAAGGCACCATGGACCGATGCGCGACGACCAGGCGGCACTTGCCCAAGGGGCGATCGGTGCGCTCGTCCACCGCGCCGTCGACGGCGACGAGCAGGCCACACACGATCTGCTCGCCCGCGTCCATCCGCTGGCACTGCGCTACTGCCGCACCCGGCTGTCCCGGCTCCCGGGCGACGCCCGGCACTTCGTCGAGGACCTCGCCCAGGAGGTCTGTGTCGCGGTCCTGCTGGCCCTGCCGCGTTACAAGGACACCGGCCGTCCCTTCGAGGCCTTCGTCTTCGCCATCGCCGCCCACAAGGTCGCCGACCTCCAGCGCGCCGCCATGCGGCACCCGGGCTCGACGGCCGTGCCCTCGGACGAGATGCCCGAGCGCCCGGACGACTCCCTCGGCCCGGAGGAGCGTGCCCTGCTCAGCAGCGACGCCGAGTGGGCCAAGAAGCTGCTGGCCAGCCTCCCGGAGAACCAGCGCGAACTGCTGCTGTTGCGCATCGCGGTGGGGTTGACCGCGGAGGAAACGGGACAGATGTTGGGAATGTCACCCGGGGCCGTCCGGGTGGCCCAGCACAGGGCGCTGAGCAGGTTGAGGGCCCTCGCCGAACAGTGACCGGGCTGCCGCCGGACCGGCGGTGCGCCGGTTCCGTAGGAAGAGACGAAGCCCGGGACGATCTCCCATCGTGGAATGAGACGCCTCCGCTTCCCGTTAGCATGGACATCCGCACCGATCAAGGCCATTTGGGGAAGGTGTCATGACTGCCAACGTCGACGGAGTGCCCGAGAAATTCGCGACACTCGGGCTGACCTACGACGACGTGCTGCTCCTGCCGGGCGCATCCGAGGTGCTCCCCAACGCGGTCGACACTTCGTCCCGTATCTCCCGCAACGTCCGGGTCAACATCCCGCTGCTCTCGGCGGCGATGGACAAGGTGACCGAGTCCCGCATGGCGATCGCGATGGCCCGGCTGGGCGGCGTCGGCGTGCTGCACCGCAACCTCTCGGTCGAGGACCAGGTCAACCAGGTCGACCTGGTCAAGCGGTCCGAGTCCGGCATGGTCACCGATCCCATCACGGTGCACCCGGAGGCGACGCTCGCCGAGGCGGACGCCCTGTGCGCCAAGTTCCGCATCAGTGGCGTCCCCGTCACCGACCCCGCCGGGAGGCTGCTCGGCATCGTCACCAACCGTGACATGGCCTTCGAGACCGACCGCAGCCGCCAGGTGCGCGATGTCATGACGCCCATGCCGCTGGTCACCGGCAAGGTCGGCATCTCCGGCGTCGACGCCATGCAGCTGCTGCGCAAGCACAAGATCGAGAAGCTGCCGCTGGTCGACGACGAGGGCATCCTCAAGGGCCTGATCACCGTCAAGGACTTCGTCAAGGCGGAGCAGTACCCGAACGCGGCCAAGGACTCCGAGGGCCGGCTGCTCGTCGGTGCCGCGGTGGGCGCCAGCCCCGAGGCCCTGGAGCGCGCCCAGGCGCTCGCCGAGGCTGGAGCGGACTTCCTGGTCGTCGACACCTCGCACGGCCACAACAGCAACGCGCTGAGCTGGATGTCGAAGATCAAGTCGAGTGTGTCCATCGACGTGATCGGTGGCAACGTCGCCACGCGCGACGGCGCGCAGGCCCTGATCGACGCCGGTGTCGACGGCATCAAGGTGGGGGTGGGCCCCGGTTCGATCTGCACCACGCGCGTGGTCGCCGGCATCGGCGTCCCGCAGGTCACCGCCATCTACGAGGCCTCCCTCGCCGCCCGCCCGGCGGGCGTCCCGCTGATCGGCGACGGCGGCTTGCAGTACTCCGGCGACATCGGCAAGGCGCTGGCCGCCGGCGCCGACACGGTCATGCTGGGCAGCCTGCTCGCGGGCTGCGAGGAGTCGCCCGGCGAGCTGCTCTTCATCAACGGCAAGCAGTTCAAGTCGTACCGGGGCATGGGCTCGCTCGGCGCCATGCAGTCCCGCGGCCAGGCGAAGTCGTACTCGAAGGACCGCTACTTCCAGGCCGAGGTCGCCTCCGACGACAAGCTCGTGCCCGAGGGCGTCGAGGGCCAGGTGCCCTACCGCGGCCCGCTGGCCAACGTCCTGCACCAGCTCGTCGGCGGTCTTCGCCAGACCATGGGCTATGTGGGCGCGGCCACCATCGAGGAGATGGAGTCCAAGGGCCGCTTCGTCCGGATCACCTCGGCGGGCCTGAAGGAGAGCCACCCGCACGACATCCAGATGACGGTCGAGGCGCCGAACTACAGCAGTAAGTAGGCGGCATGCCGTGAAGGGCGGCCCCGGAAGCCTCCGGGGCCGCCCTTGGCATGGGTGTCGGCGATACTGGAAGACGCTGCAACGCATCAGGGAAAGGCCACAGACGTGACTGAGATCGAGATCGGGCGCGGCAAGCGCGGCCGCCGGGCGTACGCCTTCGACGACATCGCCGTCGTCCCCAGCCGCCGTACGCGGGACCCGAAGGAGGTCTCCATCGCCTGGCAGATCGACGCCTACCGGTTCGAGCTGCCCTTCCTGGCCGCTCCCATGGACTCGGTCGTCTCCCCGGCCACGGCCATCCGCATCGGCGAGCTGGGCGGCCTGGGCGTGCTCAACCTCGAGGGCCTGTGGACGCGGTACGAGGACCCGCAGCCGCTGCTCGACGAGATCGCCGAGCTGCCCGCCGGGGCCGCGACCCGCCGCCTCCAGGAGATCTACGCCGCTCCCATCAAGGAGGAGCTGATCGGCGCGCGGATCAAGCAGGTGCGCGACTCGGGCGTGGTCACCGCCGCCGCGCTCTCCCCGCAGCGCACCGCCCAGTTCTCCAAGGCCGTCGTGGACGCGGGCGTGGACATCTTCGTCATCCGCGGTACGACGGTCTCCGCGGAGCACGTGTCGTCCTCGCACGAGCCGCTGAACCTCAAGCAGTTCATCTACGAGCTCGACGTCCCGGTGATCGTCGGCGGCTGCGCCACGTACACCGCGGCCCTGCACCTGATGCGCACCGGCGCGGCCGGCGTCCTGGTCGGCTTCGGCGGCGGCGCCGCGCACACCACGCGCAACGTGCTCGGCATCCAGGTCCCGATGGCCACCGCGGTCGCCGACGTGGCCGCCGCCCGCCGCGACTACATGGACGAGTCCGGCGGCCGGTACGTGCACGTGATCGCGGACGGCGGCGTCGGCTGGTCCGGCGACCTGCCCAAGGCGATCGCCTGCGGCGCCGACTCCGTGATGATGGGCTCCCCGCTGGCCCGCGCCACCGACGCGCCCGGCAAGGGCCACCACTGGGGCATGGAGGCCGTCAACGAGGAGCTGCCGCGCGGCCAGAAGGTCGACCTCGGCACGGTCGGCACCATCGAGGAGGTCCTCACCGGGCCCTCGCACACCCCCGACGGCTCCATGAACTTCTTCGGCGCCCTGCGCCGCGCCATGGCCACGACCGGCTACAGCGAGCTCAAGGAGTTCCAGCGGGTCGAGGTCACGGTGGCGGACTCGCAGCACAAGCGGTAACCACACCGCGTCCACGGCCCACGAAGGGGCCCGGTCACCCGCCCACGCGGGCGACCGGGCCCCTTTGCACGTGCCGGGCGTCCGCGCAGGTGGGGGCGCGTATTGCGAGACGGGGGCGCACCGTCCTTCGGGGCGAATACGCGGGGAACAGGAGTGTCGGACCAGTAATGTCCGTGACCGGCGACCCGGTTCTCCGGAGCGCCCCCTTCCAAGGACACGGTCCGGACCCCGCCCTCGGGGCCCAGCCCGATTCCGACGGGCCGCCTTACCGGGCCAATGGGCGGCATCGCGGAAGGGGGCGCGCCCATGGGCCGTCACCGCAAGCCCACCCGCTGGGACCGCTTCCGGCTTCGGCTGGTGAAGTTCCGGAGGAGGTGGATCTTGCGGATTCACGGCCGCTGAGCGGCCACCCCTACAGAGAATAGGGGTGGACACTCCGCTTGGCGGTCAGGAGCCTGCCGCAGCGGCCACTGCGGTGGACTCCACCAGTTTCGTACGGTACCGGCGGAGGGCACCGCTCGCCACCAGCCGCGGGGGCTGAAGCATCCCTGCGCGCCCCTTTCACAACCGGTGCGCCGCCCCCGTGGGCGCGGCCCCCCGTGTGTCCAGCAGCAGCTGGGCCTTCACCGACAGGCCCTGGAGGTCGTACGTGCGGTGCTGCTGGAGCAGGATCGTCAGGTCGGCGTCGGCCACCGCCTCGTACAGGCAGTCCGCGCGGGGCACGGGCCGGTCACGGACGCTCCACGCGGGCACGTACGGGTCGTGGTAGCTGACCGAGGCGCCGAGGCCCGTCAGCCGGACGGCGATCTCCTCGGCGGGCGTGCCCTGGAGGTCGGCGAGGTCGGCCTTGTACGTGACGCCGAGCAGCAGGACCCGGGCGCCCCGGGCCGACTTGCCGTGCTCGTTCAGCAGGGCGGCGGCGCGCTGGACGACGTAGCGCGGCATGCGGCCGTTGACCTGCTCGGCGAGTTCCACCATGCGCAGCCCGCAGCCCGCGTGCCCGGCAAGGTCCTGCGGGAGGCCGTGGCCGCCGATGCCGGGGCCGGGGCGGAAGGCCTGGAAGCCGTACGGCTTGGTCTCCGCGCAGCGCACGACGTCCCACAGGTCGACGCCCAGGTCGTGGCAGAGCACGGCCATCTCGTTGACGAGGGCGATGTTGACGTGCCGGTAGTTGGTCTCCAGGAGCTGGACCGTCTCCGCCTCCCTCAGTCCCCGTGCGCGCACCACCTTGTCGGTCAGCCGCCCGTAGAAGGCCGCGGCCGACTCGGTGCAGGCCGGGGTGAGGCCGCCGATCACCTTGGGCGTGTTGGCCGGGGTGACCTCGCGGTTGCCGGGGTCCACGCGGCTGGGCGAGTAGGCGAGGTGGAAGTCGCGGCCCGCCCGCAGCCCCGAGCCCTTCTCCAGCAGCGGGCGCAGGAACTCCTCCGTCGTCCCCGGGTGCGCGGGCGACTCCAGGATCACGGTGGTGTGCGGGCGCATCTGCCCGGCGAGCGCGCGGGCGGCGGCCTCCACCTGGCTCAGGTCGAGCCCGCCGTCCGCGCCCCGCGGGGTCGGCGCGCAGATCACCGCGGTGCGCACCCGGCCGAGTTCGGCGGGGTTGGTGGCCGGCCGGAAGCCCCCCGAGAGCATCCGGCGCAGTTCGGCGGGTCTGAGGGAGCCGGACTCGTTCCCGGTGCGGTACCCGAGGGTGGGGATGCCGGCGGAGACGGCGGCCTGGGCCAGGGGCAGGCCGAGCGGGCCGAGTCCGATGACGGCGAGATCTGCGGGCATGGCGTGGGCCGTCCTTCCCAATAACCGAGGCGTGGCAGGCACGCAAGTCCTGTGGACAGGACGAGCGAGCGCAATGTCAGACTAGGAGTAAATATGACCGTTATGTGGGATTGACCAGCGTGTTTCTCGGTACGCCCGCGGAGTTGTCCACAGGCTGGGGGCGACTGGTGGCTGAAGGCGGGCAACCCGGTCAGAATTTGGGCATGGGGAGGAGGCGGGGGGACACGCTAGAGGCATGGGGGATGGGAACGGGCTTCGCCCGACGGGTGCGGCCGGCGCGACCGACAGCGGGAGGCAGCGGTGAGGACAGCGACACTGGGGCCGGCGCAGCGCGCCGAGGCACTGGCGGGAATGGCCGAGCGGGAGCTGGACATCCTGGTCGTGGGCGGAGGCGTGGTCGGCGCCGGCACCGCCCTGGACGCCGTCACCCGCGGTCTGGCCACCGGCATGGTGGAGGCGCGTGACTGGGCGTCGGGCACGTCGAGCCGGTCCAGCAAGCTGATACACGGCGGACTGCGCTATCTGGAGATGCTCGACTTCGCGCTGGTCCGGGAGGCGCTGAAGGAGCGCGGCCTGCTGCTCGAACGCCTCGCCCCCCACCTGGTCCGCCCGGTGCCGTTCCTCTACCCGCTCCAGCACCAGGGCTGGGAGCGCCTCTACGCCGGGTCCGGCGTCGCCCTGTACGACGCCATGTCGATGGCCCGCGGTCACGGCCGGGGCCTGCCGCTGCACCGCCACCTGACCCGCCGTCACGCCCTGCGGGTCGCTCCGTGCCTGCGCAAGGACGCCCTGGTCGGCGCCCTTCAGTACTACGACGCCCAGATGGACGACGCCCGCTTCGTGGCCACCCTGGTGCGCACGGCGGTGTCGTACGGCGCGAAGGCCGCCAACCGCGCCCGGGTCACCGGATTCCTGCGCGAGGGCGAGCGGGTGGTCGGCGCGCGGGTACGGGACGTGGAGGGCGGCGGCGAGTACGAGATCCGCGCCAAGCAGATCGTCAACGCCACCGGGGTGTGGACCGACGACACCCAGGCGATGGTGGGGGAGCGCGGTCAGTTCCACGTCCGGGCATCCAAGGGCATCCACCTCGTCGTGCCCAAGGACCGCATCAACTCCACCACCGGGCTGATCCTGCGCACCGAGAAGTCCGTGCTCTTCGTGATCCCCTGGGGCCGGCACTGGATCGTCGGTACCACCGACACCGACTGGGACCTCGACAAGGCCCACCCGGCCGCCTCCAGCGCCGACATCGACTACCTGCTGGAGCACGTCAACTCGGTGCTCGCGGTGCCGCTCGGCCGTGACGACGTGCAGGGCGTGTACGCCGGCCTGAGGCCGCTGCTGGCCGGCGAGTCCGACGCCACCAGCAAGCTGTCGCGCGAGCACACCGTGGCCCATCCGGTGCCCGGCCTCGTCGTGGTCGCCGGCGGCAAATACACGACCTACCGGGTGATGGCAAAGGACGCCGTCGACGAGGCGGTGCGCGGCCTCGACATGCGCGTCGCCGACTGCGTCACCGAGGAGATCCCGCTGTTCGGCGCCGAGGGCTACCCGGCCCTGTGGAACGCGCGGGCGCGCATCGCAGCCGAGACCGGCCTCCATGTGGTGCGCGTGGAGCACCTGTTGAGGAGGTTCGGGTCGGCGGCGCGGGAGGTGCTCGCCCTGGTCGCCGAGGACCCGACCCTGGGCGCTCCCCTCAAGGCCGCCGACGACTATCTGCGCGCCGAGATCGTCTACGCCGCCTCCCACGAGGGAGCCCGGCACCTGGACGACGTGCTGACCCGGCGTACGCGCATATCCATCGAGACCTTCGACCGGGGCACGCGCAGCGCCCGGGAGGCCGCCGAGCTGATGGCGCCGGTGCTGGGCTGGGACAAGGACCAGCTCGAGCGCGAGGTCGAGCACTACGAGAAGCGGGTGGAGGCCGAGCGGGAGTCGCAGCGCCAGCCCGACGACCTGACGGCCGACGCGGCCCGGCTGGGAGCACCGGACATCGTGCCGTTGTGAACCCGCCGGGGCCCGGCCCACCGCCCCGCACGAGACGCACGACACCTGCCGCGGGCGTCCGGCGCAGATTATGGCCGGAATGGTCCGAAGGGTCGGCATCCATGGCTTCCTTGTCGTCACGGCCCGTCATTCCCGGTAGTAACACGGGCGTTCGGCCCTCCCCCCGGGGTGTCCTCAGGGGGCCCTGGGCGTCGCGTGCTTGTCGGGTGAGAGACAATGGAGGCTCTGTCAGGGCGGGTTGCATGAGGGGACGCATGTCGGACGCGGAGCGGGCGGGAACATCCCGCCAGGACACTCGTCAGGACTCTCTGCAGGACAGGAGCGAGCGTCTCCTCGCCGGACGCTACCGGCTGGGGGACGTGCTCGGCCGCGGCGGCATGGGCACGGTGTGGCGGGCCGAGGACGAGACCCTGGGCCGGACCGTCGCCGTCAAGGAGCTGCGGTTCCCGTCGAACATCGACGAGGACGAGAAGCGGCGGCTGATCACGCGCACGCTGCGCGAGGCCAAGGCGATCGCGCGCATTCGCGACACGAGCGCGGTGACCGTCTTCGACGTGGTCGACGAGGACGACCGCCCGTGGATCGTCATGGAGCTCGTCGAGGGCAAGTCCCTCGCCGAAGTCATCCGCGAGGACGGGCTGCTGGAGCCGCGTCGGGCGGCCGAGGTCGGCCTCGCGGTCCTCGACGTGCTGCGCTCCGCGCACAGCCAGGGCATCCTGCACCGCGACGTGAAGCCGTCCAACGTGCTCATCGCCGACGACGGCCGGGTCGTCCTCACCGACTTCGGCATCGCGCAGGTCGAGGGCGACCCGTCCATCACCTCCACCGGCATGCTCGTCGGCGCACCCTCCTACATCTCCCCGGAGCGGGCCCGCGGGCACAAGCCGGGCCCTGCGGCCGACCTGTGGTCGCTCGGCGGCCTGCTGTACGCGGCGGTGGAGGGCACGCCGCCGTACGACAAGGGCTCGGCGATCGCCACCCTGACCGCGGTGATGACCGAACCGCTGGAGGAGCCCAGGAACGCCGGCCCGCTCAAGGACGTCATCCACGGCCTGCTCAACAAGGACCCGGTCGAGCGGCTCGACGACGCGGGTGCCCGGACCATGCTCAACGCCGTCATCAACGCGCCCGAGCCGAAGGACGCCGAGCCGGAGCCGCCCGCGGACGCCACCAAGGTCGTCCCGCTGCCCGCGCAGCCGGACAGGCGTTCCCGCAAAGGTGGTTCGGCGGGTTCCGGTTCCGGCTCCGGTTCGGGTTCCGGGGGCAGGCGGGGAGAGGAGGCGGGCGAGCGGCTGCGCGGGGCGCTGCGCTCGGTGCGCAAGGCCGCCGTGGCGGGGGCGAACCCCTCGGCGGCAGCCGGGGCCCAGGCCGCTTCGGCGTCCGGCGGCACGGGTTCGGCGGGCTCCGGCTCCGAGACCGGGGCCGCCGCGGAGTCGGCGGAGGCCCGGACGCGGACCGCGTCCGCCTCGGGAAGCGGTGCCGGTGGCGCGCAGGCGGGGCGGCCCAGTTCGGGGTGGCCCGTGATGACCCCGCCGGACCTGGACCTGCCGCCGCGGCCGGCGCCCAGGGCGTCGCTCACCGACGTGGTGCCGCGGCGGACGCTGGTGATCGCCGCGGTGGTCGTGGTGCTCGCCGTGATCGGCACCGTGCTGGCCTTCACGCTCGGCGGTGACGACAAGAACGCGTCCGGCCGCACGGCCGCCACCGCCGGTTCGTCCGCGGGCGGCTCCACCAGGAAGGGCGCGAGCGGCGAGGCCTCCACGGGCCAGGACCGGGCCGGCTCCGCGACGGAGGCCGACGGCTCCGGCGGCACGCCGGCCCGGGACGCCGACGCCGGGACGTCGGGTGAGGACTCCGGTTCCGGTTCTGGTTCCGAGGCCCGCTCCGGCGGGGACAGGTCCGGGGACGACGACGGCGCCGCCGTGGCGTCGACGTACAAGGGCGCTCAGGGCTTCTCCATCGGGCTGCCCGAGGGCTGGAAGTACGCGAGCACCGACTCCGCGGGGGTCCGCTTCACCGGCCCGGACGGGCAGCGGCTGCTCGTCGCCTGGACGTCCACGCCCAAGGGCGACCCGGTGACCGACTGGGCCAACCAGGAGAAGTACATGGTGCGCTCCCAGTACAAGCGAGTGCGCATAGAGAAGGTGGACTACCGCGACTGGAACACCGCCGACTGGGAGTTCACCTACGTCGACGGCGGGACCAAGTACCGCACCATAGACCGCGGGTTCGTGGTGAACGACCACCTCGGGCACGCGCTGATGTACAGCGCGAAGGCCGCGACGTGGGACAGCGACCTGCGCAAGAGCAGCTGGAAGACGCTGACGGGGACCTTCCAGCCGAAGAAGTAGTGAGCGGACCGGTCCCGCCGTCCGTCTCCGGGGTTGCCGGGTCGGGCGTGCGAGATCCGGCATCCCGTCATTGCGGGTTGCCTCCGGCACGTATCGTGAGTGGTTGCGGACCGTAAGCATCGGGAACGGGACGCGTGGCGAACGGAATTGACCGACCGTGCGGCCGGGGGAGGCAACGTGGACGACTATTCGGGCCGGGTTCTCGCCGACCGCTACCGCCTGCCGCTGCCTCCGTCCGACGAGTACGAACTGACCGAGACCAGGGCCTTCGACACCTACAGCGGGCAGGAAGTCCTGCTCCGGCAGGTGCCGTTGCCCGAAGTGGTCGAGGCGGAGGTGCTCGACGCGGACGGGCTGCCCGACGGTTTCACCGCGCGCGACGGAGCCTCCTGGCGGGGGACGGCCCGTACCGGGCGTACGGCGGGCGAGGCCCGTGGCGCGCGTACGGCGTCGCGGCGGCCCGCCGATCCGGCGGTGCGGCGGGCGGTGGAGGCCGCGCAGGCCTCGGCGCGGATCCCCGACCACCCTCGGCTCGACCAGGTCTTCGACGTGTTCGCGGAGGGCGGCTCGCTGTGGGTCGTCAGCGAACTGGTCGCCGCGCGGCCGCTGGCCGCACTGCTCGCCGAGAAGCCGCTGACGCCGTACCGGGCGGCCGAGGTCGCCTCCGACATCCTCACGGCGCTGCGCGTGCTGCACGCCCACGGCTGGGTGCACCGCAACATCACCGCCCGCACGGTCCTCGTCTGCGACGACGGCCGCGTGATGCTGACCGGCCTCGCGGTCGGCGCGGCGGAGGAGGCCCTGTGCGGGTACGACCCGGTCCCGCTCGAGGGCACCGGGGGCGAGGACGATCCGGACGGCGCGTCCGGCACGCCGGGTGGTTCCACGGGCCGCCTCGGCGGCACGGCCGGTGCGACGGACTTCGGCGGATTCACGGAGGCCACGGGCGGCTTCGGTGGCTTCGGGGGCGGCGCGGGTGGCTTCGAGGGTGGCAGGGGCACCCCGCCGGCGGATCCCGAGGCCGCGCGGCGGGCCGCGATCGAGGCGCGGGCGGCCGGGCCGCTGCCGGGCCCGGACGCGGGGCCCGGCGGCCCGAGCACGCCCGCGCGGCCGACGACTCAGACCGGCGGGGACATCAGGGCGGCGCGGGCCGGGGCGATCGCCGCGTACCGCGCCGGCGCGCGGGCGGCCGCCCGCGCGCAGGAGGCACAGCAGGGCGCCCGCGCCGAACTGCCCGGCGCCCGCACGCCCGTCGAGGGCGAGCCCCGAGCCGCCGGAACCGCCACCCCTCCGGGCCGGATCGCCGACCCCTACGGCGTCCAGGCCCCCACCGGCAACGGCATCACCTCCCAGCCCGGAGCGAGCACACCCCTCCCACCCGCGCCCACCGACCACCCCACCCGCGACAACCCCGGCCCGTACACGGCTCGCACCACAGGGCCCGGAGCCACGCCCACCCTCGGCCCCGGAACCACCCCCGGCTCGACACTCGCTCCCGGCACCGCCGGCGCGGGCCCCGGCAGCCCGGCCGCCGGTCACGGCACCCCGGGTGGAAGCCGCGGCACCCCGGGAGCCGGGTACGTGGTGCCCGCGCAAGGGCGGGGTGAGCTTGGCGCGGGGGCGGTGGAGGATGCCCGGGGCGTGCCGGCCCGTTGGGGTGATCTCGTCGCCGGCGGCCCCGCGCGGCGGGGGCCCGCCACCGCGCTGGCCGCCGAGCGGGCGCGGCAGGCGCGGATGGCCGTGGTGGGGCCGGTGACCGAGCGATGGGCGCCGGAGCAGGCCGGGCCCGTGCACGAGAACTGGCAGCTGGCCGCACCCATCGGTCCGGCGACCGACCTGTGGGCGCTGGGCGCACTGCTCTTCAGGGCCGTGCAGGGACACGCGCCGTACCCGGAGGAGTCGACCGCCGAGCTGGTGCAGATGGTGTGCGCCGAGCCGCCCGCGTACGCGGAGGAGTGCGGACCGCTGCGGCCGGTCGTGGAGTCGCTGCTGCGTCAGGACCCCACCGACCGCCTCGACTTCGAGGAGCTGCGCGGCTGGCTGCGCTCGCTGGTGCGCTCCGCGCCCGAGCCGGAGGCCGGCGCGCACGTCATCGCCGCCCCGCCCGCCGATCCCAGCCGGCTGCCCGTCGTGCGGCGCCGCGGCGAGCTGGTGCGCAGGCGGCGCGCCGGGCTGCCCGCCCCGCACGGACGGCACAAGCGGCAGACGGGTTCGCCGCGGCGTCTGGGGCGCACGTTGCTCCTGCTGGTCCTGCTCCTGCTGGCCGGCGCCATCGCCTACGCGATGCTGTTCATGCCGAAGGCCGACCGCGACGGCGCGGCGGGCGGTGACCGCACCGGAACCGCCGGCGAGGCGAGCCCCGCTCCGACACGCTCGGGCGGCGACGGGGGGAGCGGCGCCCCGCAGCCCGGCCAGACCTCGAACGCGACGGACAACAGCCCCTCGAAGACGGCCGGTTCGGCCGAGGCCGAGGCGCAGACGACCGCGCCGGACGTCGCCGACGGCTTCACGGTGCGCAAGGACCCCGCCGGTTTCCAGGTCGCCGTCGCCAAGGGCTGGGACCGTACGCCCGGGAACAGCCAGGGCCAAGTGATCTACTCCCAGAGCGCGTTCGAGCTGATTGTGGTGCCTGGACGGGACACCGCGGCCGAGTTCGGCAGCGACCCGATGGCGTACCAGCGGGAGAAGGAGCGCGAGTTGCAGGCCTACCGCGACTCCAGCTGGGCCACCTCCTCGGGGCTGCGGACCACCCAGGTCGGCGGACGGGTCATGGCCGAGGGGCAGTTCACTTGGACGGACGCCAGCGGGCGGCAGCTGTTCGTGCGCAACCTGGCCACGCTGATCGACGGCGAGTACCACGTGGTGCAGGTAAGGGGCCCCGAGGCCCAGCGGGACCGGGTGACCACGTTGTACGAGCAGGCTTCGGCGACGTACCGGTACACCGGCTGAACCGCCGGAACCGCAGGAACCGCCTGAACCGCAGGAACCGCAGACTCCCCGGGGAGCGACAACCGTCACAGTGAGGCCTTCTTGGAACCCCGCCGGTTCACAGCCGGGGGGCCGGTCCCTACCCTGAGCCTGTCAAGACCACTGCGGGGAAACGTGAATCAGATGCAGGGCCTGCTCCTCGCGGGCCGCTACAGGCTCGCCGACGCCATCGGCAGCGGCGGCATGGGCCGGGTGTGGCGCGCGCACGACGAGGTGCTGCACCGGGCCGTCGCCATCAAGGAGTTGACCGCCGCGCTCTACGTCGCCGAGGGCGACCAGGAGGTCCTGCTGGCGCGCACCCGGGCGGAGGCACGCGCGGCGGCGCGGATCAACCACTCCGCCGTCGTGACCGTGCACGACGTACTGGAGCACGACGGCCGCCCGTGGATCGTGATGGAGCTGGTCGAGGGCCGCTCGCTGGCGGACGCGCTCAAGGAGCGGGACCGCATGGACCCGGCGGAGGCCGCCCGGATCGGCCTGTGGGTGCTGCGCGCCCTGCGCGCCGCGCACGCCGCCGGGGTGCTGCACCGCGACGTCAAGCCCGGCAACGTGCTGCTCGGCGAGGACGGCTGCGTCCTGCTGACCGACTTCGGCATAGCCCAGATAGAGGGCGACACCACCATCACCCGGACCGGAGAGGTCGTCGGCTCGGTCGACTACCTCGCCCCCGAGCGCGTCCGCGGCCACGACCCGGGCCCGTCCTCGGACCTGTGGGCGCTGGGCGCCACGCTCTACACGGCGGTGGAGGGCCTGTCGCCGTTCCGCCGCACCTCGCCACTGAGCACCATGCAGGCGGTCGTCGACGAGGAGCCCCGCGAGCCGCGGCACGCCGGCCCGCTCGCCCCGGTCATCACCGCCCTGCTGCGCAAGGACCCGGCCGAACGGCCGCAGGCGGAGCAGACCGAGCAGATGCTCGCCGAGGCGGCCGAGGGCCGCAGACCGAGCAGCGCGCAGGTGTACGTGCCCACGCAGGCGGCCGGTCTCCACCCGGAGCCCGCCGCGCAGCCCGCCGCGGGGTCCTGGCCGCCGGCCACGAACCCGTACCCGGTGCCGCCGGCGGTCGCCGGACCCACGGGGCAGCACCTCCCTGCACCGGCCCCGGCCCCGGTGCCCAGGCGCCGCCTGCGCACCCTGATTCTGGTCGTGGCCCTCGCGGCGCTCGTCGGCGGCGGCACCGCCGTGATGCTGCAGAAGTGGGACCAGGGCCGGCGGCAGGATTCCGGCACCTCCCAGTCGCCCCCGCCGGACCCCACGCCCTCCCGGTCCGCCGACGCCGCGGGCGGCCTCCCGGCCGGCTGGGTGCGCGTGCACGACCCCTACGGCTTCAGCATCGCCGTGCCTGACAAGAGCTGGCAGCGGCAGGAGTTCGACGAGGCGACCCACCAGGTCGACTACACCCCCGATGGCGGCAAGCACTTCATACGGGTCGCCGTGGACGACACGCCGGACTTCTCCACCGCCCACGAGCACCAACTCGACCTGGAAGAGCAACTCCAGCGCCTGGTCGACTACCGGCGGGTGAGTCTGGAGCCCAATACCTACCGCGACCGCCCGGGCGCCCTGTGGGAGTACAGCTGGACGGCCCTGGCCAAGGACACGCCGTTCCCCGGTCCGCGTCACGCCATCGAGGAGACGTACTTCTCCCGCGGGGGTGTCGAGTACGCGATCTACATGTCCTCGCCGGAGGAGGACTGGGCGCGGACGCGGCAGCAGTTCCAGACCGTGCTGCAGAGCTGGCAGCCGACGGCCGGCTGAGCCCGGCCGGGCCGCATCGTTGGCCGGTCGACGTCCCGTGGGCGGCTGTCCGATGCGGCATGATGGGGCGTATGGGGATCGGGGGGACGACTTCCGTGTCATCGCGGGCCGTTACCGCCTGGAGACGAGGCTCGGACGCGGGTGATGCGGGGGCGGCGGCAACGACGGTGGTACGCCGAGGAGTTCGGCCCCGCACGCGTCCGCGGGCATCTGGGCCGGCACCGCCTCCCGGTCGACCACGCCACCGCCCAACTCGCCCCCCGTCCCGGTCTCCACGGTCACCGTCACCCGGCCCGCCCCGCGCCGCCTCCCGACGGCGGCGCCACCGTTCCCTCGGGCCACCACCTGGTGCACGACCCGGCCGGCTTCTCCGTCGCCGTACCGGACGGCTTCACCCGCGAGCCGCAGGGCGAGCGGATCTTCTACATGTTGCCCGGGGAGGCCTGCCGCCTCGGTCAAGGTCACCGAACCGGGAAGCGGAGGCCCGCTCGCGGTGATGCGCCGCGCCGACCCCGCGGACCGGGCACCAACCCCGGCCACCACGACGGCCGGGTCACCGCCACAGCCCACCGCGGACACCCGGCCGCCCTGAGGGATTTCACCTGGGACGGCTTCAGCGCGGCGGAGGGCCCGCGGCACACCTACGACCCGTGCTGGGAGCAGGACGGGCGGATGTACGACGTGTGGGTGTCGGCACCGGTCGGCAGGGTGTGCGAGGCCAAGGAGCACTTCGATGTCGCGGTCGGCGGTTTCCACGCACGGTAGGTCACGGGTCGGTGACCGGATACGTCCCCTGGTGGAGTCGGCGGAGGCGGTCGCGATATGGATGGACCCATGAGCAACCACGGGGGAGCCCAGCACGGGGCCGACGATCCGACGACTTTCGCCCTGCAACCGCCGGACCCGCAGGCGCGGGTGCCCCACCCGCACAACCCGTACGCCGCGCCCGCACCGGGCGGCGGGGGCGCGCAGCCGCAGGGCACGGCTCCCGCGCAGCCGCAGGGCACGGCTCCCGCGCAGCCGCAGGACCCCGGCGCCGGTCGGCTGATCGGCGGGCGCTACCGGCTGCTCGCCAAGCTCGGGCACGGCGGCATGGGGACCGTGTGGCGGGCCAAGGACGAGACGGTCGACCGCGAGGTCGCCGTCAAGGAGCCCCGCGTCCCCGACCACCTTCCCGAACGGGAACGTGCCAACGCCTTCGAGCGCATGCGCCGCGAGGCCCGCGCCGCCGCCCGGCTCGACCACCCCGCGGTCGTCAACGTCCACGACGTGGCCGTCGTCGACGGGCAGCCGTGGATCGTGATGGAGCTGGTGCAGGGCCGCTCGCTCGGCGCCGCGCTTGAGGAGGGCACCCTGGGCGCCCGCGAGGCGGCCCGGATCGGCCGGGAGGTGCTCGGCGCGCTCGAGGCCGCGCACGCCGCGGGCATCCTGCACCGGGACGTCAAGCCGGACAACATCCTGCTCGGCCGGCACGACCGGATCGTCCTCACCGACTTCGGTATCGCCCAGATCGAGGGCGAGACCAACCTGACCGACACCGGCGGCTTCGTCGGCTCACCCGAGTACATCGCGCCGGAACGGGTGCTGGGGCAGCGCCCCGGCCCGGCCTCCGACCTGTGGTCGCTCGGCGTGGTCCTGTACACGGCCACGGAGGGCGTCTCCCCGTTCCGCCGCAGCAACACCCCGGCCACCCTCCAGTCGGTCCTCAACGCAACGCCCGCCCCGCCGGCCGCCGCGCAGGGCCCGCTCGCCGAGGCCATCACCGGCCTGCTGCGCAAGGACCCGGCGCACCGGCCGCCCGCCGCCCGGGTCCGCGCCCTGCTGGAGGCGGCCGCCGCGCCGCCCGCCCCGGCACCCACGCGGGTGGTGCGGTACGCCGAGGGCGAGCCCGGCGGGTCGCGCGGCCTCCGGCTCGGGCGCGGGGCGTGGCTCGGGCTCGGAGCGGCGGTCGTCGCGGCCGCGGTGACGGCGTACGTCCTGATCGCCCGTCCGTTCGCAGGTCCGCTGCCCGAGGGCTGGGCGACCCACCACGAGAAGGACGTCGCCGCGACGATCGCCGTGCCGAAGGACTACCAGAGGCAGGTGCCGGACCGGAAGAACGACAAGAAGCACTGGGTGACCTACAGCGACTGGAGCGGCGGCATCACGGTCGGGCTGCGCCTGCTGAAGAAGTCCGAGGAACCGGAACGTTCCATCAAGGACTCCGCGGCCGCCCAGATGTACGACGAGAACGGCACCTACAAGCAGTCCGGCAGCTACGAACTCGGCATGCCCGAGAACCCGACGACCCACCCGAAGGAGTCGACGTACCACGGCAGGAAGGCCGCCGAGAACACGATCGTCTACACCACCGACGACAGCACGCACCCGATGCCGCGCGAGCTGCGGATGTTCTATTACACGACCTCCGAGGGCGACCTGTACAAGCTCACCGTCGGCTACCCGGGCAAGGGCGACTTCACCGAACGCGGGCGTGAGGTGGCGCGCGCGGCAATCGCCAACCTGGACCTCGACCGCCTGTGACAACGCCCTGATCAGCGCATTCGTTGCCAGTGATCACTGGCGTGCTGTGAGCACTCGGTGAAACCCGTGAATCCCTATTACTGACGGGTACACAAAACTGCCCGACCGGCATACCCTGCGCGTCATGACGGACGCGCAGGCCCCGGCGAAGACCGGCACCAATCCCCAGGCCCCCGCCCCCGCGGGGGCCCGCACCGCCGCCGACGTGGTGACCCCCGAGCTGGTCGCCGGGCTCACCAAGGGCGTCGCCGGATCCGGCCGGACCGCCAACCACACGCCGTTCACCGGCGACAAGCTCGCCGACCTGCCCGAGTCCACCCCCGAGGACGTGGCCCGCGCCTACGAACGGGCCCGCGCCGCACAGGCGGTGTGGGCGCGGGTCCCGGTACGGCAGCGCGCGGCCGTCCTGCTCCGCTTCCACGATCTGGTGCTCGCCCGCCAGGCCGAGGTGCTGGACCTGATCCAGCTGGAGACCGGCAAGGCCCGCCTGCACGCGCACGAGGAGGTGCAGGCCGTCGCCGTCGCCGCCCGGCACTACGGCCGCCGCGCCGCCGCCTATCTGAAGCCCAAGCGGCACACGGGCGCCATCCCCACTCTCACGCGCGTCACCGAACTGCGCCACCCGCGTGGGGTGGTGGGCCAGATCGCTCCGTGGAACTACCCCCTGGAGCTGTCCGTCGGCGACGCGTTGCCCGCCTTCGTCGCGGGCAACGCGGTGGTGATGAAGCCCGACACCGAGACCTGCCTGACCGCGCTGTGGGCCCGCGATCTGCTCATCGAGGCCGGGCTGCCCGCCGAGGTGTTCCAGGTCGTCATCGGCGACGGCCCGGTCGTCGGCCCCGAGGTCGTCCGGCACGCCGACTACGTCTCCTTCACCGGCTCCACCCGCACCGGACGCGAGGTCGCCCAGAGCGCCGCCGCCCGACTGGTCGGCGTCTCCCTCGAACTCGGCGGCAAGAACGCCATGTTGGTGCTCAGGGACGCCGACATCGAGAAGGCGGCGGCCGGAGCGGTCCGTGCCTGCTTCTCCTCGGCCGGCCAACTGTGCATCTCCATCGAGCGGTTGTATGTCCACGAGGCGGTCGCGGACGCGTTCCTCGAACGGTTCGCGGCCCGTACGCGGGCGATGCGGCTCGGCACGTGCCTGGCCTACGGCGCCGACATGGGCTCGCTGGTCGGCGAACGGCAACTGGCGACCGTCACCCGGCATGTGGAGGAGGCCGTCGCCAAGGGCGCCACGGTGGTGGCCGGGGGCGTCGCCCGCCCGGACATCGGCCCCTACTTCTTCGAGCCCACCATCCTCGACGGCGTCGAGGCCCAGATGGCCGTGTGCACGGAGGAGACCTTCGGCCCGGTCGTCTCCGTCTACCGCTTCACGAGCGACGACGAGGCGATCGAACGCGCCAACTCCACGCCGTACGGCCTGAACTCGTCCGTCTGGACGAAGGACGCCCGCCGTGGCCGCGAGGTCGCCGCGCGGCTGCGTACCGGCACGGTCAACATCAACGAGGGCTACGCCCCCGCCTACGGAAGCGTCCAGTCGCCGATGGGCGGCATGAAGGACTCGGGCCTCGGCCGCCGGCACGGCTCCGAGGGCATCCTCAAGTACACCGAGGCCCAGACCCTGGCCCACCAGCGGCTGCTGCCCATGGCCCCGTCGCTCGGCATGGACGACGAGGGGTACGCGGCGTTCATGAGCCGCAGCCTCAGGGTCATGAAGGCGCTGAGGTTCCGCTAGGGCCCGTCCTCACCTTCCCGCCTGCGTGCGACGCCCGGCACGACCGGCCACCGACGAACCGCAGCCCACACCCGACGAGGAGAGACGTGCCGCAGGAGACTTCCGCTCAGCCGCCGGCAGGCGACGTGTACGACTACGACGTCATCGTCGTGGGGTCGGGGTTCGGCGGATCGGTCTCCGCGCTCCGCCTGACCGAGAAGGGCTACCGCGTCGGCGTCCTGGAGGCAGGCCGCCGCTTCACCCGCGAGACCCTGCCGAAGAACTCCTGGGACCTGAAGAACTACCTGTGGGCCCCGAAGCTCGGCATGTACGGGATCCAGCGCATCCACCTGCTCGGCAACGTCATGGTGCTGGCGGGCGCGGGCGTCGGCGGCGGCTCCCTGAACTACGCCAACACCCTCTACATACCGCCGAAACCCTTCTTCGACGACCCTCAGTGGCGGGACATCACCGACTGGCAGGACGAGTTGAAGCCGTACTACGACCAGGCGCGGCGCATGCTCGGCGTGCGGCTCAACCCGACGATGACCCCCTCCGACGTCCATCTGAAGGCCGCCGCGCAGCGGATGGGCGTCGGCGACACCTTCCACATGGCACCGGTCGGGGTGTTCTTCGGCGACGGTGAGGACGCCGACGGCACAACGAGGGCGAAGGCGGGCGAGCGGGTCGCGGACCCCTACTTCGGCGGGGCCGGACCGGACCGCAAGGCCTGCACCGAGTGCGGCGAGTGCATGACGGGCTGCCGGCACGGCGCCAAGAACACCCTGAACGAGAACTACCTGTACCTCGCCGAGAAGGCGGGCGCGGTGGTCCACCCCATGACGACGGTCGTGTCCGTCACGGACGACTCACGCGGCGGCTACGCGGTCGCCACGCTCCCCACCGACAACAAGAAGAGGGGCGCGGGCCGCCTGTTCACCGCACGCAGGGTGGTCCTGGCGGCCGGCACCTACGGCACCCAGACGCTGCTGCACCGTATGAGGGAGAGCGGCCGGTTGCCCCATCTCTCGCCCCGGCTGGGCGAGCTGACCCGCACCAACTCCGAGGCGCTGGTGGGCGCCCAGACCGACGACCGGCGCTACCGGAAGGCGACCGGAAAGCCGAAGGCGGACTTCACCCGCGGAGTCGCCATCACGTCCTCCGTCCACCCCGACGAGGACACCCACATCGAGCCGGTCCGCTACGGCAAGGGTTCCAACTCGATGGGCGGCCTGTCGATCCTCCAGGTCCCGTACGCCGAGGGCTCGTCCAGGGTGGCGGCCTGGCTGGCCAACGCCGCCCGCCACCCCCTGCTCGTCCTGCGCTCCCTGTCCAACCGCCGCTGGTCGGAGCGGACCATCATCGGCCTGGTGATGCAGTCCCTGGACAACTCCCTGACCACGTACCTGAAACCGGGCGGCGTGGGCAAGGGGCTGCTCACGGCCCGCCAGGGGCACGGCACGCCCAACCCCAAGCAGATAAGGGCCGCCACGGAGGGCGCCACCGCGCTCGCCGCCGAGATCAACGGCTTCGCCGGGTCCAATGTGGGCGAGCTGATGGGTACTCCGCTCACCGCGCACTTCCTCGGCGGCTGCCCGATCGGCGCCTCGCACGAGACCGGCGTCATCGACCCGTACCACCGCCTCTACGGCCACCCCGGCATCTCGGTCGTCGACGGCGCCGCGGTCTCGGCGAACCTGGGGGTGAATCCGTCCCTGACCATCACCGCCCAGGCCGAGCGGGCGATGTCGTACTGGCCCAACAAGGGGGAGGCCGACCCGCGCCCGCCGCAGGGAGCGGCCTACGAGCGTCTGCGGCCGGTGGAGCCACGGCATCCGGCGGTCCCGGCGGACGCCTTCGGTGCTCTGCGGCTGCCGTTCCTGGGGATCCCTTCGGTGCCGCCGAAGAAGTCCTGAGGAAGATGCGCGGGAAAGAGGAAAGGGAGAGGACCTGCACCCCCCTCCTGGCACAGGTCCTCCTCCGTCTGCTGATGTGACACGGGGGAACTGTGAAAGGTTGCGCCCCGGGC
Organism: Streptomyces sp. NPDC001292; assembly: GCF_042896465.1. Lineage (NCBI taxonomy): Bacteria > Bacillati > Actinomycetota > Actinomycetes > Kitasatosporales > Streptomycetaceae > Streptomyces > Streptomyces sp. NPDC001292. Next base: position 64,521 of record NZ_JBIAXG010000036.1, read on the forward strand.
GGCAGGATTCCTGTGTGCCCTGCGTCACATTCCCAGGGGTCCGCGACCGGGAGCGCGCATGCGAAGGGCCCCGCGGCCTCGGGCCGCGGGGCCCTTCGCTCGTCAGCGCCGACGTCAGGGCAGCGCCGGTGCCTGGGGAGCGGCGCCGGGAGATTGAGCCGCCTGCCGCTGTCGTGTGCCCTCCGCGCGTCATGATGCGTCGTCGTGTGCCCCGGCGCACGGGGAGCGCGCACCTGGTCTCGACCTCTGGCGGTCGGGTGGCGCACCACGGCGCCGTCGTCCGCGCGAGAGTTCGGAGCCGGGGGCTTGTGCGCATCGTGCTGGACGAACCTGACGTCCGCAACCCATTGATCCGGCCTTGTGCTTCTTCTGTTCCGCCGGCCGGCCCCGGGCGTCCCCGGAGCCGGCCGTTTATCTGGGTGACCGGGCTGCTGTCCCCTGCCGTCCGGTCACTTCCCTGGAGCGAGGTCCCACGACGCACGACTTGATCCGCACGCCTCATCGCTCCGGAGATCCACGCGTGGTTCTTTCGGGCCCGCCCCTGGCTGGCGCGGACACCGGGACAACGAGGCGGCCCGCGGGGCGGTCACGCGCCGTACGGGTGAGAGTGGCGGGACGGCGGGGGCAGCGGCCGGGGGGACGGCGGTGAGGGTTCAGATCCTGCCCCGGCACAGCTCCAGCAAGGTCATCGCCAGGGTCGTGCCCGGCTTGCCCAGGGCGTCCCTGTAGTGGCCCAGGATCTCCATCTCGCGGGAGAGGTTCACGCGCCGGCCTCCGGAGGCGATGCGGGTCTCCTGGATCACGGCGGAGACGGCCATCCGTTCCTGGATCAGGCCGATGATCCGGTCGTCGAGGGCGTCGACGCGTTCCCGGGCGCCGTTGATCACGTTCGCGGCCTCGTCGGTGCGGGCGCCGCTCGCGGCGGTGGCTGCTGGGGTCTGGGTCTGCGCTGCGGTGGCGGTCATGGCGGGGGCTCCTCGCTGGTGGGTGCGGTGCCCGGACGACAAGGACCGCAACGCCAGGCGCCCCGGACCTTGTCGGCCCGGGGCGCCTGGGAAGTCGCTTGTCAGTTGCTCAAGCAGCACGACCATGGCAGCCGGTGGGCCGGTTGCCATAGGTAAAGAGGAAGGTCGTCTGCGTGAGCATGAGGTCAGTATGCCCCGCCTCTGCCCGACCTCCAACACGGTTCACATGATGAGACGGGCGGAGGACGGGCCCCGGCGCGGGGCTGCGGGGCGGCAGTCGCCGGACGGCGGGGGGAGGCGCCCGCGACCACCTCGGTAGAATCGACAAGCACAAGGACCCCCCGACCGCCGGAAGGCACCCCGTGTCATCAGCGACCCCCGCTGCCGCCGCCCCCGACACCGTCCTGGTTGTCGACTTCGGCGCGCAGTACGCCCAGCTCATCGCCCGTCGCGTCCGCGAGGCGCGGGTCTACAGCGAGATCGTGCCGAGCTCCATGCCGGTTCAGGAGATGCTCGCCAAGAACCCGGCGGCGATCATCCTCTCCGGCGGCCCCTCCTCGGTGTACGAAGAGGGCGCCCCGCGCCTCGACCGCGAGATCTTCGAGTCCGGCGTCCCCGTCTTCGGCATGTGCTACGGCTTCCAGCTGATGGCGCGGGCCCTCGGCGGCACCGTGGACAACACCGGAGCCCGCGAGTACGGCCGCACCGGACTGACCGTCTCCAAGCCCTCCTCCACCCTCTTCGAGGGCACCCCGGCCGAGCAGGACGTGTGGATGTCGCACGGCGACGCCTGCTCCGCCGCCCCCGAGGGCTTCTCGGTCACGGCCTCCACGGACGTCGTCCCGGTCGCCGCGTTCGAGAACGACGAGAAGAAGCTCTACGGCGTCCAGTACCACCCGGAGGTCATGCACTCCACGCACGGCCAGCAGGTCCTGGAGCACTTCCTCTACCGCGGTGCGGGCCTCAAGCCGAACTGGACCACCGGCAACGTGATCGACGAGCAGGTCGCCGCCATCCGTGAGCTGGTCGGCGACAAGCGGGCGATCTGCGGGCTGTCCGGGGGCGTGGACTCCGCGGTCGCCGCCGCACTCGTGCAGAAGGCCATCGGCTCCCAGCTGACCTGTGTCTACGTCGACCACGGCCTGATGCGCAAGGGCGAGACCGAGCAGGTCGAGAAGGACTTCGTGGCCGCGACGGGCGTGCAGCTGAAGGTCGTGGACGCCGAGGAGCGCTTCCTCACCGCCCTCAAGGGGGTCAACGACCCCGAGGAGAAGCGGAAGATCATCGGCCGCGAGTTCATCCGCGTCTTCGAGCAGGCCCAGGCGGAGATCATCGCGGACGAGGGCCCGGCGGTGGAGTTCCTCGTCCAGGGCACGCTCTACCCGGACGTCGTCGAGTCCGGCGGCGGCACCGGCACCGCGAACATCAAGTCGCACCACAACGTCGGCGGCCTGCCCGAGGACCTCGAGTTCAAGCTGATCGAGCCGCTGCGCAAGCTGTTCAAGGACGAGGTCCGCATGGTCGGCCAGGAGCTCGGCCTGCCGGACGAGATCGTCCAGCGCCAGCCCTTCCCGGGCCCCGGCCTCGGCATCCGGATCGTCGGCGAGGTCACCAAGGAGCGCCTGGACCTGCTGCGCGAGGCCGACGCCATCGCTCGCGAGGAGCTGACGGCGGCCGGCCTGGACCGTGACATCTGGCAGTGCCCGGTGGTCCTGCTCGCGGACGTGCGCAGCGTCGGCGTCCAGGGCGACGGCCGCACCTACGGCCACCCGATCGTGCTGCGCCCCGTCTCCAGCGAGGACGCCATGACCGCCGACTGGTCGCGGCTTCCCTACGACGTGCTGTCGAAGATCTCGACCCGCATCACCAACGAGGTCCGGGACGTCAACCGCGTGGTCCTCGACGTGACGTCGAAGCCGCCGGGGACCATCGAGTGGGAGTGAGCCCGCTCCGGTCTACGTCCGCCTGAGAGTCCGCACCGGCTCTCCGGGCTTCCAGACCTGGGCGACCAGATAAGTGTCGTCCTCGACGCAGGTCCGTACGACCTCCGTCAACTCGGTGCGGAAGAGGTGGAACGGCTGCGGCGGTTCCACCTCTTTCACGTACGCGCCCTTCACCTCGGGGTCCTCCACCTCGAGCGCCCGGCCGGCGATCCGTGCGTCACCGCCGGCCATCCCGGTGTCCGGCCCCGGGTTCGCCTGAAGCGCGAACCTCGGATCCCGGCGCAGATCGAGCGCCTTGAGCGAGCCCGGCATCATGCCGAGCCACAGCTCGCCGTTCAGGAAGCGCACCTCCAGTCCCGTGGTGCGCGGGGAACCGTCCCTGCGCAGGGTCACCAGGACGTGGTGCGGGAACGCCCTGAACCGCTGCTCGACGGTCGTGGCCAGGTCGGGTTCCGTCGCGGCGAAGGCCGCCCAGTTCGTCGTCATGCCGCCGAGTGTGGCGGCGATACCCGACAACCTCTGTCGGGATTGGGCGGCGGAGCCGGTGCGCGGCGGGGATCGTCACCTCGCGGCGCTCGTGTCCCGGCCCGTTCGGCGGTAGCTTCCGGCCCGTACGTCGTCGATCCAGCGACGGAGGTCCCATGCAAGCCTGTGGCAGGAGATCAGCCGCAGCGAACCCGACCTGCTGAGCTGAGCCCCTTCGGCGCGCTGGACAACCCGCCCCTACGGAGACGCGCTCCGGCCGGGTCAACACCGCGTTCCCGGCTTCACCCGCGCTGACCGGACCTGGCCAGCGCGGGCGGGGTGGCGTAGGGCACAATTCGCTTTCTGCGTAGGGGTGTTGTCCCCGCGGCTGGGCCGCGGGATCCGGGGAAGGCGGGCGTCGGGCGTGGCGGTGCAGGAGGCGAGAGGCGGCGTGGGTGCCCACGGGGGCGGCTGCACCTGCGGGGACTGCCCGCACGGGGCGCGTGCGGGACACCGGCAGGCCGTTGCCGCGTTCCTTCTCAAGCGGGACGAGTTCGCCGCGGGCCAGGGGCTGCCGACGGCCGTGGCGCACTCGGCGTCGGCCTCCCGGCAGTGGATCTCGGAGGAGCTGACGCAGTCCGCGCAACTCGTCGCCGAGCGGGGGCGGGCCGAGGGTGAGGCCTGGCTGGCACGGCTGTGGCGCTGGACGGCGTACACGGTGTGGGCGGGGGTCGTACTGCTGCTTCTGGTGCAGGCGCTGACGGCGGTCGGCGCGGGCTGGAGCACCGCCCGGACGGCGGGACTGCTGGCGGCCGTCCTGGTGGCCGGGGCGCTGACGGCCGCCTCCTGGCTGCACCGGGGGCGCGGCGGGGCACTCGCTCCGGTCATCGGCGAGGACAACCGGCTGTCCACCTCGCGCGCGGTGGCCGCCGGGTGGGTGCTGTTCGTGGCGTACGCGGTGCTGGTGCTGGCGGGCCGGCTCGCCGCGGCCTCGGACCACACCGAACGCGACGCGGTGATCTCCGGGCTGGACCTGGCCCGAGGCGCCGGTGTGGTCACCGTGCTCGCCGTGGTGTGCGGGATCGCGGTCCTCGTGCGGCGGGTGGTCGGACTGCGGGTGCTGGGGCAGCGGCTGCAGAAGGTGCGCGCGGACCGGCCGCGGGCGGCCGACCTGCTGACCGACGACGCGGGAAGGGGCACCTTCACCGACATCCAGTACGTGGTGATCAGCACCGTCGCGCTGGTCTTCGCGGCGGTGCGGCTGGCCCGCCGCCCCGACCAACTGCCCGATCTGCCGTGGGGGCTGGCGGTGGTGGTGCTGGTGTCGGCGGCGACCTACCTGGCGGGCAAGTACGCGGACGGCGGTCGGCCGGTCGTCCTGTCGGTGGTCCGGGCTCGGGAGGCCGGGGACCTGGACGCGCCGATCCGGACCGGCGACGACATCGAGATCCGGGGCGCCGGGTTCGTCCCGCCGGGTGCGCAGGGAGCCGACCGGTTGGCCCGCATGAGGGTCCGCATCGGCGCGGTCAACGTGCACGTGCCCCTGGTCCCGGTCACGGGCGGCTTCAGCAATCCCACGGACACGGCACTGACCGTGCCCGTCCCGGCGGACGTGGAGCCGGGCCGGGTCGAGGTGCAGGTGGTGACGGCGGCGGGCGTGGAGACGAACCGGTACACGATCGACGTGACGGAATGACGGAATGACGGCGGACGACACGTCCGGCGGATCGGGTGCGGGTGGCTTCTGAGGACCGTCAGCATCCCGATGCCTCCGGACGCATGAGCCGAAGTCACGCGGAAGCCGCAAAAACTTCCCCGCGGGGTTGAGCGGGCCCCGTACCGCATACGTATGGTCAATCGAGGGGCACATACGACGGCGGTGAGAGGCGGCTTGCAGTGATGACGCACGTTCGTACGGACACCCAGACCACCATGAATGCCGACCTGGGCCGGACCTGGCGGGACACAGCAGCCCGCTACGCCCTCCTGCCCCTGCGCCTCTTCCTGGGCGTCACCTTCATCTACGCCGGCCTCGACAAACTCACCTCCAGCGGCTTCATGCAGAACACCGGTCCCGGGTCGATCGGCGAGACGATGCGCGCGGTCCGCGACTCCTCCGCCATCCCGGCCCTGGTCGACCTGGCCCTGAAGAACCCGGTCGGCTTCGGCTACGGCATCGCCTTCGGCGAACTGGCCGTCGGCCTCGGCACCCTCATCGGTCTGCTGGGCCGCCTGGCCGCACTTGGCGGCGCGCTGATCTCCCTCAGCCTGTGGCTCACCGTCAGCTGGGCCACCACCCCCTACTACTACGGCAACGACCTCGCCTATCTGATGGCCTGGCTGCCCCTCGTCCTCGCCGGCGCCTCGGTGCTCTCCGTCGACACCGCGCTGCGGGTACGGCGACGGCGACGGGCGGGGGAGTACCGATAGCTCAGGCCGTTCCTCCCGTTCCCGCCCCGCCGAGGGCCGCGCGGGCCTCCCCGCGCCTGCGCACGGCCTTGTTCACCACCGACGCCGCGCCTCCCAGGCACAGGCCGCCGACGACCATCGGGACCACCAGGAACCATGGGGCGTGCCAGGCGTCGGCCGCGTCTCCCGCGTAGACCACGCCCGCGCCGGCGAGGAAGACACCGGACACCAGCTTCCCCGGCTGGAACTCATGGCGCAGCACGGCTCACCTCCGCCTGTCCCATGCCGACCTGGAGCTTGATGTCCAGGGTCCCGGCGTCCTTGCCGCCCGCGGTCGCGGGCAGCGTGACCTGCCGGCGCCGGCCCGGCGCCACGTCCACGTCCTGTGAGGCGTCGCCCGGCAGCCGGATGTCGCCGATCCCCACCTCGATGTTCGCCCGCACGGTCACGCCCGCCGGCACGATCACTCGCAACCGGCCCACGCCCACCTGCGCCTTCGTCGTCACCGTCGCTCCCTTGCCGAGGCGTATCCGGGTCAGGTCCAAGGTGCCCTCCCCGGTGCCGAGGTGGTACTCGGACCGGACGCCCGCCGTCGCCGCGGGCTGCCAGGTGCGCTGCCCCCACTGCGTGGTGATGTCCTTCGGAAGCGCCGTCGAAGCGGCGAGCAGGGCCGCGGTGATCAGTGCCAGCAGTATCGAACCGAAGCCCGTCCGGCCCAGGAACGCGCTCACCGCTATGCCCAGGCCGAAGACCGCGAGCGCGCAGGCCAGACCGGCCTGGAGGCTGGTGCCCAGGGCGCCGGCGTCCCAGGTCAGGCGGGTGCCGAGGGCGCCGGCGAGCAGGGCCAGCAGGAAGACCCAGCCGCCGATCCCGCGCGGGCCGCGCGGGCAGGGCGGCTCGGTGCGCACGGGACGTGTGTACTCGCCGCCGTGTGCGCCGAGGCCGATGTTGACGGCCGCGGTGACGTCCCGGCCCCGCGAGTCCTTGGGACCCCACAGATAGCCCGTGCCGCCGACGTGGCTGCCGTCCTTGACGATCGGGTCGCGCCACCAGGAGGGGTAGATCGCGGGCACCGGCGGAGCCTGGGCCTCCGGCGGGGCGTCGGCGGCGGCCTGGACGGCGAGCGGGTCGGGACTGGGGGCGCCGCGGTGCCGCGACCAGTACCCGGCGCCCGCGAGGAGCAGGGACAGGACGACGCCGAAGGACAGCACGCTGCCGTTGCCCAGCATGGACAGGAAGACCCCGCAGCCGACCAGCGCGAACAGCACGGCCGCGAGCGCCGGTCCGTCCACCCGGCCGGTGAGGAGCTTGCGCACCTCGTTCTCGTCCTCGTCGTCGTACGGCACGAAGAGCCAGGCGAAGCCGTAGAAGATGAGGCCTATGCCGCCGGTCGCGGCCAGCACGGCCAGCGTGATCCGGAAGATCACCGGATCCATGTCGCACTGCCGCCCCAGACCGGCGCAGACGCCGCCGATCATCCTGTGCGTCCGGTCCCGCCGGAACCTCGGCACACCGTCGGTGCCGCCCGATCCGGTAGCGGCCTCGGCGCGCGCTCCGGCAGCGGTGCCGGCTCCCGCCGTCCCGGTCTCCGGGCCCGCGGCCGGGTCCCGGTGTTCGGCCGCCCCCGTCGTGCCCGCCACGCTCTCCCCTCCCATTCCGTCGGCCGAGTCCGGCCGTTCGTCCGCGTGCGGCGCGCCCGGCTGCCCGGGTGCCCGCGGCTGCTCACCCGCATCCGCGCCGGGCACGGCGTCCTCCGGCCCGGTGCCCGGGGACGGGCCCGGGCCGGAGCCGGGCTCCGGACCCCTCGCGGCGTGCTGGTGATTCGTCATGCGTCCATGGTGACGGGCGTGCGGTCGTGGCGGGAGCCGGGACGACCCTGGGCGAACCCTGATTCGCCCCTGAGCCGTGGCCGGGGATGCGTTCGACCGGCCCACCTGGCCGCGCCCCGGGGCCTTTTGGAAGAGCGGGTTCGAAGATCAGGGGAGTCTAGGGGGCGGACCCTGATGTCCCCGCACCGCCGGGCGTGTGACCATCAGTGGCATGCCGGAAGCCGCAGCAGTGCCCCTCGACGACCCGCGGCCGCCGCGCAAGCTCTACCGCAGCAGCGACGGACGCTGGCTCGGCGGAGTGGCGCGGGGCCTCGCCGGGCACCTCGGGCTGCCCGTGATCTGGGTGCGGCTGGTCTTCGTCGGCCTGTTCATGGCCGACGGGCTCGGCGCGCTGGTGTACGCGGCCTTCTGGTTCTTCGTGCCCCTCGGCGTCGGCGGCGTCGGCGACCAGAAGCCGCCGTCCCTCGTCACCACCGAGACCTCGCCGGACGGCCGCCGCAGAATCGTCGCCCGCAAGCCGGACAAGGGCCAGATCGTCGCCCTGCTCCTCATGGTCGTCGTGGCGATGGTCTTCGTCGGCAGCGTCAATCCGGGCAACGGCGCGAAGGCCTATCTCCTGCCGGCCGTCCTCGTCGCCGCGGGCGTCGCCCTGGTCTGGCGCCAGGCGGACAACGCCCGCCGGGCCCGCTGGGTCGAGGTCGGCCGCCGCCGCCGTACGCTCACCCTGCTGCGCGCCGGCGCGGGCGTCCTGCTGGTCACGGCCGGCGTCTCCGCCATCTTCGTGATGCAGGGGTCCGCCGCCCACCTCGGCTCGGTCCTCCAGGCGGCCCTCGCCGTCCTGGTCGGCATAACCCTGCTCGCCGGCCCCTACCTCGTGCGCATGACCCAGGACCTCTCCGAGGAGCGTCTGATGCGCATCCGTGCCCAGGAGCGGGCCGAGGTCGCCGCCCACGTCCACGACTCGGTGCTGCACACCCTGACCCTGATACAGCGCAACGCGGAGAACGCGGGCGAGGTGCGCCGCCTCGCCCGTGCCCAGGAGCGCGACCTGCGCGCCTGGCTCTACAAGCCGGAGGGCAACGGCAAGGACGAGGCCGACGAACCGGCCACCCTCGCCGAGGCGGTCAAGCACAACGCCGCCGAGGTCGAGGACAAGCACGGCGTCCCCATAGAGGTGGTCGTGGTCGGCGACTGCCCGCTCGACGACCGGATCGGCGCCCAGATGCAGGCCGCGCGGGAAGCCATGGTGAACGCCGCCAAGTACGGTGGCGAGGGCGGCGCCGTCCAGGTCTACGCCGAGGTCGAGGGCAGGACGGTCTTCGTGTCCGTCCGGGACCGCGGGCCCGGCTTCGACCTCGACGCGATACCCGCCGACCGGATGGGCGTCAGAGAATCGATCATCGGCCGTATGGAGCGCAACGGGGGGACGGCCCGGCTGCGGGCCGTGCCGGACGGCGGCACGGAGGTCGAGCTGGAGATGGAGAGGGCGGAGAACACGTGATGAGCGACCCGACCGAGGCGAACGGTACGGCGGGAGCGGAGACGACGGCGGCGGGCGGGCGGCACGTGCGCGTGGTCCTCGTCGACGACCACCGCATGTTCCGCACCGGGGTCCAGGCCGAGATCGGCCGGACCGAGCAGACGGGCGTGGAGGTCGTCGGCGAGGCCGCGGACGTCGACCAGGCGGTCACGGTCATCACCGCGACCCGGCCCGAGGTGGTCCTGCTCGACGTCCACCTGCCCGGCGGCGGCGGAGTGGAGGTGCTGCGGCGCTGCGCCGCGCTGACCGCGGACACCGAGCGGCCCGTCCGCTTCCTCGCGCTGTCCGTGTCGGACGCGGCGGAGGACGTGATCGGTGTGATCCGCGGCGGAGCGCGCGGCTATGTGACGAAGACGATCACGGGCACCGACCTCGTCGACTCGATCTTCCGGGTCCAGGAGGGCGACGCCGTCTTCTCCCCGCGCCTGGCCGGCTTCGTCCTCGACGCCTTCGCCTCCACGGACGCCCCGCCGGTCGACGAGGACCTCGACCGTCTCACCCAGCGCGAGCGTGAGGTGCTGCGCCTCATCGCCCGTGGCTACGCGTACAAGGAGATCGCCAAGCAGCTCTTCATCTCCGTCAAGACGGTGGAGTCCCACGTCTCGGCGGTGCTGAGGAAGCTCCAGCTCTCCAATCGGCACGAGCTGACCCGCTGGGCGACGGCACGCCGGCTGGTGTGACCTCCCGGTGGGCACGTCTCCGCGATCAGCTTTCAGCGACGGCACGTCACCGCGCGGACGGCGCCGACCGCGAGTGCGCATCCCGGCCCGGTTGCCCCTCACGCCACCCGTGTCGCCCCCGCGAAGGGCATCTGATCGATCGGGGCCAGGCGAACCGGGGCCGAGGGGTTCGGGGCGTGGATCATCTGGCCGTTGCCGACGTAGAGGCCGACGTGGCTGATGCCGGAGTAGAAGAACACCAGGTCGCCGGGGCGCAGTGCGGAGCGTGGAACACGGCGGCCCGCGTTGATCTGGGCGTAGCTGGTGCGGGGCAGCGAGACCCCGGCGGAGCGGTAGGCAGCCTGGATCAGGCCCGAGCAGTCGAAGGCGTTGGGCCCGGTCGCACCCCACACATAGGGGCTGCCGAGCTTCCGGTAGGCGTAGGCGACGGCCGCCGCAGCCCGGGAACCGGGTGCGGTGACCGAGGCCGGGTCACCGAGTGGGTCCCGGGCGCCGGTGCCGTGGCGGGTCGCGTGCCCGGTGTCCCCGCCCGTGCCGATCGCCGCGCGCTGCTGCGGGGACAGTCCGGCCAGCAGCCTCCGGGCCTCGTCGAGTTTGGCGGTGACCGTCTTCTTCTGCCGGCGCAGTTCCGCCTGCCGTGATCGGAACGAGGCCAGCTCGATGCGTGCGACCCCACGCAGCCGGCCGATCTCCCGGAGTTGCCGGCGCACGTCGGACACGGCGGCCGTCTGCCGGCCGCCCGCCCGCTCGGCGAACTCGGCCCCGTCCAGGTACCGCCGGGGGTCGTCGGACAGCATCAGCCGTACCACGGGGTCGATCCCGCCGTCCCGGTACTGCGCCGCGGCGATCGAGCCCAGCGCGTCGCGGGCGGAGTTCAGCTTCTCCTGCCTGCGGGCGGCCTCGTCGCCCAGTGCCTTCAGCCGTTTCTCGGCCGTGTCCGCCTTCTCCTTGGCACCGTCGTACTTCTCGGTGGCGGTCTCCGCCTCCTGGTAGAGCCTGTCCACCGTGGCCTTGATCTGCTCCGGCGCCGGCCGCGGCGCGGCGTGCCCGGTGCCGTCTAAGCCGGTCGCCGTCGCGGCGCCCGCGAGGGCGATCGTGGCGGCCGTACGGACGGTGCTCCCGCCGCGCGAGCGCTGTCGGAGCTTGCGGTGCGCTGCCACGTGGAGCGTCACGTCCCTTCTGCCGGTCGCGGAGACGGGTCCTGGTCCGGCGGTGGCCCGCACAGGGGAGCAGCCCGCCGCCGGACTTCTCGGCGGTGGAGTGGTGTCCGGCTGCCGCCCCAGGCACGGGCGGCGGTGAAGCCGGTCACCTGGGGGAGGAGCTAAGCCGCTCGGTGAGCGCCCGGTGAGGGCATGTACGGAAGTGGCGCCAGGGGATCGCCGGGTGACCGCATGTGACCGCGATTCCGTTCCGGGGAGGCTGCCTTCACGCGCTGTGATGACCGATGCGGGGATTTTCGAGGCATCTGGGCAGGGCGAGGTGCTATGGGTCGCATATATGCGACGACCGACACGCGTCCGTTTGCGTCCACCTGGTCCGGCGTCCTGCGTCCTGTGTGCTGCCCGCGCCCTGGGTCGGCGTGCGCGTGTCGGCGGGCAGCCTCTGGGACGGGCCGGTGGCGGAAGCGGATTGGCCGCTGGTTAGGCTCCGGACTCATGGACGTACTCATCCATCTCTTCGTCGGCCTGCACATCGTCGGTATCGCCGCGCTGCTCGGCGGCTTCCTCACCCAGATGAAGGCGATGGGTCGGGGCACGGCCCGGTTCGTGCCGGCGATGCTGCACGGCGCGTTGACCATGCTGGTCACCGGCGCGGTCCTGGTCGGCCTCAACCAGGCCCAGGGCCACCACGTCGACAACATCAAGATCGGCGTGAAGCTGGCGCTGCTGATCGTGATCCTGGGCCTGGTCTACGTCAAGCGGGACGACGAGAAGGCGGACAAGAGCCTGTTCGGCCTGGTGGGCCTGCTGACCACGGCGAACATCTTCATCGCCGTGCTGTGGACGTGACGGTCAGCGCAGCGCCCTGAGTTCCGCGCGGGCGTCCAGGACCGCGCCCGCGGCGACGGCCAGCCACGCCGCCACCGCGACCCACAGCAGCACCTCCCCGAGCCCCCGCGACGGGACGTCCGCGACGGCCGCGACGGACACGCTCGCCGCCGCCGTCATGCCCAGCGGGAACACGGTCGACCAGCGGCGCACGTCGTAGCGCAGCCGGGGCCGTACCAGTTCGGCGACGACCAGGACGGCGTACCAGCACAGGTCGAGCACGAGGAGCGCCAGGGTCACCGTACGCAGCACACTGCTGTCGTCGTCGTTCCACAGGTACATGCCTCCGCCGCCGACGGCGAACAGCCGCGCGCCGGCGAGTGCCGAGATCGCCAGGGCCCCGCCCGCGATCCAGTGGTCCCCGTGCCCCTCGAGCACTTGCCGCAGGTCGAAGCAGCACAGTGCGAAGACGTACAGCACGAGTCCGATCCAGAACAGCACCAGCGCGGCGTACGCCGGCCAGGCCACCCCCTGTGCCCTGGCCAGGGTGGCGGCGAGCACGGCCAGGCCCTCGGTCGCCACGCAGCTCAGGAACACCGCCCCGGGCATGGGCCGACGGCAGTTGCGGACCACCGGCACCAGCAGCCCCGGCCACAGCACGAAGGCCAGCGCGAGCAGCGCCTCCGCGAGAGTCTGCCACCCCAGCGCCGAGAAACGGGTCCCGAGCACGGTCGTCGCCGCGACGGCGGTGAGGGCGCCCGGCGTCCCCGCCTCCTTGATCCACCGCGACCGGTCGCCCAGCAGCCGTAGGGCGAAGTCCGCCGCCAGCGTCAGCCAGGCGAAGCAGGCCACCGCGAGGATCACGCGGGACAGCAGCTCGTAGCCCGTCAGATGCAGGGCGACCGACACGATGCCGGTGGCCATCACGGCGGCCCCGGCCGCCGGCGGGCGCTGCGCCAACCAGGCGCGGAAGGATGAGGTGCCGGGCATGGCCCGATGCTAAGGAGCTTCGCGCGCCCATGCGCGGGGCACGCGCGCGGGCGCGTACGAAAACCGGCCCCCGAAAGCCGACCGGACGGGACGCGCCGCCCTCAGGCCGGCCACACCACGCGGTGCACCGCCGATGCGCCGTCGTGGTGCACGGACTCCTCGCGGACGCAGCCGCCGGGCCTCGGCGCGTGGATCATCACGCCGTCACCGGCGTAGAGACCGACGTGGTCCGCGTCGCCGAAGAAGGCGAAGAAGACGAGGTCGCCGCGCCGGGCATCGGAGAGCGGCACCGCCGTACCGGCCTGGTCCTGGTCGCGGGCGGCGCGGGGCAGTGTGACGCCTGCCGCCGATGGCCGTCCCGCCAGGTGACCGCCAGGTGGTGTAGCCGATCAACTGCCCGGAATGCGCAGGTCACCGCCGCGTCGATGCGGCTCCGGGTCGCCCGTGGCGCTGACAGCAGATCAGCCGGGCGTGATGCGCCGTCGGGGTCGGGTGGATTGCGTGGGGACCGTGTCGTCCGGCGACGTCCCCGGGTGACGATCAGGTGGTCAGGCGGCACGCTAACCAACTTGTGTGGCTCATGTGAAGGTTGAGGCGAGGTGTGTCCGATACGTTTTCGTGACCTCGGCGTTGACCTCGTCGAACCGGCCATGTTCCCGGGGCGGCCACGGGTTGTCGGTGGGGAGCCCTAGACTCGTAGAGCGATGAGCAGCCTCTTTGACGACAGCTTCCTGGCGGATCTCCAGGCCCCCCACGGGCATGAGGAAGAGCCCCCGCCGCCACCCGAGGACGATCACGCTCCGGAGCCGGTTCCGGACGATCTGTTCGGCGGGAAGTTCGACGTGCCCCCGGACCGGGACGCCTACTACCGCGACGGCGCCCACCGACCGGTCGTCGACCCGGCCGCGCTCCTGGAGGGGCTGAACGACAACCAGCGCGCCGCCGTCGTGCACTCCGGTTCCCCGCTGCTCATCGTGGCCGGCGCCGGCTCGGGCAAGACCCGCGTGCTCACGCACCGGATCGCGTACCTGCTGGCCGAGCGGGGCGTCCACCCCGGCCAGATCCTGGCGATCACCTTCACCAACAAGGCCGCCGGCGAGATGAAGGAGCGCGTCGAGCAGCTCGTCGGACCGCGCGCGAACGCGATGTGGGTGATGACCTTCCACAGCGCGTGCGTGCGCATCCTGCGCCGGGAGAGCAAGAAGCTCGGCTTCACGTCCTCCTTCTCGATCTACGACGCCGCCGACTCCAAGCGCCTGATGGCCCTGGTCTGCCGCGACCTGGACCTCGACCCCAAGCGCTACCCGCCCAAGTCGTTCAGCGCCAAGATCAGCAATCTCAAGAACGAGCTGATCGACGAGGAGGACTTCACCGCCCAGGCCACCGACGGCTTCGAGAAGACCCTCGCCCAGGCCTACGCCCTCTACCAGTCGCGGCTGCGCGAGGCCAACGCCCTCGACTTCGACGACCTGATCATGACGACGGTCAACCTGCTGCGCGCCTTCCCCGACGTCGCCGAGCACTACCGCCGCCGCTTCCGGCACGTCCTGGTCGACGAGTACCAGGACACCAACCACGCGCAGTACGCCCTGGTGCGGGAACTGGTCGGCACCACCGAGCACCCCGAGGACGTACCGCCCGCCGAGGACGACCTGCGACCGGCCGAGCTGTGCGTGGTCGGTGACGCCGACCAGTCGATCTACGCCTTCCGCGGCGCGACCATCCGCAACATCCTCCAGTTCGAGGAGGACTACCCGGACGCGACGACGATCCTGCTGGAGCAGAACTACCGCTCCACGCAGACGATCCTCTCCGCCGCCAACGCGGTCATCGAGCGCAACGAGTCCCGCCGTCCCAAGAACCTGTGGACCAACGCCGGCGCGGGCGCCCGCATCACCGGCTACGTCGCGGACACCGAGCACGACGAGGCGCAGTTCGTAGCCGACGAGATAGACCGGCTCACGGACGCGGGCGAGGCCAAGGCCGGCGACGTCGCCGTCTTCTACCGCACCAACGCCCAGTCCCGTGTCTTCGAAGAGGTCTTCATCCGCGTCGGCCTGCCCTACAAGGTCGTCGGCGGCGTCCGCTTCTACGAGCGCAAGGAGGTGCGGGACGTCCTGGCCTACCTGCGGGTCCTGGCCAACCCCGAGGACTCCGTCCCGCTGCGCCGCATCCTCAACGTGCCCAAGCGGGGCATCGGCGAGCGCGCCGAGGCGATGATCGACGCCCTCGCCCAGCGGGAGAGGATCAGCTTCCCGCAGGCGCTGCGCCGCGTCGACGAGGCGTACGGCATGGCCGCGCGCTCCACCAACGCGGTCAAGCGGTTCAACACGCTGATGGAGGACCTCCGCACGATCGTCGAGTCGGGTGCCGGACCGGCCACGATCCTGGAGGCCGTCCTGGAACGTACCGGCTACCTGGCCGAGTTGCAGGCCTCGACCGACCCGCAGGACGAGACCCGTATCGAGAACCTCCAGGAACTCGCCGCCGTCGCCCTGGAGTTCGAGCAGGAGCGTGGGGAGGGGGAGCCGGTCGCGCTCTCCGACTTCCTGGAGCAGGTCGCCCTGGTCGCCGACTCCGACCAGATCCCGGACGAGGAGGACGGCGACGGCGTCATCACGCTGATGACCCTGCACACCGCCAAGGGCCTGGAGTTCCCGGTGGTCTTCCTGACCGGCATGGAGGACGGCGTCTTCCCGCACATGCGGGCCCTCGGCCAGACCAAGGAGCTGGAGGAGGAGCGGCGCCTGGCCTACGTCGGCATCACACGCGCGCGGGAGCGGCTGTACCTGACCCGCTCGGCGATGCGCAGCGCCTGGGGCCAGCCGTCGTACAACCCGCCCTCCCGGTTCCTGGAGGAGATCCCGCCGGCGCACGTGGACTGGAAGCGGACGGGCGGCTCGGCCTTCGCGCCCTCCGGTCCGGCCTCCTCGGTGGCGGCCTCCCTGTCCTCGTCCCGCTCCCGCTCGTCGGCGTCCGGCGCCTCGGGCTTCGCCACCCGCCGCTCCACGGAGAAGCCGGTGGCGGCCCTCGCCGTCGGAGACAGGGTCACGCACGACCAGTTCGGGCTGGGCACGGTGGTCGCCGTCGCGGGCACCGGCGACAAGGCCCAGGCGACGATCGACTTCGGCGACGGCAAGCCCAAGCGGCTGCTGCTGCGGTACGCGCCGGTGGAGAAGCTGTAGCGGGGGCTACGTCGGGTCGAGGCCGTGGCTGCGCAGCCACGACAGCGGGTCGATGGGGGTCCCGCCCGCGGGCCTGACCTCGAAGTGCAGGTGCGGGCCGGTGGAGTTGCCGGAGTTCCCGGAGTAGGCGATCGGCTCTCCGGCCTTCACCGTCGTACCGGAGGGGATCTGGTAGCTGGAGAGGTGGCAGTACCACGTCTCCGTGCCGTCCATCGCGGTCACGATCATCATGTTGCCGTAGGCGCTGTTCCACTGCGTGCGGACCGTGCCGTCGGTCGCGGCCAGCACCGTCGTCCCGTACGACACGGGGAAGTCGATGCCGGTGTGCACCGACATCCAGTTCACGCCGGCCTGGCCGAAGTAGGCGCTGAGACCCCTCGGGAAGACCGGGACGGCGAACTTGGGGCGCAGCCGCTCTTTGCGGGCCGCCTCCTCCGCCGCCTTCTTCTTCTCGGCCTCCTGCTGTGCCTTGAGGTCGATGCGCTCCTGGTACCGGCTGGCCCGGTCGGCGAAGTCGTTCGCCCCCGCGGACAGGCTCTGCAGCTGGGTGTCCAGCTTGTTGTTGGCGGTGGACGCCTTGACGGGGCGCGCGTCGGGCGTGGCCGTCGCGCTGTCCTTGCCGTCCTCGGTCAGACCGCCCACCGAGGCGGCGGCGATCCCGGCGACCCCCATCACGCAGACCGAGGGCACGGCCACCGTGAGCAGTGCGGAGCGCTTGGCCGGGGGGCGGCGCCGGGAGCGGCCCGCGGCGCGGGAGGCCGCTCGCGGGGCGGGAGCCGGGGCGGGGGTCACCTCTTCCTCGTCGTCGAGCAACGGCGGGGCCGCGTCCGGCTCGACGGTGGCGGCCGGTTCCTCTTCCACCGATCCAGCCGACTCGCCCTGCGGCTGTTGCGGTTCGGGCGCGTCGAAGTTCTCGGCGACCGTGGTGGTGCCGTCACCGTTCCACTGCGTGGCGTCGTACGCGCCGGTGTCGAAGGCCTGCGTGCCCCAGTCCCACTGCTGCGTGGCGTCGGCGGTGGCCGTCTGGTCCGGCTGGAGCCAGGTGTACGCGTCCCACTGGCCGCTGGTGTCGACCGGCGTGGACTGCGGTGGGACGGAGGCCAGTTGCTGCTGGTAGCCCGTGGCCCAGGCGGTGGTGTCGTACGCGCCGGTGTCGTAGGAGGTGTGGTGCTGGGTCGCGTACGGGTCGTAGTTCAGGCTCTGGTGGCCGTTCGTGGACCAGCCGGCGGTGTCGTACGAACCCGTGGTGTGCGTTCCGCCGGCCGTGAGGCCGTCGTAGAGCGGGTCGGCGGTGTAGCTCGCGGTGGCGTACGTTCCGGTGTGGAAACCGGTGGCGCCGTAGTCGCTGTAGGTGGTGAAGTCGCCGTATGCGGCTTCCTGTCCGTCGTACGACGCGTAGGGCGTCGAGGCGGCATCGGAGGCCGGAGCCGGGGCGGCCACGCTCCCCGACGGGTGACGGTCGTTCACCAACTTCTCTTTCGCCTCGACAACAGGGGCTGGCAGAGCAGTGCGGCGACTGTACCCGGCGGTACGAGGGCGCGACAATCTTCCGCAGGTTTCCCCGAGGCGGGAAACGGGCATTCAGCCGTGTTTCGCCGGTCTGTGGAGACGGCTTTAACTTTGTGTTCGAGCTGCGTTCGATGACCAGGGGCCGATCGTCAGGCGACGGTCACTCCGCCGACGCGTTCGGCGGTCGGGTCTCCGGGCCGCGCCGTGTCGAGGACCTGCCGTATCCCGGTGGCCACGGCGGGGTGCAGCGGCAGGGCGAGATGTCCGATTCCGCTCACCTGGATGTTCTCCACCTTCAGGTCGGGGTGCTCGATGCAGGCCGACTCCAGCGGGTCCATCAGGTGGTCGAGGTCGCTCCAGAAGCTGACGAAGTGCGTACTGCAGCCCGGCGCGGGGCGCGACAGCTCCTCGATCAGTTCGGAACCGGGGCGCATCTGCCGCACGATCGGATGGGCGTTGGCCAGCGGCGCGACCCGGGTGCCGGAGTGCGGGGTGCCGAGGGTGACGAGGGTGCGGACCCGCAGGTCGCCGCCGAGCCGCTGCACGTAGTAGCGGGCGATCAGTCCGCCGAGGCTGTGCCCGACGACGTCGATCTGCCTGCTGCCGGTGCGCTCGCAGATCTCCTCTATGTGCCGGCCGAGCAGTTCGGCCGCGGTGCGGATGTCGCAGGTCAGCGGTGAGTAGTTCAGGGACTCCACCCGCTGCCTGCCGTGCTGGGCGAGGCTGCGGCGCAGCAGGACGAACACCGAGCGGTTGTCTATGAACCCGTGCAGCAGCACGACCGGTGGCTTGGCCTCGGTCGGCAGCTGGGCGGTGCCGTCGGGCTCCGGGAGCGCGCCGGAGGCGCCGCGGCGCTCCTGGACGATGCCCGAGGGATAGAGCAGGAGATGTCCCGCGAGGATCGCGAGTTCCAGAGCGGTCGCCTTCAGCAGAGCCAGTGAGAGCCCCGCCAGTCTGCACGGCAGCAGGCACCGGCAGAGCGGGAGGATGGGTTCCGCGACCCTGGTGACCTTCATGGCCGACCTCCTGTCGGCACGCGGGAGGACGGCCCTGTCCCCCGTGTGCCCTCGTGGGCAGTCGCGGCGAGGGCGGTCGGCCGGGCAGGCTTCGCACTGCCGAGCCCCACCGGCCCCGGGTGCCCTCCGTGCCCTCGCCGATACGGCACACCACCGCGGCGCGCGGCCTGTGGCGCGGTGGTACGACGACCTCGTTGCGGCTCCCGTCGTGCGTGCTCCCGCAGTGGTCCGCGCGCCGCGGCGGAGGAGTGCGGCGCTTGGGCCGCGAGGACGGGGAACGGCTCGCGGCCTGCGGGTCCCCCCTGCCCGGAGAACTCGGGGGAGTGTTCCACCATGTGATTTCCCCCTCCCTCTGCACCGTGAAACTGCCGGTTGCGGGATGCTGGCGATAACGTTCGTTCACTTCCCCGGACGGTGTGGTGCGGGGTGTCCGTGCCACATGTGCGGTACTTGTCGGTACGGATGGATGTAGTCGCTTCATGGAGGCAGTGATGGGTGTGGCAGCCGGTCCGATCCGCGTGGTGGTGGCCAAGCCGGGGCTCGACGGCCACGATCGGGGCGCCAAGGTGATCGCGCGGGCCCTGCGCGACGCCGGTATGGAGGTCATCTACACCGGGCTCCATCAGACCCCGGAGCAGATCGTGGACACGGCGATCCAGGAGGACGCCGACGCGATCGGCCTGTCCATCCTCTCGGGCGCGCACAACACGCTGTTCGCCGCGGTGATCGAACTGCTCAGGGAGCGCGACGCGGAGGACATCGTCGTCTTCGGCGGCGGCATCATCCCGGAGGCGGACATCCCGCTCCTCAAGGAGAAGGGCGTCGCGGAGATCTTCACCCCCGGCGCGACCACCCAGTCGATCGTCGACTGGGTCAGGGCGAACGTCCGCCAGCCCGCCGAGGCGTAGGGGCGCCGGCGGTTCCCGCAGGATCTCCCGGCGCCGGCCGGATGCGAGCGGCCCTTCCTGGGGGCGCGGCCCCCAGCGAGACCCGCCTTCACCCGGGGCGGGACTCAGCCGGTCCGCGCCGGGTCCAACTCCTCGGCCATGGCGGAGCGCAGCCGCAAGGTCGTCACCAGCCGCTGGAAAGCCTCCGCCCAGTACCCTCCGGCTCCCGGCGACGCGTCCGCCGCCTCGTCCGGAACCGCCAGCAGTCCGTCCAGACGGCTCGCCTCCGCGGGATCCAGGCACCGCTCGGCAAGTCCCATTACTCCACTGAAACTCCATGGGTAACTCCCTGCGTCCCGCGCGATGTTGAGCGCGTCGACCACCGCCCGCCCGAGCGGTGCCGCCCACGGCACCGCGCACACTCCGAGCAGTTGAAACGCCTCGGGCAGCCCGTGTGCCGCGATGAATCCGGCCACCCAGTCGGCCCGCTCGACGGAGTCCAGGGTGCCGAGCAGCTTGGCGCGCTCGGCCAGGGACACCGCGCCGGGGCCGCCGGCGTCGGGGGCCGCGGGCGGCCCGAGCAGCGCCCGCGCCCACTGTGCGTCCCGCTGCCGCACCGCCGCCCGGCACCAGGCGGCATGCAGTTCGCCCTGCCATCCGTCCGCGACCGGCAGGGCCACGATCTCCCGCGGCGTGCGCCCGCCCAGCCGTCCGGGCCAGGTCCCGAGGGGTGCCGCCTCCACCAACTGGCCCAGCCACCATGATCGTTCGCCCCGCGTGGCCGGAGCCTTGGGGATGATCCCGTCGCGCTCCATGGCCGAGTCGCACTCGTGCGGCGCCTCGACGACGAGCGTCGGTGTCCCGCGCGTGTGGTCGACGGCCACGCAGGAGCCGGCCCGGGCCGCCATCCGCGCGGCGAGCGCCGATTCGGGCAGCGCCGAGAGCAACTCCGCGGCTGTGGCCCGTACATTGCGGCTGCGGTCGGACAGGGCCTGCTCCAGGAACGCCTCGTCGCCCGGGCCGAGACCCGTTCGCAGGGAGTCGAGGAACATCAGCCGGTCCTCGGCCCGCTCGGTGGTCCAGGAGCCGGCGAGCAGTTCGCGCGCGGCCGCGGGCGTGCGCGCGCGTATGGATGCCAGCAGCGCGACCCGCTCCGCGAACAGGCCCTCCTCCCAGAGCTTCCGGACGCGGTCGGTGTCCTCGGAGCCGGTCGGCGTGGCGCCGGTGCCCGGGGCCGCGCGCAGGGCGAACCGCCAGTCCGGGTTCAGCCCCGCCAGCCATAGTGCGCGCGGGCCGCCGAAGGCCAGTGCGGCCGGACGCAGGTCCGTACGGCCCCGCGCGGCGTCCAGCAGAGCGGGCAGCGCCTCCGGGGGCGGGGCGTACCCGTGGGCGTTCGCCGCCGCGAGCCACTGGGGCAAAAGTTCCATCAGGTCCGGTGCCGTGCCCCTGCGGCCGCCCCCCGTACCGGGCCGGTCGGCCAGCAGCATGGAGAGCCTGCGGGCCGCGGCCGCGGGCAGCGGCGGACGCGGATCCTCCGGTGCGGGCTCCGGGCGCCGGGCCGCAGGCGCGGGGCGCAGTCCCGCGCGCCGCCGGACGGTCTGCACGGCCGCCGCGTCGAGGAGCGCCACCGGCGCGGTCCGTCCAGGCGCGTCGGCCGGGGGCGTACGCCGGTTCGTGCCGAGCAGGGCGGTGGTGACCAACTCCTCCCAGGCGCCCGTGGCGGGCGCCTCCGGCGGGGTGGAGGTCCTGATCATGAGCTTCCTTTCCGTAGCCGGCTGCCCGGGAGTGGTTGAAGGGTCGGGTTTCCCGGGGGGTGGAACAAATTCGTGGTGCGGAGGAGGAAACATATTCAGATGGGATAGTCTCTTACATTTTGCGCCTTTTGGGTGAGAGGTTCCCGCTGTGCCGACGGAGGCCCGCGTATCGCGGTGACGTCACTCCTTTGCCGGACATTCCAAGCCCGCTGCCAGGGGCGATGTCACTGATGGTTGATTCAATATCAGCACAGAGTCACCATTTCTCCCTCGTTCCGCGGCCAGGCGGTCAACGGGGTGAACCCCCGGTGGCCGCACTCGCCGAAGACCGTGACCGGCGCACCCCCCGACAGGGCGACCAGCCGCCACAGGCCGGGACGCGTACGGGCCGCGCTGGTGACCGGCAGCGCGGAGTCGGAGGCGGCGTCGGCCAGCTGCCAGGAGTCGCCGTCCGGGACGGGTACGACCTCCCGCAGCGTCACCGGAACCGACTCCAGCCAGGGGTCCTCCCGCAGTGCCGCGCCGTAGCGGGCGACCGCCTGCGCCGTCGTCACACCGGGCGGGCGGATCCGGATGGGCGCCGGGGGCGCGAACCGCTCGCCCAGGGCCGCGCGCAGCTGTCCCGCGCCCGGATAGGAGGACACTTCCGCATCCAGGACCAGGCCCACCGGCAGCGCGAGCTCCGGGGCGCGACCCGCCGCGCCGTAGGAGAGCAGCAGAGCCGTACGGCCGGAGTCGGCGCCGTGCAGCCAGATCCTGCGCGTGGTCAGCTTCGCGTCCGCGGTGTCGTACTGGGCGAGGACGAGCCAGCGGTCCCGCACCGGCGGCCCGTCCGCGGAGACGGGCAGGCCCACACGGGAACGGACCGTCGCCGACACTCCTGCCGGCAGCCGCTCACGGCCCAGCCAGCCCCGGCCCAGCAGGTGCAGCAGCGCGCACTCCTCCAGCAGCCGCACCGGCCAGCCCGCCCCCGACGACGGCACGGCCCCCAACTCCCGCACCCGTCCCGCCAGCCCGGGAGCCTGCGCGTCGACCATGCGGGCCGCCGTCTCCTCCCACAGCCCGTACCCCGCCTGTTCGGCCGCGGCCAGACCGCCGCGCAGCAGGTCGGCCAGGCGCTGCTCCAGCTCCGTCACCCCCGCGGTGATCCGCTCGGCCCGGTGCTCCGCCCTGCGCAGCGCCGCCTGCGGATCAGCGGCACCGGAGGCCGAGCCCGCGGCCTCCTCCGACCGCTTCCGCGCCGTCCGCTCCCTGCGGGCCGCCAGCCACTGCTCGGCCCAGCCGGGCGCCTGCCCGGACGGCACCGCACCGTCGTCGCCCGACCACAACAGCAGCAGGCCGAGCGCGTGCTTGCACGGGAACTTGCGGCTCGGGCAACTGCACTTGTACGCCGGCCCGGCGCCCCCCGCGACGTCGACGACCGTGTGATACGGCCTGCTGCCACTGCCCTTGCACAGTCCCCACACCGCCCCCTCGTCGGAAAACCCCGCCTCGGACCACGGCCCGGCCGCGCCGAGTTTGCTTCCCGCTTTGCGCGACGCGGCGTCAGGCGCCAGTGCCAGCACCTGGTCCGCGCTCCAGCGCACCCCCTGCTGAGTCATGCCATCGAAGGTAGATCCTGCCACTGACAATCGACCGACCGAGCGTGTTCGCGCAGGTCAGAACGCATTGTCAGTGCCGTGGTGCACGGTTGGTGGCAGATCCGAACCGGCCGAGCTGGAGGGGGCCTCAGCCATGTCTGTGTCCGTCGAAGCGACACCCGTCGAACCGAGCCAGAACCACTCCGCGCCCGCGAACACGGCGGAAGCGCAGGCGCTGCGCCCGCACGCCGAGCAGGCCTTCGCGGCCGAACTGGCGGCGCTGGCCGCACACGACGACCGTCCGCGCCCGGCCCGCTGGAAGCTGTCGCCGTGGGCCGTCGCGACCTACCTCCTCGGCGGCACGCTCCCGGACGGCACGGTGATCACACCGAAGTACGTGGGCCCCCGCCGCATCGTAGAGGTCGCGGTCACCACCCTCGCCACCGACCGCGCCCTGCTCCTGCTCGGCGTGCCGGGCACGGCGAAGACATGGGTGTCCGAGCACCTGGCCGCCGCGGTCAGCGGCGACTCGACGCTGCTGGTGCAGGGCACGGCCGGCACCCCGGAGGAGGCGATCCGCTACGGCTGGAACTACGCGCAGCTGCTGGCGCACGGCCCGAGCCGCGACGCCCTCGTGCCGAGCCCTGTCATGCGGGCCATGGCGCAGGGCATGACCGCGCGGGTCGAGGAGCTGACCCGCATTCCGGCCGACGTGCAGGACACGCTGATCACGATCCTGTCCGAGAAGACCCTGCCGATACCGGAACTGGGCGAGGAGGTGCAGGCGGTTCGCGGCTTCAACCTGATCGCCACCGCCAACGACCGCGACCGCGGGGTCAACGACCTGTCCAGCGCCCTGCGCCGCAGGTTCAACACGGTGGTGCTGCCGCTGCCGGAGAGCCCCGAGGCCGAGGTCGACATCGTCGCGCGCCGCGTCGACCAGATCGGCCGCTCCCTCGACCTGCCGGGCGTCCCGGACGGGGCCGACGAGATCCGCCGTGTCGTGACCGTCTTCCGTGAACTGCGCGACGGCGTCACCTCCGACGGCCGTACGAAGCTGAAGTCGCCCAGCGGCACCCTGTCCACCGCCGAGGCGATCTCGGTGGTCACCGGCGGCCTCGCGCTGGCGGCCCACTTCGGCGACGGCGTGCTGCGGGCCGGTGACGTGGCCGCCGGCATCCTCGGCGCCGTCGTCCGCGACCCGGCGGCCGACCGGGTCGTCTGGCAGGAGTACCTGGAGACCGTCGTCCGCGAGCGCGACGGCTGGAAGGACTTCTACCGGGCCTGCCGGGAGGTGAGCGCGTGAGCGGCACCGGACGGCCGACCGACGGTGGACGCCTGCCGGCCGCCACCGCGCGGGCCCGCGCCGACGACGAGCCCAGCTGGACCGCTGGGCGGGGACGAGGAGGGGGACGGCGTGAAGGGAGTTGAGGGAGCCGGGAGTCGGCGGTCCGGCGCGGGGCCGCTGCTGCTCGGGGTCCGGCACCACGGGCCCGGATCCGCCCGCGCGGTGCGGGCCGCGCTGGAGGCGGCGCGACCGCGGGTGGTGCTGATCGAGGGTCCGCCGGAGGCTGACGCGCTGATCCCGCTCGCCGCCGACCTGGACATGCGACCGCCCGTCGCGCTCCTCGCGCACGCCGTGGACGAGCCCGGCCGCTCGGCGTTCTGGCCGCTGGCCGGCTTCTCGCCCGAGTGGGTCGCCATCGGCTGGGCCCTGGAACATGACGTCCCGGCCCGCTTCATCGACCTGCCGGCCACGCACACGCTCGCGTGGGGAAGGGACGACGCCACGCCCGCGGACGGCGGCGCCGACGCGGAGGGCTCCGCGGTGGAGGGGACCGCGGAACCCCCGACGGAGGCGTCCCCGGCCGGGGCCGAGGTGCGCGTCGACCCGCTCGCCGCGCTCGCCGAGGCCGCCGGATACGACGACCCCGAGCGCTGGTGGGAGGACGTGGTCGAGCACAGGGGCGCGGGCGAGGGTGACGCGTTCGCCCCGTTCCTGGTGCTGGAGGAGGCCATGGGCGCGCTGCGGGAGGCGTACGGCAGCGCGGAGGACCACCGGGATCTTGTGCGCGAGGCGTACATGCGCCTCCAAATGCGTGCCGCACAGCGTGAGTTCGGGGACGGCGTCGCCGTGGTGTGCGGGGCCTGGCACGTGCCTGCCCTGCGGCGGAAGGCGACCGTCGCCGCCGACCGGGCCCTGCTGAAGGGACTGCCCAAGGTCAAGGCGGACATGACCTGGGTGCCGTGGACCCACCGCCGGCTGTCCCGGGCCTCGGGCTATGGCGCGGGCATCGACTCGCCCGGCTGGTACGCCCACCTGTTCGCTGTGCCGGACCGGCCCGTCGAGCGGTGGCTGACCAAGGTGGCGGGACTGCTGCGGGAGGAGGACCGGATCGTCTCCTCCGCGCACGTCATCGAGGCGGTGCGACTGGCGGGGACGCTCGCCGCGATGCGCGGCCGCCCGCTGCCGGGCCTGAGCGAGACGACGGACGCGGTGCGCGCGGTGATGTGCGACGGCTCCGACGTGCCGCTCGCGCTGGTGCACGACCGGATGGTGGTCGGGGACGTGCTGGGCGCGGTGCCGGAGGCGGCGCCCGCGGTGCCGTTGCAGCGCGACCTGGCCCGGCTGCAACGGCGGTTGCGGCTCAAACCGGAGGCGCTGGAGCGGGAGCTGGAGCTCGACCTGCGCAAGGAGACCGATGCCGGGCGCAGCAGGCTGCTCCACCGGCTGCGGCTGCTGGGCGTGGACTGGGGCGCGCCCGCCGCCTCGCGGGGCAGCACCGGTACGTTCCGGGAGACCTGGCGGCTGCGCTGGGAGCCCGAGTTGTCGGTGCGCGTCGCCGAGGCCGGGGTGTGGGGGACGACCGTACCGGCCGCCGCGACCGCGAGGGCGGAGGCGGACGCCGTGGCCGCGCAGGCCCTCGACCAGGTCACCGCGCTCGCGGAGCACTGCCTGCTCGCCGAACTGCCCGACGCGCTGCCCGTGGTCATGCGCGTGCTCGCCGACCGGGCTGCGCTCGACGCGGACGTCGGGCACCTCGCCCAGGCGCTGCCGGCCCTGGTCCGCTCCCTGCGCTACGGGGACGTGCGCCGCACGGACACCGAGGCGCTGGCCGGGGTGGCGGCCGGTCTGGCCGAGCGGATCTTCGTCGGCCTGCCTCCGGCCTGCGTCGCACTGGACGCGGACGCGGCCGAGGAGATGCGGCGCCATGTGGACGCGGTGCACGGCGCGGTCGCCCTGCTCGGCGACACTCCCAAGGCCGGACACGGAGACCTGCGCGCCCGCTGGCACGCCGTGCTCCGGACCCTTTCCGGACGGGACACGATCCCTGGGGTGCTGCGGGGACGCGCGGTGCGGCTGCTGCTGGACGACGGGGAGGTCGAGCAGGAGCAGGCGGCGCGGCTCATGGGCCTCGCGCTGTCGCCGGGCACCCCGCCGGCCGACGCGGCCGCGTGGATCGAGGGGTTCGTCGGCGGTGGAGGCGGGATGCTGCTCGTGCACGACGAGCGGCTGCTCGGGCTGGTCGACGCCTGGCTGACCGGCGTGCCGGCGCAGGCGTTCACGGACGTACTGCCGCTGCTGCGGCGCACGTTCTCGGCGTACGAGCCGGGGGTGCGCAGAACACTCGGCGAGCTGGTCCGGCGCGGTCCGGGGCAGGGCGGTGGCGGGGCCGGGGGCTTGACGGGCGGTGTGCCCGGGTTCGCCGAGGAACTCGACCAGGAACGCGCGGACGCCGTACTGCCCGTGCTGCGGCTGCTGTTGGGGCCGGACGGCCACGTTCCCGGCGGGGAGAAGCCGGACGACGAGCTTGCGGGGGTGGCGGGATGACCGTGGGAGAGGGGCACGACGTGACGGACCCGGTCGTGGAGCGGCTACGGCGCTGGCGGCTCGTGCTGGGCGGCGGCCCGGCCGACGGCACCGGATGCGCGCTGTCGGGACGGGACGCGGCGATGGACGCGGCGCTCGCCGCCCTCTACGGAAGAGGGGACAAGCCGCAGACGGGACGGACGGGACGGGACCGCTCGGCGGGACTGGGAGGCTCGGCGCCCTCGGTGGCGCGGTGGCTCGGGGACATACGGACGTACTTCCCCTCCTCCGTGGTGCAGGTCATGCAGCGGGACGCCATCGACCGGCTCGGACTGGCGACGCTGCTGCTGGAGCCGGAGATGCTGGAGGCGGTGGAGGCGGACGTCCACCTCGTCGGCACCCTTCTCTCGCTCAACAGGGCGATGCCGGAGACGACGAAGGAGACGGCCCGGGCCGTGGTGCGCAAGGTCGTCGAGGACCTGGAGAAGCGGCTGGCCACCCGCACCCGGGCCACGCTCACCGGCGCCCTCGACCGCAGCGCGCGCATCAGCCGGCCGCGCCACCACGACATCGACTGGAACCGCACGATCGCGGCCAACCTCAAGAACTACCTGCCGGAGTACCGGACGGTCGTGCCCGAGCGGCTGATCGGCTACGGCCGGGAGTCACAGTCCGTGAAGAAGGAGGTCGTCCTCTGCGTCGACCAGTCGGGGTCGATGGCGGCGTCCGTCGTGTACGCCTCCGTGTTCGGGGCGGTGCTGGCGTCCATGCGGTCCATCAGCACGCGGCTGGTCGTCTTCGACACGGCGGTCGTCGACCTCACCGACCAGCTCGACGACCCGGTGGACGTGCTCTTCGGCACCCAGCTCGGCGGCGGCACGGACATCAACAGGGCGCTGGCGTACTGCCAGTCGCGGATCACCCGGCCCGCACAGACGGTGGTCGTGCTGATCAGCGACCTGTACGAGGGAGGCATACGCGACGAGATGCTCAAGCGGGTCGCCGCCATGAAGGCGTCCGGAGTGCAGTTCGTGGCGCTGCTCGCGCTCTCCGACGAGGGCGCGCCCGCCTACGACCGCGAGCACGCGGCGGCTCTCGCGGCGCTCGGGGCACCGGCGTTCGCCTGCACGCCGGATCTGTTCCCGGAGGTGATGGCGGCGGCGATCGAGAAGCGGCCGCTTCCGATACCGGACGCCGCGTGACATCGGCCGCCCACCGGCGGGAGAGGGCTTGCGCACCCTCGGGAACCCCGTGCGAGGATCGACGCCCCAACACCCTTGTCGCCGTAGGGGAGGAACCGCCCTCTCTTGACATGGCCAGCAGCCCTGCCCGGTGCCGCTCTACGCGCGACGCGTACGGCGGCCGGGCGGTGTGTGCTGCAACTGGGGCTGCTGGTGGGGGTGTTGTACGCCCTCGGGTTTCTGTGCGGTCAGCAGGCGTGGGGGGCGGAGGGCGGTCCGACGGCACCCTGGGCCGAGACGGTGACCGTTTCGGCGCCGGAGCCCGCGTCCTCGTCCTCTCCCTCGCCAGGCGGACTCGCGGCCGTGACCGACCGGATCGCGAAGCCCGTCGTCGAACCGATCAGCGAGCCCGTCGCTGAGCCGGACGTCCAGCTGATTGCCGAGCCGGTCGTCGAGCGCATTGTGCGGCCGGCCGTCGAGTCCGTGGTTGAGCCGGTCGCCCAGCCGGTTACCGCGCCCGTCGTGAAGTCAGCTGCCGAGCCGGTCGTCGCGTCCGTCACCGAGCCGGTGGTCGAGCCCGTCATGACGCCGGTTGTCGAGCCCGCCGCCGAGCGCGTCGTGCGGCCGGTAGTCCAGCCGGTTGTCGAGCGTGTTGTGAAGCCGGTCGCTGAGCCGGTTGTCCAGAGGTCCACCGCTCCGTCGCGACGGAGAGCCCACCCGACTCCGCGGGCCCGGTGGACCCGGACGGCTGAAAGCCGTCGGTCCGTCCGGCCGTGCCGCCCGGGACCCGCGGAAAGGGCAGCTGGTCCCCATTGGGGTGGGGATCACCGCCCTGAGCCCCTTCGGGGCTGTACGAGGGGGCCTCACCCGGCCGACCCCAGCCCGGTGAGGCCCCCGCTTCAGCGGCACGCCGTGCCAGAGAGTGCGGCATCATGTGACAGGTATCACCGCTCAGGTGTGACCCTCGATTTAGGGCACTCCCGTAAGCGGGGATAACCTGCGAGACGGACATGCCGCGCGCTCGGACACCGTGTGCGCCTTCCCTGTGACCCAGAGCGGACGTCACGTTGCCCTTCGCGGCACGCCCACGCATCCAACGAACCGCGAGATCACTGATAGGGACGGAAGCGCGTGGACCTGTTCGAGTACCAGGCGAGGGACCTCTTCGCCAAGCACGGTGTACCGGTGCTGGCCGGTGAAGTCATCGACACGCCTGAGGCGGCGCGCGAGATCACCGAGCGGCTGGGCGGCAAGTCGGTCGTCAAGGCCCAGGTGAAGGTCGGTGGGCGCGGCAAGGCCGGTGGTGTCAAGCTGGCCGCCACCCCGGACGAGGCCGTCGCCCGCGCGACGGACATCCTCGGCATGGACATCAAGGGCCACACGGTCCACAAGGTCATGCTCGCCGAGACCGCTCCGGAGATCCTCGAGGAGTACTACGTCTCCTTCCTCCTCGACCGCGCCAACCGCACCTTCCTCTCCATCGCCTCGGTCGAGGGCGGCATGGAGATCGAAGAGGTCGCGGCCACCCGCCCCGAGGCCGTTGCCAAGATCGCGATCGACGCCATCGACGGCGTGGACCGGGCGAAGGCCGAGGAGATCGTCGCCGCGGCCAAGTTCCCGGCCGAGGTCGCCGACAAGGTCGCCGACGTCCTGGTCAGCCTGTGGGAGGTCTTCGTCAAGGAGGACGCCCTCCTGGTCGAGGTCAACCCGCTCGCGAAGGTCGCCTCCGGCGACGTCATCGCCCTCGACGGGAAGGTGTCGCTGGACGACAACGCGGAGTTCCGTCACCCGGAGTTCGAGGAGTTCCACGACCGGGCCGCGGCCAACCCGCTG
>NZ_JBIAXG010000037.1:0-92320 GCF_042896465.1 Streptomyces sp. NPDC001292
GTACGCGGACGACCCTCCGCCTTGCGATGCACCGCACCGGACGCCGCGGGGCCCGCCCTCCGGGCGGACGGCGCTACTTTCGAAACACGCCCTAGCCTCCGACGCCGTTCACTTCCGCTACTCGACCCTCGACAGCCGCGCCACCGGGTTGCCCTCCGCCGAGCTGTCGGCCGTGTACTTGAGGTCGTCGCCGACCGAGGTGAGGCGGACCGTGTGCGGGGCGGGGTTGCAGCCGGCGTGGTTGCTTTTGGCGCCCCGGGAGACGGCGACCAGCTGGGTGCTCGTCACCTGCTTCAGGGTGAGTACGTCGTCGCAGACGCCGCCGAGCTGGTCCGTCTGGCGGAGGGTGCCCAGCTTCTGGCCCACGGCGGCCTGGTGGACGGTCAGCCGGAAGTCGCCGAGGGGCAGGGTGCCCTCGAGGGCGGTGCCCTGGCCTTCCCAGGTGCCGAGGTAGCGGGCGGGGACGGGGGAGGCGGTGGCGGTCGGCCCGGTGGAGCGGTGGCCGCTGCCCGCGGTGGCGGCCGGTGTCGATGTCCCGCCGGCGCTGTCGCCGCGGTCGGCCCGGAACGGCAACAGCCCCAGCAGCGAACCGGTGGTCACCACCGCCAGCGCGCCCGCGACCGCGAGGACCACGGTGCAGCTCAGGCGGCGGCCCCGGCGCCCGGTGCCGGGCGCCGCGCCGCCGGCCATGGTGACGGAGAACCGGCCGGGGCCGGCGGCCGGTGCGGTGGTTCCCCGCGGGGGTGCGTATGCGTCCTCCCGCTCGGGGAGGGGAGGGGGCGGCGCGGCCAGCATGGGGGGTGGGGGGCCGAACCCGCCGCCGGGTACGGCTTCCGCGGGCGGGGACTCACCGGTGGCTTCCGGGGCGGGGCCCGGCCCCGAGACTCTGCTGAACCCCACGGGTCCGGACGCCGACTGGGATGTCTGGTCCGCCGCGGTCGCCTCCAGGTTCAGCAGCGACACGGCGCTGCGGCTGACCTGTTCGACCAGGCGGGACGGGAGCCAGCCGGCCGCGACCAGGTGGGAGGCGCCCTCGGGGGCGAGGCGGTGGGCCACCTCGCCGGGGCCGGGACGGGCGCCGGGGTCCTTGGCCAGGCAGCCCGCCGCCAGGTCCCGCAAGTCCCCTGCCAGAGGACCCAGTTCGGGCTCCTCGTGGACGACCTTGTACAGGAGGGCCGCCGAGGAGCCGCCCGGGAACGGGGGCTCGCCCGTCGCGGCGTGCACCAGCACCGCGCCCAGGGAGAAGACGTCGGCCGCGCCCGTGACGCCCTTGCCGAGAATCTGCTCGGGCGACATGTAGCCGGGCGAGCCGACCGAGACGCCGGTCGAGGTCAGGGACGCCGTGCCGTCGGTGGCGCGGGCGATGCCGAAGTCGATCAGCAGCGGTCCGTCGAGGGTGAGCAGCACGTTGGACGGTTTCACGTCCCGGTGCACCAGGCCCAGCTCGTGCACCGCCGCCAGCGCCTCGGCCAGGCCTGCCCCCAGCACCCGTACGGAGTGCTCGGGCAGCGGGCCGGCGTCCGCGACCGCCGCGGCGAGGGAGGGGCCGGCCGCGTAGGCAGTGGCCACCCACGGCACCCGCGCCTCGGGGTCGGCGTCCAGGACCGGCGCGGTCCAGGCGCCGCCCACCCGGCGCGCGGCCTCGACCTCGCGGCGGAACCGGGCGCGGAACTCCTCGTCGAGCGCGAAGTGCGGGTGCACGGTCTTCACCGCGACCGTGCGGCCGCCCGCGCTGCGGCCCAGGTAGACACGGCCCATGCCGCCGGAGCCCAGCCGGCCGAGCAGCCGGTAGGGACCCACGGTGGCGGGCTCGTCCTCTTCGAGCGGCCGCATGGCGTCCTTCCCCTCCCCCGTACGCCTCACAGCAGGGTAGTGCGCTACGGCCGCAGCAGCTCCACCTTCACGTCCGCCGGGAAGCCGGTCGTCGGGCCGACGCGCCGTGCGAACTCGGCCACCGCGGCCAGCTGCGGGTCGCCGAAGCTGAAGTCGAGGGTGGTGAAGTACTGCTCCAGGACCTCCTGGTCGAAGGCCTCCCAGCGGGCCGCCTGCTCGGCGGCCTTGCCGACCTCCTCCAGGGACAGGTTGCGGGAGGCCAGGAAGGCCTCGTGCACCTTGCCGGTGATGTCCGGCTCGCGCTCGAGGTAGTCGCGCCGCGCCGCCCAGACCGCGAAGACGAACGGCAGTCCCGTCCACTCCTTCCACAGCTGCCCGAGGTCGTGCACGTCGAGGCCGTAGCGCGGGCCGTCGTGGAGGTTCGCGCGCAGGGCCGCATCACCGATGAGCACCGCCGCCTCCGCCTCCTGCATCATCAGGCTCAGGTCGGGCGGGCAGGTGTAGTAGTCGGGCGTCACCCCGTACCGCTCGGCCAGCAGCAGCTGGGCGAGGCGGACGGAGGTGCGGGAGGTCGACCCGAGGGCGACCCGGGCGCCGTCGAGCCGGTCCAGCGGGACCTGCGAGACGATCACGCACGACATCACCGGGCCGTCGCAGCCGACGGCGATGTCGGGGAAGGCGACCAGGTCGTCCGCGTGCTTGAGGAACTCGACGAGGGTGATCGGCCCGATGTCGAGTTCTCCCCGCACGAGCCGCTCGCTGAGCTTCTCCGGGGTGTCCTTCGTCAGCTCGAAGTCGAGGAGCGTGCCGGTTCTCGCGAGCCCCCAGTACAGGGGCAGGCAGTTGAGGAACTGGATGTGGCCGACGCGCGGCCGGGTGCGAGAATTGTCCACATCGGGAGGCTAGACCCTGCGCGGCGCGCTCCCCCCGCCGCCCCCGCCGCCACCCCGGGGACCCCGATTGGCGCAGTCTCTGCCATCCTTCTGCGAGGCCCCGCCGATCTCACTGCGTCAACCTCTCACCCGAGCCTTCAAACATCCGGGTGAAGTGATCTTGACCTCTATTGCATTCGGCTGCCCACATGCTAGGCTCGCCAGCAAGTTGCAGTTTGGTTTCCCTTGCAGTACAGAGCCTGCGGAGCATGTGACCGCGGGCTCTGGTCGTTTTCAGACGTATGCAGTTGTGCGGCGATTTCGTTATCACACTTGCAGGTTCTGGAGCAGGGCGACCCTTTGAGCCCAAGGAGGGCTTATGGCTACCGGAACCGTGAAGTGGTTCAACGCCGAAAAGGGCTTTGGTTTCATCGCCCAGGAAGGCGGCGGCCCCGACGTCTTCGTCCACTACTCCGCAATCAACGCGACCGGTTTCCGCTCCCTCGAAGAGAACCAGCAGGTGAGCTTCGACGTCACCCAGGGCCCGAAGGGCCCGCAGGCGGAGAACGTCACCCCGGTCTGAGCGTTCGCGCGCAGTATCCGATCTGAGTGCAGTACCCAAGGAGCCCCGCGCCGTCCGGCGACGGGGCTCCTGCCTTTCCCGGCCGGGTCGGCCCAACCCCGGACATACAGCCCGGTGAATTCCCGGCGAACTCTTTCCGCGGCACCCTCGGAACGGACCCGGAAATGAATGCCGCGCCGCCCCGGAGATTGCCAGAGCAAGGCGAAAGGCCGCGGCGGCCGTGAGTGGGCGCCGCGGCGGTTCGCACCGTTGCGGACGCTACGCGTACAGCCCCTCCACCTCGCGTGCGAAGTCGCGCAGGATCGCCTCCTGGCGGAGCTTCATCGTCGGGGTCAGGTGGCCCGCCCCTTCCGTGAAGTCCACGGGGAGGACGGCGAAGCGCCGGATGGACTCGGGGCGGGAGACGAGTTTGTTCGCCTCGTCGACGGCGCGTTGCAGGACCGCCGTCAAAGCGGGGTCGTCGACGAGGAGTTCGGCGGGGACGGGGTGCTTGCCGTTCATCTGGCGCCAGTGGGTGATGCCTTCGGGGTCCAGGGTGATCAGGGCGGAGATGTGGGGGCGGCGGTCGCCCAGCACCATGCACTGGGAGATCAGCGGGTGGGCGCGGAGCCAGTTCTCCAGGGGGGCCGGGGCGACGTTCTTGCCGCCCGCGGTGATCAGGACCTCCTTCTTCCGGCCCGTGATCGTCAGGTAGCCGTCGTCGTCCAGGCGGCCGATGTCGCCCGTCGGGAACCAGCCGTCGTGCGTCGCCGGCACCACCCCGCCCGCTTGCGGGTTCCAGTAGCCGCGGAGGACCTGGCCGCCGGCCAGCAGCACCTCGCCGTCCGCCGCGATGCGCACCCGTGTGCCCGGCAGCGGCCAGCCGACCGTGCCCAGGCGGGGTCTCCGCGGGGGCGTGACCGTGGCCGCGCCCGTCGACTCGGTCAGGCCGTAGCCCTCGTAGACCTCGACGCCGGCGCCCTCGTAGAACGCGGCCAGGCGGCGGCCATGAATCTGATGAGCGGCGGGGACTTCCCGCTGCCGCTGCTCGGACTGGTGCACACCTCGGCCGACATCACCCGGCACACCCCCTGCCCGCCACGGGCGCGTACGAACTGACCGTTCACGCCCCCGGGTCGGCACCGCACCGACGCGGCACGGAGGCCGCCGTCGTCACCGTGCCGAGGGCGGCGGGCGGAGACGTCGTACGGGAGTCGACGAGCACGTACCTGGCCCGCCACCGCGTCGACGGGCCCGCGCCCGAGCCCGCGCGGCAGCAACGCGGCCCCTGCCCGCCCCCGCCGAGCGGCGCCTCGGACCGGTTACGTGGGGCGGCGCTACGCAGCCGCTTCCGGGGACCGCGACCCGATCCACCTCCACCCGCTCACCGCCGGCCCGTTCGGCTTCCCGCGGGCGATCGCGCACGGCACGTGGACCGTCGCCCGCTGCCTCGCCACCCACGGCGCCACCGAAGCCGCGCGGGTCCGGGCCCAGTTCAGACCCCCGGTGCTACTGCCGGGCACGGTCGCCCACGCCGCCGACGGCATCGGCCGCTTCGAACTGCGCGACGCCTCCGGACAACGGGTCCACCTGACTTCCGCTGCTCAGGTGAGTGCCGTCGATCGGCGCACGTCATCGGCGCCGCGCGTGTCAGGCCTCCGGCGCCGGGTCGGCGGGCGGGGTCCAGGGCCGGCCCGCCATGAGGTCGCCCAGGCCCGCCCACGCGAAGTTCATCAGGGTCGCCGCCGCCTGACGAGCCGTCACGCCCGAAGTGGCGTTGGCCCAGGTGGCGAGGGACTCGGCGGCGCCGACCAGGGCCTCGGCGAGCCCGGCGACCTCGCGCTCGGGCAGGGCGGGGTCGTGGTGGGCCTCACGAGCGGCGATGAGGATCAACCGGGTGACGAACGCCACGGTCTCCGCGCGCATCGCGGCGATCTCGGCCGCGAACGGCTCCCCGTGCGTACGGGCCTGCAGGTGCAGCACCGCCCAGCCCTCCGGGTGCCGCGCGGTGTGCGTGAAGAACGCCCGCAGCCCTTCCCAGAGTTGACGGTCGGCGGGCAGTCCGGGGCGGACTCCGGCACGGACCGCCTCGGTCAGCGCGGTGGCCTCGCGGCGGATGCAGGCGGTGAAGAGGTCTTCCTTGGAGTTCAGGTACAGATAGACCAACGGCTTGGAAACGCCCGCCAGTTCGGCTATCTCGTCCATCGACGCGGCCGTGTAGCCGCGCCGCCCGAAGGTCTGGACGGCGGCGTCGAGCATCTGCTGCTCGCGCACCGCCCTCGGCATCCGCCTGGTCCTCACGGCAACCATGGGGCAAGCCTACGGTCCGGGGACCGGCCTCAACGGCCGCGCGGACGCCGCACCGGCCGGATCAGGACGTCAGGACGCCTGTCCCTGAGCCTGCTCCCGGGGCTGCGCCTGGGCCCGCGCCCGGTCGTCGGCGAGGTCCTCCTGGCCCGCATTGGCCTCGAAACTCGCCTTCATGCGGTCCACCCGCTCGGACACCCGCACCGACGCGCGGTCCCGCTCCTTGCGCAGGACGACGAAGCTGATCGGAGCCGAGATCACCAGGGCGAGCGTGACGATCCACAGACCGTTGGAGCTGCCGAGGCCGCGCGGGGCGAGACCGGAGTAGACGAGGCCCCAGACGACCACGAGGCAGCCCACGAAGATCCCGAGGCGCATCAGCGTGTAGCGGAGCATCTCAATCCACTCTTCCGTTCCTAAAATTCCCAAAGGGGCACCGTCCAGTGAAGCACGCCGGGCGCCGGACCACGCAGGGGGGTGCCAAGGACCGGTAAAGCCTCAGGTCAGCGGCAGGAGCATGATCACGTCGTCCCGGTCGTCGCCCGGCGCCACCCGGATGGCGCCGGGCACCCGCCCGACCTCCTTGTAGCCGCAGGAGGCGTAGAACCGCTCCAGGCCGAGCCCGCCGCGGCAGGTGAGCCGGATCGCGTCGATGCCCGGGAAGCCGCGGGCCGCGTCCGCGGCGGCCGCCAGCAGGTCCCGCCCGTAGCCCCGGCCCTGGTGGCGCGGGTGCACCATCACCGTGTAGAGCCAGAGCCAGTGCGTCATCAGCCGGTGGGTGTTGAAGGTCAGGAAGGCGGTGGCGGCGACCCGCCCCTCCTCGTCGTGGCCGACCAGCAGGCGGGCGCGGCCCTCGGCCAGCGCCAGGAACTGCTTGACCAGTTCCGGACGTATCTCCTCCCGCGTCGCGGGCGGCACGAAGCCGACCGCTCCGCCGGCGTTCGTGACATCGGTCCACAGGTCGAGGATGCCGTCGCGCAGGGCCGGGTCGACGGTGGGACCAAGGGTGAAAGTAAGGGGCATTGAGCGATAGTATCTATTACGCCAGGGAGCGCGCAGCCACCTTCAGGTCGGAGACCAGCCCCCGGTACGCGGCCTCCCGGTCGTCCGAGCGCAGCACCGACGAGGGGTGCACGGTCGGCACCAGCCGCTCCCGGCGCCCGTGGATCTCCTCCTCCAGCACCGTCCCGCGCACCTCGCTCACCCGGAACGAGGAGCCCAGCAGCGCCTTGCCGGCCGTCGCGCCCAGGACCACGATCAGCTCGGGCTCCACCAGCCTGAGTTCGGCCGCCAGCCAGGGCCCGCACGCCGCCGTCTCGCGCAGGCTGGGCGCCTTGTGGATACGGCGCTTGCCGGGCCCGGACCGGGTGAACTTGAAGTGCTTGACCGCGTTGGTCACATACGTCTCGCCCGGGTCGATGCCCGCCTCGGACAGCGCCCGGTCCAGCAGCTTCCCGGCGGGCCCGACGAACGGCCGGCCCCGCCGGTCCTCCTGGTCCCCGGGCTGCTCGCCGACGAGCATGACCCTGGCGCCGGTGTTCCCGGCGCCGAACACGGTCTGTGTGGCGTCCCGGTGCAGCGGGCAGCCCCGGCAGCCGGCGGCCGCCTCGCGCAGGGCGGCGAGATCCGCGTGCTCGGGGACGAAGGGGGCGGCGGTGTAGGCGTCCTCGGGCGCCTTCGTGGTGGCCATGGCGGACGGGTACCCGCCCGGCCCGAGGCGTCACGGGGTGCGCGGAACGCGCGGGCTCACACCCGCATCGGCTGCGGCGACTCGCGGCGCGCCGGGTCCGGGCCGTCGTACTCACGGATGATCTCGTAGCGCGTGTTGCGCTCCACCGGGCGGAAGCCCGCGTCGCGGATGAGCTCCAGCAGGTCCTCGCGGGTCAGCTTGTTCGGGGTGCCGAAGTTGTCCGCGTCGTGCGTGATCTTGTACTCGACGACCGAGCCGTCCATGTCGTCCGCGCCGTGCTGGAGCGCGAGCTGGGCGGTCTGCACGCCGTGCATCACCCAGAACACCTTGACGTGCGGGACGTTGTCGAAGAGCAGCCGCGAGACGGCGAAGGTCTTCAGCGCCTCCGCGCCCGTCGCCATGGTGGTACGGGCCTGGAGGCGGTTGCGGAC
This sequence comes from Streptomyces sp. NPDC001292, assembly GCF_042896465.1. Taxonomy (NCBI): domain Bacteria; kingdom Bacillati; phylum Actinomycetota; class Actinomycetes; order Kitasatosporales; family Streptomycetaceae; genus Streptomyces; species Streptomyces sp. NPDC001292. The sequence continues at coordinate 7,696 of NZ_JBIAXG010000037.1, forward strand.
CTTGCCGTCCTGCATGTCGACGAAGTCGTGCTGGTAGCGCAGCGGGATGAAGACCTGGAACCCGCCGGTCTCGTCCTGGAGTTCACGCAGCCGCAGCACGTGGTCCACGCGGTGGCGCGGCTCCTCGATGTGCCCGTAGAGCATGGTGCACGGGGTCTTCAGGCCCTTCTCGTGCGCCAGCCGGTGGATGCGCGACCAGTCCTCCCAGTGGGTGCGGTGGTCGACGATGTGCTGCCGCACCTCCCAGTCGAAGATCTCCGCGCCGCCGCCGGTCAGGGACTCCAGACCGGCCTCGATCAGCTCGTCGAGGATCTCGGAGGCGGACAGCCCGGAGATCGTCTCGAAGTGGTGGATCTCGGTGGCCGTGAACGCCTTCAGCGACACGTTCGGCAGCGCCGCCTTCAGCTCGCGCAGGGAGCGCGGGTAGTAGCGCCACGGCAGGTTCGGGTGCAGGCCGTTGACGATGTGCAGCTCGGTGAGGTTCTCCGATTCCATCGCCTTGGCCAGCTTCACGGCCTCCTCGATGCGCATCGTGTACGCGTCCTTCTCGCCCGGCTTGCGCTGGAAGGAGCAGTAGGCGCAGGACGCGGTGCACACGTTCGTCATGTTGAGGTGCCGGTTGACGTTGAAGTGCACCACGTCGCCGTTCTTGCGGGTGCGCACCTCGTGGGCGAGACCGCCGAGCCACGCCAGGTCGTCCGACTCGTACAGCGCGATGCCGTCCTCACGGGTCAGGCGAACGCCCGCCCTCACCTTCTCCTCCAGCTCGCGCTTGAGCCCGACGTCCATGCTCTACCTCTTTCCTGAAGACTGCGACCACCGTACTCCCCCACCCTCCGGGCGGAGGTGCCCCCGAACGGCGCTCCGCGCCTGGAGGATCAGACCTCTTCGGGCAGCTCACCCACCCGGTTCTCCCACTTCGTGGACAGCACGATGGTGGTACGGGTCCGGGAGACGCCCTTGGTTCCGGACAGCCGCCGGATGATGCTCTCCAGTCCGTCGACGTCCGAGGCGCGCACCTTGAGCATGAAGGAGTCGTCGCCGGCGATGAACCAGCAGTCCTCGATCTCGGAGAGGTCCTTCAGCCGCTGCGCCACGTCCTCGTGGTCGGCGGCGTCCGAGAGCGAGATGCCGATCAGGGCGGTGACGCCGAGACCGAGCGAGGCGGCGTCCACGGTGGCCCGGTAGCCGGTGATGACACCGGCCGCCTCCAGCCGGTTGATGCGGTCGGTGACGCTCGGTCCCGACAGGCCGACGAGGCGCCCCAGCTCCGCGTACGATGCCCGGCCGTTCTCCCTCAGGGCCTGGATGAGCTGCCTGTCCACCGCGTCCATGCGATCGAAGCCTTCCACTGAAGAGATCCGACGAGAGATCTGAAGAAAGTTCCTGAAGTGTCGAGTGGTACCGGTACTGCTTGACTGCCGCCTGACGCTCACGCGGGCCGGGAGCCGCCCAGTTCGCCCTCCCAGCGACGGTAGAGACGGTGCGGCACGCCCACCGCGTCCAGGGCCCGGCCGGCGACGAAGTCCACGAGGTGCTGGATGTGTGTCGCCCCGGCGTAGAAGGCGGGCGAGGCGGGCAGGACCGTGGCGCCCGCGTCGTCCAGCGTCACCATGTGCCGCAGCGTCTGGCCGTTCAGCGGGGTCTCCCGTACGGCCACGACCAGCGGCCTGCCCTCCTTGAGGGTCACGCTCGCCGCCCGTTGCAGCAGATCCTTGGACAGCCCGAGGGCGACGCCCGCCACACAGGCCGTCGAGGCGGGCACGATCAGCATGCCCTTCGCCGGGTACGACCCCGAGGACGGCCCGGCCGCCAGGTCACCGGCGCTCCAGTGCCGCATCCCGGTGATGTCCACGTCGAACGTGCCGGGCTTGCCGTCGGCGCCCAAGGACAGCCATTCCCGCAGGTCGTCCCGCCAGTGGGCGTCCCGGAAGGAGATGCCGGTCTCGTCGAGCAGGGTGAGCCGCGAGGCCCGGCTGACCACCAGGTCGACGCTCTGTCCGGCGTCGAGCAGCGCACGCAGCACAGCGGCCGCATACGGCGTGCCGGACGCGCCGGACACCCCCACGATCCAAGGCGCGCGCCGCGTTTCTCCTACGTTCACACGCTGAGCCTATCCGGCCGCCCGACATGGGCGCCGGGCGGCCGGACGGCGAACCCCGCAGGGGCGGGGAGCGACTCGAACGTGAACGGATTCATGGGCATCGCGCTCGGGTCACCCCCGCTGAGGCGAGGGAAGTGCCCGTCCAAGTCCTGACCAGCGCAAGGGTCCCAGGAGAGGCGAACCACACATGTGTGGCGATGCCGCCCGAACGGGTTACACCGTGAGCCCTCGCACCAGCAGGTCGATCAGCGCGCAGACGAAGAGGCTGATGCCGATGAAGCCATTGGTCGAGAAGAACGCCCGGTTGAGGCGGGACAGGTCGTGCGGGCGGACGATCGTGTGCTCATAGACGAAGGCGCCCGCGACGACGACCAGGCCCAGCCAGAAGAAGGCGCCGGCGCCGGTGGCGACGGCGTACCAGACGAACAGCGCGGTGGTGACGAGGTGGCAGGCCCGCGCTCCCCGGATGGCGGCCGGGACGCCGAAGCGGGCCGGGACCGACTTCACGCCGATCTCGCGGTCGGTCTCCACGTCCTGGCAGGCGTAGATGAGGTCGAAGCCGCCGATCCAGATGCCGACGGCCAGGCCCAGGATCACCGCCTCCCAGGACCAGCTGCCGGAGATCGCCAGCCAGCCGCCGACCGGGCCCATCGCCTGGGCCAGGCCCAGGATGGCCTGCGGGAAGTTCGTGAACCGCTTGCCGTAGGGGTAGACCACCATCGGGACCACCGCGATGGGGGCGAGGGCCAGACAGAGCGGGTTGAGCAGGGCCGCGGCCGCCAGGAACACGACGAGCGCGATGAGCGCGCCCGTCCAGGCGTGCCGCACCGACATCGCGCCGGTCACCAGTTCGCGCTGCGCGGTGCGCGGGTTACGGGCGTCGATCTCCCGGTCGATGATCCGGTTGACCGCCATCGCGAACGTGCGCAGCCCCACCATCGCCACGGTGACGAGCAGCAGCCTGCCCCAGTGGATGGTCCTGTCCCACTCGTACATCGCGGTCAGGGAGGCGATGTAGGCGAAGGGCAGCGCGAAGATCGAGTGCTCGATCATGACCAGGCGCAGGAAGGCCCTGGTGCGTCCCGGCTGCGGGATCGCGGCAGACGCCGAGCTCACAGGCCGTACTCCGGTTCACCCCCGCGGCGGCGGGGAAACCCCGTCTCCGCACTGCCGCACACCAACGCATCGGTGCCCATCAGAGTCCGTACTCCTTCCAGCGTCGCGTCACCCGTTCGGATGTCTCCGGGTCCGAGAGGACCATGTCCGGCCACCCGCCGTCCCGCGTGTAGCCCTCCTCGGGCAGCTTCTTCGTCGCGTCGATTCCTGCCTTGCCGCCCCAGAACTGCTGGTAGGAGGCGTGGTCTAGGTGGTCGACGGGGCCTTCCACGACCGTGAGGTCGCGGCCGTAGTCCGTGTTGCCCAGGGCCCGCCAGGCGACCTCGTGCAGATCGTGCACGTCGCAGTCGGCGTCGACGACCACGATCAGCTTGGTCAGCGACATCATGTGTGCCCCCCAGATGGCGTGCATCACCTTCTGGGCGTGCTTGGGGTACTTCTTGTCGATCGAGACGATCGCGCAGTTGTGGAAGCCGCCCGCCTCGGGCAGGTGGTAGTCCACGATGTCCGGGACGATGATCTTCAGCAGGGGCAGGAAGAAGCGCTCGGTGGCCCGGCCGAGCGGTCCGTCCTCCGTCGGGGGGCGGCCCACGACGATCGACTGGAGCAGGGGCCGCTTGCGCATCGTCACGCAGTCGATGGTCAGCGCCGGGAAGGGCTCCTGCGGGGTGTAGAAGCCGGTGTGGTCGCCGAACGGCCCCTCGGGCAGCATCTCGCCGGGCTCCAGCCAGCCCTCCAGGACGACCTCGGCGTTCGCCGGGACCTGGAGCGGGACGGTCTTGCAGTCGACCATCTCGATCCGCCTGCCCGCGATGAACCCGGCGAACAGGTACTCGTCGATGTCGCCGGGGAGGGGGGCGGTCGAGGCGTACGTCACGGCCGGGGGGCAGCCGAAGGCGATCGCCACCGGCAGCCGCTCCCCACGCCTGGCGGCGACCTGGTAGTGGTTGCGGCTGTCCTTGTGGATCTGCCAGTGCATGCCGATGGTGCGCCTGTCGTGGCGCTGGAGGCGGTACAGCCCGAGGTTGCGGACGCCGCTCTCCGGGTCCTTGGTGTGGGTGAGTCCCAGGTTGAAGAAGGAGCCGCCGTCCTGGGGCCAGGTGAAGAGGGCCGGCAGGGCGTCGAGGTCGACGTCGTCGCCGTGCAGGACGACCTCCTGCACGGGGGCGTTGTCGGACTTCACCTTCTTCGGCGGTACGTGCGTCATCGCGCCGAGCTTGCCGAACGCCTCGCGCACGCCCACGAAGCCGTGCGGCAGCTCGGGCCGCAGCAGCCCGCCGATCTTGTCGGAGATCTCGCCGTACGACTTCAGGCCGAGGGCCTTCAACAGCCTCCGGTCGGTACCGAAGACGTTCATGGCGAGGGGCATGGCGGAGCCGCGCACGTTCTCGAAGAGCAGCGCGGGGCCGCCGGACTTCTGGACCCGGTCGACGATCTCACCGACCTCCAGATACGGGTCGACCTCGGCCTTGATGCGCTTGAGGTCTCCCTCGCGCTCCAGCGCCCTGAGCAGGGAACGAAGATCGTCGTACGCCATGGGGTCCAGTATCCCCGAGCGGCTACCCTGGCCCCGTCACGGGGCCGGTACAGGGCCCCTCCGCCGCGTTCCAGGGGGCTGCTCGACATGCTCAGAGTGCTGCTGTTCTACGTCGTGCCGCTGGCACTGACGATCTTCGCGTTCATCGACTGCCTGAACACACCGGAGGACGAGGCCAAGCACCTTCCCAAGGTCGCCTGGGTCTTCATCATCCTGCTCTTCTGGATCGTCGGCCCGATCGTCTGGCTCGCCGCTGGCAAGGACCGGCGCCCCCCGGCGAACGGCCGCACGCCCTCGGAGTGGCACCGCAACCAGCGGCTGGAGTACGTCGCCCCGGACGACAACCCCGCGTTCCTGAAGTCCCTCGCCGAGGAGAACAAGAAGGACGAGGACCTGCTGAAGAACTGGGAGGCCGATCTGCGCCGGCGCGAGGAGGAACTGCGCCGCAAGGAGAACGGCGAGGAGCCGAAGAGCAGCTGAGGCGCCGCCGGGGCGACGGGCCGCCCCTGTTCGCCAACTGCCCATATTCGCCGCACAGTTGACGGTCATTGTCGGCTTGCACCCAGGACACGGTACGGAGTTGATGTTCCTCACTCAGTGATGGCACCAGCCGCACTCCAGGGGGACCGATGGACAAAGCCAAACCGCCGGGGCACTTCGACATCCCACCGCCGCCCGCCGTCCCACCCTCTCTGCGGGCCATCGAACTGCGGGTCGGCAAGAGGCTGCTGTGGCCGTGCTGCCGGCGACCGACCAGTACGTCCTGGCCGTCGAGACGTCCGGCCCGTCCATCGCGGTGGTGACCAGCAGCCAACGGGAGCAACTGGACGGGCTCGTCGGCAGCATCGTCCACGCGATCGAGAATCCCGAGACGGAGTTCCAGGTGCGGGTGGACAGCATCACGGTCAATCCCAGGAGCTACCACTTCGGCGACAACTTGACTGCTCCCCTCCCTGAAGGGAGGGGATTCCTGGCTCAGGCCGCCTCCTGGAGCAGCGCTCCAGGAGGTCTTGCGCCCTCGGCACCAGCCGGGTCCAGACCTGCCCGGACGAGCATCACGCGGGCGGAGTTCTTGTCCCTGGGACAGACGGCTCCGCACGCGGTGCAGGTGTAGGTGCGTTCCGACAGCGGCAGTGCGTGCTTGGTTCTCGCTCCGCACGTTCCGCAGTCCATGGTGGTGTGCGCGGGATGCACCAGACGCACATCCCGCGCGTGCTTGCGGCCCATCTCGATCAGGGCCCGCTTGGTGGCGCCGATCGCGGCGTCCGCCGCCTTGCGGGCCATCGACGTCCGGGCGAGGAACTTGGGCCGGAAGTCCTCCACCGCGATCGCATCGTGGTCGCGCACTACCTTCTTCGCCCACTTGCGGGCGGTGTCCTGCCGCTGCCGCGCGATCCTCGCGTAGGTCTTGGCCCGCCACCTCTTCGCCTCCCGATAGCCCTTCGAGGCGGTCTGCCCCTTCCTGGGCCTGCGGCGGGCCATCATCCGGTCGTACCGGCCCAGTTCGGCCTGGGACCTCCGGCCGTGCTGCGCGTGGGGGAGGTCGTGGGCGTAGGAGGTGGTGGTGGCGGTCTCCTTGACGCCCCAGTCGATTCCGATCACCGCACCGGTCGACGGGAGTGGCTCGATACGGGCGGGGACGACGAACGAGGCGTACCAGTGGCCGAGGTGGTCGCGGTAGACGCGCACCGAGGAGGGTTCGGCCGGGAGAGGACGAGACCACACCGCGGTCAGGACGATCCCACCCGCCAGGTGCAGCCGCCCGTCCTTGAGCCGGAACCCGCGCCGCGTGTAGTTCAGCGTCGGATCGGCCCCGCGTTTCCTCTTGTGCCGAGGCATCCCGCCCCGCCGCTTCAGCGGCAGCCGGTCCTTGATGCCCCTGAGTGCCTTCGTGCGGGATGCGGCGAAGTCGCGGATGATCTGCTGCTGCGGCACGCAGGAGCCTGCGGCCAGCCACGGTGTCACCGCGCGGGCCTGGGTCAGCATCCGGTCCAGCCGGGCCGGACCGCACTCCTCACCCTCGGCGTGGGCCTTCTTGGAACGGGCCACGCACTCGTTCCACACCCACCGGCACCGCCCCCACTCCGCCTCCAGGCCCGCCCGGGCCGTGGCGGACACCCGCAGCCGGTACGTGTACCGGGCATGTCCGCCCCCGTCGCCCTCCCACACCGCCGCCACACCCACCCCCCGGCACTTGTCCCGATCACCCGGCACCCACCATGCGACCGTACGCACGACACCCGAACAGCCGCACCCATCTTCCGATGCGATCACCCCGATCAGCGAACACCAGTACACGTGTTCGCGTTTACCCTGCTCCGCCGGGCAGACCGTCAGGGCACTCCGCGCCCCGGAACCCGGACGCGGCGGCGCTCCGCGCCGCCGTCACACGATGCGATTCCTACCCGGCGTGAACGCCGGGCCCTCCTCGCAAAAGAGCAGATGACCGGTGCGGCCGCACGCGGGGGAAGGACGGCGGTGTGGCGCGGCTCTCCGCCGGGACCGGAAAGGTTTGCCGGGCGTCACAAGCCGGTGAACCTCTCCGGTCACAGCCCTAGCGCAGCCGGGACGACGACAGGATCGACAGCAGGTGGGCCGGGACCATCACCCAGGTGATGGCGGCGAGGGCGATCAGCGCCCAGCGGGTGACGTCGACCCCGCCGGTGACGGTGTCGCCGATGGCCGCGGCCAGCAGGAGCAGGGAAGCCTCGATGCCGTTGGTCACCCGGTGGATCTTGAACGCGGCGGCCAGCCGGCGCACCGTGGCCACGCCCTGAGAGCGCGGCCGGGTCGACTCGTCGTCGGCGACGGCCAGCCCTCGCCGGGCCCGGGCCACGTCGACCAGGTCGGTGGAGGCCTTCAGCAGGACCACGCCGAGGGCGGTCGCCAGACCCAGCGACACCCAGCCGCCGAAGCCGGACCGGGCCGCGTGGAAACCGGCGCCCACCATCAGGGCGGCGTCCGCGAGGTAGGCGCCGAGCCGGTCGACGTAGATGCCGACCGCGCTGTTCTGGCCCTTCCAGCGGGCGACCTCGCCGTCCACGCAGTCGAAGAGCAGGAACAGCTGCATCAGCACGACGGCCAGGACGGCCCCGGTCAGGCCCGGGATCAGCAGCGCGGCGCCGGAGGCCATCCCGCACACCACCATGGTCCAGGTCAGCTGGTCCGGGGTCACCGGGGTGCGCACCAGGTGCCGGGTGAACCGCAGCGAGATCCTCCGCATGTAGAGGCGGCCCGCCCAGTGCTCGCCGTTGCGGCTCGCCAGTTTCCCCCGCGGCTGGCAGACCTCCCGCAGCTCCTCCAGGACCGGAGCAGCAACCATGACCGTTTCCTCCCACCACCGGGCCCGACTGCCGCACGTGCGGCGATGATCGAGTCAGGGTACAGAGTGCGGCGCGCGCGGTTTCCGGGGGCGGGCACCGGCCGTTGCCGTGCGGCGCGCGCGTCAGCACAGTGAGGGCATGGATCAGGAACAGGCACGTTCATGGCTCACCACCGCCCTCGCCGAGGCCCGCGCCGGGCTGGCCGAGGGCGGCGTTCCCATCGGCGCCGCGCTCTACGGAGCCGACGGCACCCTGCTCGGCCGCGGCCGCAACCGTCGCGTCCAGGACGACGACCCGTCGATGCACGCGGAGACGGCCGCGTTCCGCGCCGCGGGACGGCAACGCTCGTACCGTGGTACGACGATGGTGACGACCCTCTCGCCCTGCTGGTACTGCAGTGGCCTGGTCCGTCAGTTCGGCATCTCGCGGGTGGTGATCGGTGAGGCGGCCACGTTCCGGGGCGGGCACGACTGGCTCGCGGAGCACGGTGTGGAGATCGTGGTCCTGGACGACGCGGAGTGCGTCGGACTGATGCGGGACTTCATCGAGAAGCATCCGGACCTGTGGCACGAGGACATCGGCGAGTAACCACTTCGATCAGGCGCTCGAAGCGGGCCCGCCAGCGCGGCTCCGACTCCGTCTCGCCCTGGAACTCGTGGGTGAAGCGGAGGGTGGAGCCGTCCTCCCCGTGGCGCTCCAGGTGGAAGCGGATGCGGCCGCCGCCCTCCACGGTGTACTCGGCGACCCGGTCCACGTCCCACGCGGTGATCCGCCCGCTGCCGAGGCCGCGCAGGGTCACCGCGCCGCCGAGCCGGGGTTCCAGCTCGTCGGCGTCGGTGAACCAGCGCGCGAGTCCTTCCGGTGTGGTCAGCTCCGGCCAGACCTTCTCCATGGGCCGGGGGAACCGCACCAGGAAGGCGAGGATGTGTGTGTTCCCGTGGGTCTGGCTGGTGCCCTGTTCGATGGAACCGGTCATGACACCAGTGTCGCCGAGCGGCCGGTCAGACGCCCGAGTACGAGTGCTTGCCGCTGACGAAGATGTTCACGCCGTAGTAGTTGAACAGCCAGCAGCCGAACGCGATCAACGCGATGTAGGCGGCCTTGCGGCCCTTCCAGCCGGCCGTGGAGCGGGCGTGCAGGTAGCAGGCGTAGGCGACCCAGGTGATGAAGGACCAGGTCTCCTTGGGGTCCCAGCCCCAGTAGCGGCCCCAGGCGGACTCCGCCCAGATCGCGCCCGCGATGATCGTGAACGTCCAGAGCGGGAAGACGGCGGCGTTCACGCGGTAGGCGAACTTGTCCAGGGACGCCGACGCCGGCAGCCGCTCCAGGACGGAGGTCGCGAAACGGCCGGGCTTCCCGCCGGAGACGAGCTTGCTCTCGTAGGAGTCCTTGAACAGGTACAGCAGCGTGGCGAGCGCGCCGACGTAGAGGACCGCGCCGCAGAAGATCGCGGTGGAGACGTGGATGTACAGCCAGTACGAGTGCAGGGCCGGGACCAGCTGGTCGCTCGCCGTGTAGAGGACGCTGACCGCGAGGCCGAGGTCGAGCAGGACCGTGGTGGTCAGGAACAGGCCGAGCCAGCGCACGTTCTTCTTCAGCGCGAGCAGCAGCAGGTACACGCCGACCGCGACGGTGGAGAAGGTGAGGTTGAACTCGTACATGTTGCCCCACGGCGCCCGCTGCACGGAGGCCGCGCGGGCGAGCACGCCGCCAAGCTCGACGAGGAAGCCGAGCACGCTGAGGGACACCGCGATCCGGCCGTACAGGTCGCCCTTCTCGTCGCCGCCGTGCGCGCCGGGCCCGTCGGGCACGTCACGGGCGCCGGCGGCGGACCGTACGACCACCTTGGGCCGCTCCAGCACGGCGGTGCCCCCGGCGGACTTCGCCGTCACCGCCGGTCCCCGCACCTTGGCCGCGCCGTCCTTGGCGGTCAGCGCGGCGGCCGTGCGGGCCACCTTGCTGCGGCTGCCGAAGAGCCATTCGGCGATGTACGCGAAGAAGGCCAGGGTGTAGACGGCCATCGCGGAGTAGATCAGCGTGTTGCTGATGTTGGCCAGGTTCTCGTTGGTCGCCGTGGCTAGCTCGGTTGCGGCGGCGAGAGTCATTTCTCCTCAGCCCCTTCGGCGGGTACGGGGGTGCCGGCGTCCGGCTCCCGGTCGGGGTCGGCGTCGGTCTGCGCGGGCGCCTTGTCGTGGACGAGGGCGGCCAGGTCGCCGAGCTCCTCGGGGAGTTTCGCGGACTCGCTGCGGCCCAGGCCCGCCATCTCGATGACGGTCACGCCGTCGGCGCCCCGCACGGCGCGCACCCAGACGCGGCGGCGCTGGATGAACAGGGAGCCGACCAGGCCGGCGATGGCGGCGAGCGCGCCGGTGAGCGCCCAGCCGGTGCCGGGCTGCTGCACGATCTGGAAGCCGGCCCACTCCTTGATGTCCTTGTCGAAGGTGATGGAGCCGGCGCCGTTCGGCAGCGTCATGGTCTCGCCGGGCAGCAGCCGGGCGGCGACGATCTTGCCCTTGGCATCCTTGAACTGCTTGAGGTTCGGGTTCTTGGTGTCGAGCTGGTAGACGTTCTGCGGAACGCCCGCGTCGACGCCCAGGTCGCCGTGGTAACCGGTCAGCGCGAGGACGGGGAAGTCCAGCGCCGGGAACTGGGAGAACATCGTGCCCTTGCCGGCACCGGCGAAGGTCGGCACGAAGAAGGCGGAGAAGCCGAGCTGCTCGGACTTGCCCTGGGCGTTCCTGTAGCCGTCGAGCACCTTGATCGCGCCCTGCGAGGTGACGTTGGCGTCGACCGGCAGCAGCGGCACGGCCTGGCGGTAGACCACCTCGCCCTTGCCGTCCCGGACGGTGACGGTGGGCGCGTAGCCGTGGCTGACGAGGTAGACCCGGGCGTCGCCGACGGTCAGCGGGTGGTTGGGCGAGACGCCGGCCTTCTGCTCCTCGCCGTGGGCGCCCACGCTGTAGGTGATGTCCGCCCGGTACACGCGCGGCGTGCCCTTCTGCGGTCCGGTGCGCTCGTAGGTGCCGGTGAACTTCTTCAGGTTGAAGCTGAAGGGCACCAGGTCGTCGTCGTTGAAGAGGTTGCCGGACTTGAAGTCGTCGTACTGGGTGAGGGTGTTGGCGAAGCCGTCGCCCTCGACGATCAGCTTGTTGCCCTCGGTCTTGTACAACTGGCCGCAGGCGAAGGCGACCAGCATCACGATCAGCGCGATGTGGAAGACGAGGTTGCCGGCCTCGCGCAGGTAGCCCTTCTCGGCGGCGACGGCGTCACCGGCGGTGTGCGCGCGGAAGCGGCGCTGCTTGAGGACCTTCAGCGCGGTCTCGCGGACCTCCTCGGGGGAGGCGGCGGTGCGCCAGGTGGTGTACGCGGGCAGCCGGGTCAGCCGCTTGGGGGCGCCCGGTGGCCGGCCGCGCAGCTGGCCGGCGAACTGCCAGGTGCGCGGCACGATGCAGCCGATGAGGGAGACGAACAGCAGGATGTAGATCGCGGAGAACCACACCGAGCTGTAGACGTGGAACAGGCCGAGCTTGTCGTAGAGCGGCGCGAGCGTCGTGTGCGCCTGCCTGAAGGCCTCGACCTTCAGCGCGTCGGTGCCGCTCTGCGGGATCAGCGAGCCGGGGACGGCGCCGAGGGAGAGCAGGAACAGCAGCATCAGCGCGACGCGCATGGAGGTGAGCTGCCGCCAGAACCAGCGGACCCAGCCGAGGATCTCCCGCCAGGTCCAGGCGAGCCGGCCGGCCAGTCCGGGCGCCCGGTTGCCGCCGAAGGAGCCGGGGACGGCCGTCTCGGCGGGGGCGGTGGACAGCTGGGAGCCGGCGGCGCCCAGGTCCTCGTCGCCGGGCGGCACCACCGCCGGGGTCCCGTCGGCCGTCGTACTGGTTGGCGTCTTGCTCATGGATCAGATCCCCACAGTGAAGCCGGTGGACCACGTCTGCATCTCCTGCACCAGCCGGTCCCAGGCGCCGGTCAGCAGCAGCACGCCGGTCAGGATCATCATCGTGCCGCCGGCGCGCATCACCCAGACATAGTGGCGCTTGACCCAGCCGAAGGCTCCCAGCGCCTTGCGGAAGGCGATCGCGGTGAGCACGAACGGGATGCCGAGGCCGGCGCAGTAGGCGACGGTCAGCAGGGCGCCGCGCCCGGCGCTCGCCTGCTGGAAGGAGAGCGTCTGGACCGCGGAGAGGGTCGGACCGATGCAGGGGGTCCAGCCGATCCCGAACAGCGCCCCGAGCAGGGGCGCGCCCACCAGGCCCGCGGCCGGCCGCCGGTGGAAGCGGAACTCGCGCTGGGACAGCCAGGGCGTCAGGCCCATGAAGAAGAGGCCCATGAGGATCATGAGCACGCCCAGCACCTTGGAGAGGGTGCCCTTGTAGTCCTGGAGGGTCTGCCCGAAGAACCCGAACAGTGCCCCGCCGGAGACGAAGACCACGGTGAAGCCGAGGACGAAGAGGGCGGCGCCGACGGCCATCCGTCCGCGGCGGGCCTCGGCCAGGTCCGTGCCGGTGACTCCGGTCACATAGGAGAGGTAACCGGGGACGAGCGGCAGGACGCAGGGAGAGAAGAAGGAGATGAGCCCGCCGAGTACGGCGATGGGCAGCGCGAGCAGCAGGGCTCCGCTGAACACCGTCTGGTTGGGATCAGTGGCTGCGGCCAGTAGCACGGTGGCTCACTTCTCCGCGACGACCGGGTCGAGCATCTTGCGCAGCTTGTCCTCGCTGAGCGCCTGGAGGGCGCGCGCGGCGATCTTCCCGTCCCGGTCGACGATGATCGTGGTGGGGATCATCTGCGGGTTCAGGGTGCCCTTCTGGAAGCGGAGCATGAGCTTGCCGGTGGGGTCGTACAGGCTCGGGTACGGCACGTCGAACTGCTTCTCGAACGCGAGGGCCGGCTGGGTGCTGGTGTCGCGCGTGTTGATGCCGACGAACTGCACGCCCTTGTCGGCGGTGTCCTTGGCCACCTTCGCCAGGTTGGGCGCCTCGGCGCGGCACGGCGAGCACCAGGAGCCCCAGACGTTCAGGACGACGACCTTGCCCTTGTAGGCGGCCATGTCGAGCTGCTTGCCCTCGAGGGTCTTGCCGGACAGGTCGGGTACGGGCTTGCGGTCGGCCTTCGGCACGGTCGCGATGCCGTCGGCGCCGGTGATGAAGTTGGTGTTGCCCGAGCCGCCGGAGGTGCCGCCGGAGCCGCAGGCGGACAGGGTGAGTGCCAGGGCGGCGCCCCCGGCGGCGAGCAGGGCGGCACGGCCACGGACGCGGCTCGAACGCGTGCGGTGCGGACGGGGCGTGCGGTTCGCCCGGTTCGAGCACTGGGGGGCACGACTGACGGCACTCATGTGAAAAGTTTCGCATGCCCCTTCCGGGGATCTTGCACACCCCCCTCACGGCCGGAAAAGCGCATTTCAGGCCGCCTTCGAGGGATCCTTCACAGGTGCCGTGCCGGTGCTGCCGGCACCCCCGAGGAACTCCTTCCAGCCACCCGCCGGCCGCTGCCCCACGTCGAGGGTGCGCAGCTTGGCGAGCACCTCCGGCTTCTGTACGTCCATCCAGTCGACGAACTGCCGGAAGGAGACCATGCGCACGTCGGCGCCCTTCTCCCTCTCCCGCGCGATGTGCTTGAAGGCCTCCTCGACGGAGTCCATGTAGATGCCGCCGTTCCACTGTTCGAAATGGTTGCCTATGAAATAGGGCGCCCGATTTGTCTCGTATGCCCGCCTGAAGCCCTGGATGTAGGCCTGCGCTGACTGCTTGCGCCAGCCCGGGTGGTTGTGGGTGGGCGCGTTGGTGGAGTTGACCGACTGGTTGGCGAGCATGTTGTAGTCCATCGAGAGGACCTCGAACCTGCGCCCGGGGAAGGGTATTTGCTGCAACGGCAGATCCCAGATGCCGAGCCGCTTGTCCGGCCACACCTGGCGGCCGCCGGGCGAGGAGGCGTCGTAGCGCCAGCCGAGTTCGCGGGCGGTGGGCAGCAGCTGGTTCTGGCCGAGCAGGCAGGGGGTGCGGCCGCCGACGAGTTCCTTGTCGTAGTCGAAGGGCAGGGCGGGCAGATCGCTCCAGCCGGTGTTGGTCCGCCACTGCTTCACGAAGGCCTTGGCCTGGTCGATCTCGCTGCGCCACTGCTTGGGCGTCCAGCCTGCGACCGAGCCGCGGCCGGAGCAGAAGTGGCCGTTGAAGTGGGTGCCGATCTCGTGGCCCTCGAGCCAGGCGCGGCGGACGTTGCTGAGCGTGGCCTTGACGTGGTCGTCGGTCAGGTAGCCGATGTCGGAGGCGCCGCGCGGGTTGTTCGGCGGGTCGTACAGACGCTTCTTCGACTCCGGCAGCAGGTAGAGCCCGGAGAGGAAGAAGGTCATGTGCGCCTCGTGCTGCCTGGCCAGGTCCAGGAAGCGCGGGAACAGGCCGTTGCCGACCTCGCCGGCCCCGTCCCAGGAGAAGACGACGAACTGCGGCGGGGTCTCGCCCGGCTCCAGCGGGACCGGCGCGGCCGGCTGGAGCGGCTGCCCGCCGGTGAACGAGGTCGAGCCGTCGCCGATGGGACGCACGGGGGTTGTCGTACGCGCACTCGGGCTGGGCGTGCTCGCGTCGGGGGAAGAGCCGGTGCGGCCCGGCTCCGAGGACTTGACGGTGCCGCAGCCCGCGAGCCCGACGGCGGCCGCGGCGCCCGCGCCGAGGCCGAGTATTCCCCTTCGGGAGAAGGTGCGCATGAGATCCCCGATTCGTCACTGCCGCTGATGGTCACTCACTCAGAGGCAGCGACGAACGCAGGGGTTCCGCGAACCAGTATGAATTTCACAACAAATACAAAGGCGGAGTGCGTTCTTACGCGCCGAACGCCTTGCCCTGCCCCTTCACCGGCTTGGCGCCCGCGAGGAGGTGAGCCGGCACCAGATCGCGGGCCGGCTCGGTGTAACCGACGGAGACGATCCGGTCGCCCCGGTAGGTGAACGTCGTCAGCGAGGCGAGCGTGCACTGCCGCTTGCGCGGGTCGTGCCACAGCCGCCGCCGCTCGACGTAGGAGCGCACGATCCAGATCGGCAGCTGGTGGCTGACGAGCACCGCCTCGTGCCCGCGCGCCTTGTCCTTCGCCGCGTTCAGCGCGCCCATCATGCGCACCACCTGGTCGATGTACGGCTCGCCCCAGGACGGCTTGAACGGGTTGACCACGTGCTTCCAGTTGGCGGGCCGGCGCAGCGCGCCGTCGCCCACGCCGAAGGTCTTGCCCTGGAAGACGTTGTCCGCCTCGATCAGCCGCTCGTCGGCGGCCAGGTCGAGTCCGTGCGCCTTCGCTATCGGCGTCGCCGTCTCCTGCGCCCGCTCCAGCGGGGAGGCGACGACGTAGGTGATGTCGCGGGGGGCGAGGTGCTCGGCGACCCGCTCGGCCATCTTCCGCCCGAGCTCGGACAGGTGGTAGCCGGGCAGCCGGCCGTACAGGATCCCGTCCGGGTTCTCGACCTCGCCGTGCCGCATGAGGTGGACGACGGTGATGTCGTCTCCGGCGTTCTTCTCGGGGGCGCTGCTCATGCCGTCGCCTCCGCCGCCGCCCGGGCCGCCGCCGGAAGGGCGTCGGCGATCCGCTGGAGTGCCGTCTCGTCGTGCGCGGTGGAGACGAACCAGGACTCGAAGGACGAGGGCGGCAGGTAGACGCCGTTCGCCAGCATCGCGTGGAAGAACGCGGTGAAGCGGTACGACTCCTGCGCCTTGGCGTCCTCGTAGTCGCGCACCGGGCGGTCCGTGAAGAACACGGAGAACATGTTGGAGGCGTTCTGCAGGGTGTGCGCCACGCCCTCCTTGGTCAGCGCCTCGGAGACCATGGCCTGGATCTGCTGCGAGACGGAGTCGATCCTGGTGTACGCCGCGTCCTCGAGCAGGCGCAGCTGGGCGAGCCCCGCGGCGGTGGCGACGGGGTTCCCGGAGAGGGTGCCGGCCTGGTAGACGGGCCCGGCGGGGGCGAGGTGCGCCATGACGTCGGCGCGCCCGCCGAACGCGGCGGCCGGGAACCCGCCGCCCATCACCTTCCCGAAGGTCATCAGGTCGGGCTCGACCCCGTCGACGCCGTACCACCCGGCCCGGCTGGTGCGGAAGCCCGTCATGACCTCGTCGGAGATGTACAGGGCGCCGTTCGCGGCGCAGAGGTCCTTGAGTCCCTGGTTGAACCCGGGCAGCGGCGGCACCACGCCCATGTTGCCCGGCGAGGCCTCGGTGATCGCACAGGCGATCTCGCCCGGGTGCGCGGCGAAGGCGGCGCGCACCGCTTCGAGGTCGTTGTACGGCAGCACGATCGTGTCGCCGGCCTGGGCGCCGGTGACGCCGGGGGTGTCGGGCAGGGCGAAGGTGGCGACCCCCGACCCGGCCGCGGCGAGGAGGGAGTCGACGTGCCCGTGGTAGCACCCGGCGAACTTGATCACCTTGGACCGATGGGTGAACCCGCGGGCGAGCCGGATCGCGGACATGGTGGCCTCGGTCCCGCTGGAGACCAGCCGCACCCGCTCCAGCGGGCCGACCCGGTTCACCATCTCCTCGGCGAGCGCGACCTCGCCCTCACCGGGCGTCCCGAAGGACGTGCCGTGCGCGACCGCCTCCTGCACGGCGGCGATCACCTCGGGGTGCGCGTGCCCGAGGATCATCGGGCCCCAGGAGCACACGAGGTCGACGTACTCCCGTCCGTCGGCGTCCTTCAGGTACGGCCCGCTGCCCGAGACCATGAACCGGGGCGTGCCGCCCACGGCGCGGAAGGCGCGCACCGGCGAGTTCACGCCGCCGGGCGTGACGGCCGCCGCACGGTCGAACAGCGCCTGCGAGACAGGGGCTTCGTAGGGATATGGCAGTTCGCTCATGACCTGCGACTTCTCCGATTTCTCGGGGGTTCTCCGAATACGGTGGGCAGTGACCTGTTCAGGGTAGGCCAGCGACGGCGGCGGACCGGGGGCGGAGCGGCCCGGCCCGGCCGGATCCGGGTGGGACGAGCGGCGGATTCGCGGATTCGGAGCGGCCCATCTGCGAAACTGGCTCCGCGTACGTATGAACAAGCGAAGGGTCGTGTCGGACCGCCAAGATCCCGCGGGCAGATGTTTCGGCGCACGTTTCGGCGAGCGGCCGCGGGGGAGGTCACTGACACGATGATCGGGTTGCGCGGCGGGGGCCACGCGTCCTAGAAAAGCAGTCGGGTGGAGATATGCATCGCGGTGGCGGACTGGGCGAGGGGACTGACGGCCTGGGTCCTCGACGTGCCCGGCGGGGAAGGCACCGGCGCGACGCTGAGGAAGCGGGCGAAGCACGCCAGGCACGGGATGTACCGAGTGAGTCCGAGCGGGCCGACCGGCGAGGCGACCGCCGGGCCGAGTTGCTGGGGGCAGGGAGCAGGAATGGTGGTCGGGTGGGGGTGACGTACAAGTATTTCGGCGCGCCCGACGGCGCGACGGCGGCCCGCGTCCCGATCTCGATGCGCCCCGAGGAACTCGGTGGCGACGAGCTCGGCATGGGCGGCATGTTCACCAAGATCAAGCCGGAGACGATGGCCGCCATGGTGCTGACCGGCATCGAGGGCGTGCCCCTGCACAAGGTGCCGCCGCTGGAACTGGTCGTCCTGCACCCCGACTACGCGGTCGTGAAACTCCCGACGACCGTGGTCGACCCCCTGCGCGACATCGGCGAGGAAGCGGTCGGCGCGGCCGCCTTCATCTGGTCCACGGTCCCGGACCGCGGCGGCCCACGCGACGCGTTCAACGTGTACCAGCTGCTGCACGAGTGGCAGGACTTCTCCCACCGGCTGCACGAGGCGGGGCATCAGCCGTACTGCCTGGTGTGGCCCTGACCTGGGGTTTCGTGGCGTTCGGGCGGGACTTTCGGGTCCCGCCCTCGTCATGTGCCGGCAGGGGCCGTCAGGCGGCCAGGGCACATCGAGGGCACATTGGTTTCGGCGGGGGCACTGATGTGCCCTGGGTGGCGGGCGCGTCTGACGTCCGGCCGTCGTCTTCCTCTTCCGCCTCGACCTTGGCCTCGGCTTCGGTGAAGGCGTCGTCGATCGCCTTGCGGGTGCGGGTCTCGCTGGACGGCAGCAGGTGCGTGTACGTCCGCAGCGTGAAGCCCGGGTCCGAGTGACCGAGGTACTCCGAGAGCGCCTTGATGCTCTCCCCCGCGTCCAGGAGCACGGAGGCGTAGGCATGCCGGAGGGCGTGCATGCCGTCTTCCGGAGCCGCCTGGAGGTACCTCGCCCCGCGCTCGCGGGGAGGGATCACGCCGGCGGCGGCCAGGGCGCGCTTCCAGGCGCCCATGTTGAAGACGCTGCGGTTGTAGGCCCGACGCTTCTCGTCGACGAAGAGCAGGCGGAAGGTTTTCGGCTCACCGTCGGGCTTGGCCCAGGGCAGCGTGACCTCCACCGGGGGGAACTCCTTCATATGGGCCTTGAGAGTGGCGGCGAGCTGACCGGGCAGGGGCACTGACCGAACCTTGTTGCCCTTGGGCAGGGCGAAGACGGGCTTCGTGCCGACGAGCCGCACCTGGCGGTTGACGTGGATCCAGCCGCCCTTGAAGTCGATGTCCTCGACGGCGAAGCCGAACACCTCGCCCTGCCGCAGGCCACAGCCGAAGGCGAGCCGGCCGCCGGCCTGGAAGCGCTTCGGCAGCCCGGCGATGACCGCACGCACGCGCTCCAACGGCCAAGGGATGATCTTCTTCTTGGTCGCGGTCGGCAGCTTGACCGACTTCGCCTTGCAGGGGTTCTTCGGCAGCAGCCCGTCCTCCACAGCCATGCCGAGGATGCTGGAGAGGATGTCGAAGATGCCCTCGATCGTCGACACTTCGAAGCCACCGTCCTGAAGCGTGCGGACCCAGCCCTGAATGATCGAGGGCTTGTTCAGGGACCGCAGCTCGCGCCGGCCAAGGTGCGCCACTATGTGGTTGCGGACGGTCGCCTCGTACCGCAGAGCGGTGGTCGGTCCGACCGAGTTCGCGTCGAGCCACTTCTGGGCGTAGGCCCCGAGGGTCTGCTTCGTCTCGGCGGGGACAACGTAGGTGCCGCTCCGGACCTCGACATCGACCTCGGCCGCCCGCTTGTCGGCTTCGGCCCTCGTGTGGAAGTTCTCCTTGCGCTGGCGGCCGTCGAGGTCGCGGTAGCGGACCTGCCAGCGCTTGCCGATCCCGTGATCCGACGTCGGGATCATCCGCCGGGTACGGCTCCTGTGCTCGCCGCACTCGGTCTCGTCCGGCTTGGGGTGGGATTTGTGCCAGCGGTCGTACACGTCAGCCAAGAAGGACTCCCTGGGGTCGGTCGAGGACCGGGACGACGGGGCGGAGCGCCGGAGTGACGCCGGTCCCGAGCGGCAGCAGGGCCGCCGGAGAGACACCGAGAGCTGCCGCGATGACGACGAGATCGTCGACGTCACAGCGTCGGCGGGCGCGCTCGGTGCGGCTGAGAGCGGTGTTGGTGATCGGGCGGCCGAGCGCCGTGCAGCGGGCAGCGAGCTGGTGCTGGGTGAGACCACGCGCGAGGCGTATGTGCTCGATCATGCGGGCGGCGTGCAGGCCGGCGGGGCCTATTTCGACAGGTCGTTTTGCCATGACAGGTAGCTGTAACTTGCAACCGGGCGTTATGGCAAGAGTTGGTTCACAAACCCTACTAGAAGTCGCACTCGGGCCGGCCGGCGCTCATTCGCAGAATTCATCGAAACGGCCCAGATGTTTCCCCGGGTCACGCCGCGGGCGGCAGCTCTGCCGGGAGCCACGCGGATCCTGCCTGCCACATCAGACACCCCTCAACCACAGAGGTGCAGGTCATGCAGCACGGACAAGGGGAGGACGGACCAGACGCCGAGGACCGGGACAAAGAACACCATGCCGTCGAGAACTTTTTGGTCGACCGGCGATTCGCCCTTACGGTATTGCTCCCGCCATCACCCATCGGGAACTTCTACAGAGTTTAAGAACCAACTCTGGACTTCTCCTCCCGGCATGTGGCTGTGTTGTCCATGCCCGCTGTCCGAAACCGAAAAAGGAGCCCTGTGCCGAGCCTTTCTCCCCGTCCTGCCCACGCCACCGCCGATGCCTCACGGCGTGGGCCGCTGGCCACTCCGGCGGAAGTCGCCGACTACCTCGGAGCGCCGGTGAAGACCCTCTACCAGTGGAAGTACCGGGGCATCGGCCCCAACGTGCACAAGGTGGGCCGCCACCTGCGCTACCGCTGGTCCGAGGTGGACGCCTGGCTGAACGCCCACGCCGCATACGACCTCGCGGTCTGAGGCCGCCTCACAGGGAAAGCGATGCGGCTCCCGGCGAGCCACCGCCAGGAGCCGCGCGGTCCCTGCCCTCATCGCCCTTGCCCGAACGACCTGTCTCGGTGCGGCCGGACCTTGCCCGTCCGGCCCACCAGGGAGGAACGCCTGTGGACGAATCTACGACCTCTCCTACCATTGCCGCACCCACCAGCCATCTGGCTTGGCCGCCCGTGGCCGTCCCCGGTCAGAGCCCGAAATCCGAGCCCCCGGCCTCTGGAAGTGACGAGCCGGACAGCGCCGACGAGGGCGCCGCACTGCTGGATGGGCTTCGGGCAGCGATCGCCCGGTACGTGATCCTGCCCGACGGTGACGCACTGACGGCGGTAACGCTGTGGGGGGCGGCCACGCACATCCAGCCCGCGCTCCAGCACGCACCTCGCCTGGCGGTGGTCGGGCCGGCGAAGCGGTGCGGCAAGTCCCGTCTGCTGGATGTGATCACAGAGACCGTGCGCGAGCCGCTGATCACGGTCAACACCAGCCCGGCGGTGGTCTTCCGCGCCATCGGTGACGACCCGCCCACCCTGCTGGTGGACGAGGCCGACACCATCTTCGGCAGCATCAAGGCGGCCGAGAAGAACGAGGAACTGCGCGGCCTGCTCAACGCCGGGCACCAGCGCAACCGGCCCGCCCTGCGTATCTCCGGCCCGGAGCACAAGCCGCAGGCGTTCCCCACCTTCGCCATGGCCGCGCTCGCCGGCATCGGAGACCTGCCGGACACGATCATGGACCGGGCGGTAGTGATCCGCATGCAGCGCCGCAAGGATGGCGAACGGGTGGAGCAGTTCCGCTCCCGCCGCGACATTCCGGCGCTGCACATCTTGCGCGACCGGCTGACCGCCTGGCTGCGCCCTCTCATCGATACGGCCGCAGAGCTGGTCCCTGTGATGCCAGTGCAGGACCGCGCGGCCGACACCTGGGAGCCGCTGGTGATCGTCGCCGAACTGGCCGGCGGCGCCTGGCCCGAGCAGGCCCGCGCTGCCTGCGTGGCGATGTGCGCGGCAGAGGCGGGCAAGGACGACGAGTCGAACCTGAAGACCCGCCTGCTGCAGGACATCCGGCGTGCCTTCGCACGCTGCGGTGATCCCGACATCATGCGCACCCGGGATCTGCTGGAGGAGCTCGTCAAGGACCAGGAGGCTCCATGGGCCGAGTACGGCGCCACGGGCCTGAGCCCACGCCACCTGGGACTCCTGCTCAAGGACTTCGACATCAAGGCCGCGACCCTCCGCTTCGAGGGTGGGCGGCAGGCCAAGGGCTTCGCCCGCCTCCGCTTCACCGACGCATGGGCGCGCTACTGCCCGGACGACTCGACACCCGATGAGGGCGACGAGAGCAGCGCGCAGGGTCCGGGACTGCACCCGTAACCACTCGTCGCACCCGTCGCATCGCAGGTCAGCCCCGCGACGAGTGTCGCCGCTGTGACGAGTCCACTCGTACCACGGCGCTCTCCCGTACCTGCTCTGACCAGGCATGCGACGGGTGCGACGAGTCCGCTGCCCGCCCATCAGCACCGCCCTGTGTCTATGGCACCCGACCCTCGCTTGGAGTACGCCGCTTGCCCCCGCGCACCGCACCGACCACCGTGCCGGCGTTGACCGCCGCGATCCGCCTGGGAGTCGCCCTGGTCGGCACGATCGGCTTCGCCCTCTCCTATGACGCCCTTCGGCAGATGGCCGTCGCCATCCACATCCGCGGAATGCTCACCTACGCCTTCCCGCTCGTGATCGACGGGTTCATTGCCATCGGCGTCGCCGCCCTGCTCATCCTGCGCACCGCGCCTTGGCGTTCCCGGCTGTACGTATGGGCGCTCGTCGGCCTCGCCACCGTCACCAGCATCTGGGCAAACGCCCTGCACGCCGTCCGTCTCAACCAGGAAGCCCACACCGCCGGACTCCGTCTGGACGACGTCACCGTCGGCGCCCTGTCCGCCATCGCCCCGCTCGCGCTCGCCGGGGCCGTCCACCTCGACCTCGTCATCCGCCGCCACCCCGCGACCCGGCACGTCCTCCCCGAGAGCAGCGCCGCCCACCGCCACATGCCACCCAGCCACCACAACCACGACGAGGAAGCACCGCAGCGGCCCGCACCGGGCGAGGACGCGCCCGGGACGCCGGCAGTCACGCCAGAGGCACAGAATGTGGCAGAAGACGCGGTGGACGTGGCGGAAGACCTGGCCAGTGCGGCAGATGCCCCGGAGCGGCCTGCCCGGCCGAAGGGCCGGCAGCCCAGCGCCCCCATGGATGAACTCCTGGCTCTTGGCCGCACCGCACCCTTGGGCGGCAACGGGCGAGTCTCACGCCGCCACGTCGAATCGGCGATCCGGGCCCAGGGCTACCCCATCGGCAGAGACCGTCTGACCGAGGTCACCCACCGCCTGCAAGCCGAACTCGACCGCGCGCCGGCGCACGCCTCCTGACCTTCACCGCCCGATCGACACCGCGCGTCCCCCGCCCGCCAGCACACGGACGGCAGAGTGGCAGCACCATCTGCCCCTCTGCCATCCCGCTACCAACACCCGCCGAGAGCTGTCAGATGCACGATCCCCAACCTGAATCACGCACTAGCCAACAGGAGATGACCACGAGCGCCACCCAGCCAGCAAGGTATGCCGTTGGACCGTCCAAGGGCTGGTGCAACGGGGGCTCCGCCCCAGGGGTGGCGGAGGTCCTCGGGCGCCAGGGGGCGCCCGAGGAGGAACAGCGCGACAAGGCCGCGGCCGTCGTCCTGCCGCGCGCCGCCGAAGCCGCCGCCCTTCACCGCATCGCACGTCGCCGAAAGCGCAAAGACACCCAGCGCAAGGAACGCGTCGACGTGCGCTACAGCGTCGAAGAGAAGACCGCCATTCTCACCAGGGCCCGGTCGCTCAACATCGCCGGCGCCCACTACGTCGGCGCCGTCGTCATGGCCCACATCCACGGCGACCTCGCCCTACCCGGCCAACGCACGCCGCTCGACGACTACATCGACGAGCTGACCGCCCTGCGTGAGCAGGTCGCCAAGATCGGCAACAACGTCAACCAGATCGCTCGGAAGCTCAACTCCGGCGGTCATCCACATCCTGGGGATACCGCCACCCTGGCCCAGACCGAACGCACCCTGGGCACGGTCCGCGCTGCCATCAACGAGATCGCGGCAGCGGCGAACCAGACCGTCACCAAGAAGACAGTCCGGTGATCGCCAAGGTCAGCAGCGGCAAGGACACGGCCGGCCTGATCCGCTACCTGTTCGACACCAAGAAGGCCAAGGACCACACCGACCCCCACCTCGTCGCGTCCTGGGACGGCTTCGCCCCCGACCCCGGCCGCACCGACGACTTCACCGCCACAAAGAGGCTCCTGGTGGCCGATCTCGACATGCGCGTCAAGCAAGCCCGCCGCCTGGGCCGCGCGTCCGAGCGGCACGTGTGGCACTGCTCCCTCCGCGCCGCCACAACCGACCGCCACCTCAGCGACGAGGAGTGGGCCGACATCGCCCGCCGCGTTGTGGCGGCCACCGGCATCGCGCCACAGGACGACCCGGACGGCTGCCGCTGGGTCGCCGTCCGCCACGCCCCCGACCACATCCACATCGCCGCCACCAAGGTCCGCGGCGATCTGAGCACCGCACGCCACTGGAACGACTACCTCACCGCCGACCGCGAACTCGCCACCATCGAAAAGGAATACGGCCTCTTCCAAGTCGTCCGCGGAGACCGCACCGCCGCCAAGCGCCCCACCCGCGCCGAACAGGAAAAGGCCCGCCGCCAAGGCCAGGACAAGCCAGCTCGCGAACGCCTGCGCACCATCGTCCGCACCGCCGTAGCCGCCACCACCAGCACCGAGGAGTTCATCCGCCTGCTCAACCACACCGACGGCGTGCTGGTCGAAGTCGTGCACTTCCCCTCCGGCGACATACGCGGCTACAAGGTCGCCAGCGAAGACACCACCACCGCCGACAAGGAACCCGTCTGGTTCTCCGGCTCCGAACTCGCCCCGGACCTGTCCTTCCCCAAGTTCCGAGCACGCCTGGAGGCCGTCGGCCCGCAGCCGACCATCCAGCCGGGTAGGCGCAGGCCCAACCCCTGGCACCAGGCCACCGCCGCCACCGAACGCATCCCCCACCACCTCACCAGGAACGACGACCGAGCCTCCCAGGCCCACCTCGCCGCCTTCGGCGAAGCCCTCGACGCCCTGCCCCTCCTCGTCCCCGCAGCCATCCGCGCCCAGCTCCGCGAGGCAGCCTCCGCCTTCGAGCGTGCCACCCGCTCCCGCATCCAGGCCGAACACCACCACGCCCACGCCCTGCGCGGCGCCGTACGAGCGATGCTTCGCGAGCCCGCGCCCAGGGACGGCACGGCTCTGGCGATGTTCCTCGATGCCGCGGTCCTCGTCGCCATAGCCGCCGCCCGCTGGCACCAGCTCCGCCACCACGACCAGCAGGTCGCCGCCGCCCAGCAGACCCTGCTCCACCTCCAAGCCGCCTACGACCAGGCAGCAGCCGCGCCCCTGACCGCCCTCGGCAAGCGCCGACCGCCCCAACAGACTGTGGACCGGCACATCCACCACATCCGTCGGGCCGTGCCCGAGCACGCGGAGCAGGTCCTCGCAGACCCCGCTATAGACGCCCTCACCGCCGCACTCGCCAAAGCAGAAGCACTCGGCCACAACCCGGAGCAGCTCCTCAAGCAGGCCGCCGGCCAACGTGCCCTGGATGACGCCCGCTCCCCCGCAGGGACCTTGGCCTGGCGTATGCAGCGCTTCAGCGCACGGCCGGCACCCAGCGCACACGCCCGCGCAGCCCAGGCCCGCAATGCATCACGGCCCAAAAGGGCACCAGCCCAGTCCGCTGGCTCCCGAAGCAGCCGCGGTCTCGCCCCCGCGCCCGTCACAAGCACGACGACGCTGATCACGACCGCGCAGGCAGCCTGGGGGTGAGCAGCCCCAGCACTTCCTCCCAGCGGTAGCGGTCGGCCCCGCCGCCCGCCTTCGACCGGTGAGGCTCGTAGGAACCGATCATCATGCCCATCTACGCAGCCGCTCCAGGCTCTGGCGGTCAGTTCGAACCTCCACCCGTCCGGCTTCGACGAGATCATGCCCAAGACCCTGGCCACCGCCACGGTCGACCGGCTCCTCCACCACGCTCACGTCGTGGTCACCCAGGGTGACAGCTTCCGGCTCACCCAGGCCACCTCCGGTCAGGGGGTGATGCCCTTGCGCTGACCTACCCGATCAACGGTGGGGAGACATCTGGCCGCCGTTGGGGAAGTTCTGCTGGCCGTCAGTGGGGAGAATTACTGGCCGCCTCTGGGGAGAACGAACTGGCCGTTGACACGCGGGAATCGCCTTGAGCAGCGGCATGAGCTGGGTGACGTCGTTGCGATTGCCGCCGATGAGCGAGACCGCGAGCGGAGTTCCGCGCGCATCGGTGATCAGGTGGTGTTTCGAGCCCGGCCGGGCGCGGTCGACCGGGCTCGGGCCGGTTTTGGGCCACCCCGCAGGGCCCGCACGTGGGAGGCGTCGATGGCAGCGCGAGAGAAGTCCAGCTGGTCCGCGCCACGCAGCTTCGCCAGCAGGATCTCCTGCAGCCGGTGCCAGACGCCGGCCTCGTTCCAGTCCCGCAGCCGACGCCAGCAGGTCATGCCCGAGCCGAAGCCCAGCTCCTGCGGCAGCCACTCCCACTGGATGTCGGTTGCCAGCACGAACAGGATGCCCTGCAGGGCCTTGCGGTCGTCCAGTCGCTTGCGGCCCGGATGGTCGGGGCGGCGCTCGACCACTGGCAGCAGCGGCTCGATCAGCGCCCACAGGTCGTCGTCGATTTCCCAGGGCTTGGGGCGGGACATCGTGCACCTCCCCGGCCAGGACGGATCCGGACCAGCACATCCAAGGTAGCGCAAATACCCTATTTTGTTAGGACCTCTCAGGCGAGGTCGAACCGGTCGAGATTCATCACCTTGTTCCACGCTGCCACGAAGTCACGTACGAACTTCTCTCCCACATCCTGGGACGCGTAGACCTCCGAGACGGCTCGGAGCTGGGAGTGCGCACCGAAGATCAGGTCGACGGCGGTGGCGGTCCACTTGACCTCGCCGGTGGCGCGATCCCGGCCTTCGAACACGTTCTCCTCCGTAGCCGACGCCTTCCACTCCGTGCGCATGTCGAGCAGGTTGACGAAGAAGTCGTTGGTCAAGACTCCCGGCCGGTGGGTGAAGACCCCGTGGGGGGACCCCTTGAAACCGGTGTTCAGGGCCCGCATGCCGCCGATCAGCACCGCCATCTCGGGAGCGGTCAGGGTCAGCAGGTTGGCGCGGTCCAGCATGAGGGTCTCCGGCGACAGCTTCTCGCCAGCCGGAAGGTAGTTGCGGAAGGCATCCGCCTTGGGCTCCAGCACGGCGAACGACGCCGCGTCGGTCTGCTCCTGCGAGGCGTCCGTACGCCCCGGTGCGAACGGCACCGTGACGTCGTGCCCGGCGTTCCGCGCGGCCTGCTCGACGGCCGCGCACCCGCCGAGGACGATCAGGTCGGCGAGGGAGACCCGCGTTCCGCCGGTCTGAGAGACGTTGAAGTCCTGCTGGATCCGCTCGAGCGTGCGCACCACCTCGGTCACCTCGGGGAGGTCGTTGAGCTCCCAGTCCTTCTGCGGCGCCAGCCGGATCCGTGCCCCGTTCGCTCCGCCGCGCTTGTCGGTGCCGCGGAAGCTTGCCGCCGATGCCCAGGCGGTGGTGACCAGCTGGGCGATGGAGAGGCCCGAGGCAAGGATCCTGCTCTTGAGGGCAGCGATGTCCTCGTCCCCGACCAGTTCGTGATCGACGTCGGGAACGGGGTCCTGCCACAGCTGCGGCTCGGGAATCCACGGGCCTAGGTAACGCGAGAGGGGTCCCATGTCGCGGTGCAGCAGTTTGTACCACGCTTTGGCGAACGCCACCGCGAGCTCGTCCGGGTTTTCGTGGAACCTCTTCGTGATCGGGCCGTAGACCGGGTCCACCTTCAGCGCGAGGTCCGTCGTCAGCATCATGGGGGCGTGCCGCTTCGACGAATCATGGGCGTCGCGTACGGCGTTCCTGGCCGCGGGATCCGACGGAGTCCACTGGTGGGCGCCGGCAGGGCTGCTCGTCAGCTCCCACTCGTACCCGTAGAGATTGTCCAGGTACCCGTTGTCCCACTTGGCCGGCTCGGTGGTCCATGCGCCCTCCAGACCACTGGTGAGCGTGTGGGGGCCCGTGCCGCTGCCGTATGTGTTCCGCCAGCCGAGGCCCTGCTGCTCGATGGGGGCGGCCTCGGGTTCCGGGCCGATATAACTGGCTTCGACCGCACCATGACACTTGCCGAAGGTGTGGCCGCCGACGATGAGTGCGACTGTCTCCTCGTCATTCATCGCCATGCGCGCGAACGTCTCCCGAATGTCCCGGGCGGCAGCCATCGGGTCCGGGTTTCCATTGGGCCCCTCCGGATTGACGTAGATCAGTCCCATCTGCACGGCGGCGAAAGGACCGGTGAGTTCCCTGTCGCCGCTGTAGCGCTCATCTCCGAGCCATGTGTCCTCGGGACCCCAGAAGATCTCCTCGGGTTCCCAGATGTCCTCTCGCCCGAAACCGAACCCGAACGTCTTGAATCCCATGGATTCCATGGCACAGTTTCCGGCGAAGACCAGAAGATCGGCCCAGGAGATTTTCCGGCCGTACTTCTGTTTGACCGGCCAAAGCAGACGGCGCGCCTTGTCCAGGCTCGCGTTGTCCGGCCAGCTGTTGAGGGGGGCGAAGCGCTGTGCGCCGCTTCCGCCACCGCCGCGGCCGTCCGCGATGCGGTACGTTCCCGCGGCATGCCAGCTCATCCGGATGAAGAGCGGCCCGTAGTGACCGTAGTCCGCAGGCCACCAGTCCTGGGATGTCGTCATCACCTCGAAGACGTCACGCTTCAGTGCGTCGACGTCGAGGGTCGCGAATTCTTTCGCGTAGTCGAAGTCCTCGTCCATCGGGCTGGATCGTGGCGAGTGCTGGTGGAGAACCTGAAGGTCCAGCTGATTCGGCCACCAGTCCCGGTTCGTCCTGGGCCGCCGAGTCGGTGTGGGCGTCGGTGAAGGGATTGCCGGATTCTCGCTTTCACTGCCGGACATGTCCGTCCTTCTTCCTGCCTCGGTGTTCTGCCTGCCGGTTGCCGCTCTTGACGTCGTTGGCTTTGTTGGTGTCGAGCCCGTCGACCCACACAATCAGCGCGCCACGGCGCCCACCGGCTGGAAAATGTGCTGTGCCGCGTCCGTATGGTCGCGCACCGCAGACCACACCTCTATGAAACACGCAAAGCACCTCGCATGACAGACGTGAGAGCAAGGTCGTCCTTTCTGCTCCCGTGCCGATTTCCGACGCAAGCCGAATCGCGTACGACAGCTCCCGGACTTGCCGGAGGGGCCTGGCTGGTGGCGGCCGTAAGGCGTGGCACGCGGCGCCCGCCCTTGTAGAGTGACTGCACGCCTTTGACCTGCAGAGAGCAGGCAGGGAGCCACCTCTAGGAGCACTGAATGCTGCGCATCATACTCAAGTCGAAGATCTAGCGTTTGGGTGTTTCCGCAAGTTATAACCCTGATCGTCGCCTCCGGGTCAGCAAATGGTCAGATCGGGCCGGACGGTGTCCGGCTTGCTGACCTGTGCAGGATGGCTATCTCCTGCGCGGCCCGAGCGGCTACTACACGGAGCCGATGGAGCGCCGCCGTGTGCAGAGGCTCTTCAAGAACCTCCGCGCAGAGGACGGTGTCGGCATGTACAGCTTCCGGCACTACTTCGCCTCGAACGTGCTCGGGAACGGAATACCGATCACCGACGTGGCCGAATGGATGGGGCACAAGTCCATTGAGGAGACGTATCGGGCCTACCGGCACCTGATGCCTGGGAGCATCACGAAGGCGGCTCGCATTTTGGATGCAGGCTTGCGGGAAGCGGCCTGATCCGATGCTGAGGCGAGCAGGTTCTTCCTCTGGTCGTGGTAGAGGCGTCAAGCGTCGCTGACCTGTGTAAACGTGGTCAGGTGTGGCTCATTGGAGCCGTCGGCCCGGGAATGGCCCGGATCTTGTCCTCGGCGAGACGAGCTTGGTCATCTGTCGACGCCGCACCCCTCAGCTCGAGGACACCTCGAAGCGGATGTGTTGGCCCCCCAGTGCTACGGCGAGGTGGTCAGGTGCGGGCTGCGGAGTACGAGCAGGGTGATCTCGCTGGGGGCGAAGACGCGGAACGGCGGGCCCCAGAAGCCGGTGCCGCGGCTGGTGTAGAGGAGGGTGCGGATGCCGTGGTGGCTGAGGCCGGCGAGGGCGGGCTGGTCGATGCGGACCAGGTGGTGGAAGGGCCAGATCTGGCCGCCGTGGGTGTGGCCGGAGAGTTGGAGGTCGATGCCGGCTGCTGCTGCCCGGTCGACGAATTTGGGCTGGTGTGCCAGGAGCAAGACGGGTAGGTCGGGGTCGGTGCCGTTCAGGGCTCCGGCGAGGTGGGCGCGGTGGCCTGCCAGGCCGGAGGACTCGGCGGTGACGTCATCCACGCCGGCGACCACGAGGGTGTCGCGTCCCCATTTGAGCAGCAGATGGCGGTTGCGCAGCGGCTCCCAGCCCAGCTCGTCCATCAGGTCGACCCAGCCCTGGGCCTCGCTGTAGTACTCGTGGTTGCCGGTGACGTACACACGGACCAGGTCGCCCGCACTGCCCCGAGTGGGGCGGCCTGGGCGCGGCGGCGTTCGGCCGTGCCGTCCGCGATGTCGCCGGCGTGGCAGACCAGGTCGGCTTCCAGAGCGTTCACCGTCTCGCACACCCGTGCCGACCAGCGGGCGCGATCGAGTGGGCCGTAGTGGGTGTCGGTGATGAGGACGACGCGGGTGCCGTCCAGCCCGGCACCGAGCCGCGGGAGTTGCACGTCGAGTCGGCGTACGCGCGGCAGGCGGCGGGCCTCGGCGTACCCCCAGGCGAGCAGTACGGTGGTTACGCCGAGGACGGCCCAGTGACGATGCGGGCCCGAGCCGCTGCTGCCAGTGGTCGAGCGCCGCCCCGACCATCCGGGCCGCAAGCGACTGGACGACCGCAAATGGCTCCCCCGGCACGCACTCCGAAGGCACATCCAGGGCACATGAGCCCGGGAAACGGCGTAGACCAGTGAGAACTACGGAGAGGAGTTTTCCCTGGTCAGCGCACGTTCTCCCGAGTATCCCCAGGTCAGTGGGCTGCCGCCGCCAATCGCTGCACGAGTGGCAGGACTTCTCCCACCGGCTGCACGGGGCGGGGCATCAGCCGTACTGCCTGGTGTGGCCCTGACCCGGGGTTTTCGCTGGTCCTGGGCGGGGCCAATGGGAATCGACGTATGTCAACATAGACGCATGTCGAACGCCGAGGTGCTGCCGTTGGTCGAGCGCGAGTCCGACGCCGTGGTGCCGTGCTGCCCGCCGCTCACCGAGCGTCCGTTCACCGCGGAGGAGGCCGAGACGGCCGCCCGGATGTTCAAGGCGCTGGGTGACCCGGTGCGGCTGCGGCTGTTCTCCGCGGTCGCCTCGCACGAGGGCGGGGAGGCCTGCGTGTGCGACATCTCCGACGTGGGCGTCTCCCAGCCGACCGTCTCCCACCACCTGAAGAAGCTGAAGGAGGCCGGCCTGCTGACCTCCCAGCGGCGCGGCACCTGGGTGTACTACCGGGTGGAGCCCTCCGTGCTGGCGGCGATGGGCCGGCTGCTCACCGGCGCGGCGACCACGGCCTGACGCTCCACCTCATTTCGGCGGCCGGGCGCTGTCCGCGGCGTCTTCGTGCAGGCCGAACTTCCGCCGCCAGGCCAGCGAGACGTACACCAGCGCGACCAGGACCGGTACCTCGATCAAGACGTACCTCGACTGGGCCCTGGAGAACCCGGCCGGCAAGGGCGTCGCGGCCGTGCGCCCCATTCGCGACGAGATCAGGACCCGCATCGAGGCACTGGTCGCCGAGATCGGCGCCCAGCAGGAGGCGTGACCTCGACGACCGGCACCCAGGGCGCAATGAGCCTGCGAAACGCGGCTGCGAACGCCGTCCCTGATGCCGTGAACGTCGTCCCCGATGCCGTACTGATGCCCTACTGGGTGGCGGAGCCGCGGCGGTCGCCCCGGCGGTCGGAGCCACGGCCGCCCGTGCCGGAGGAGCCGCGGCTACCCGTGCCGGAGGAGCCGCGGCTACCCGTGCCGGCGGAGCCACGGCCGCCCGTGCCGGAGGAGCCACGGCTACCCGTGCCGGCGGAGCCGCGCGTGGCTCCGCCGGCCGCCGGGCGGCGGCCGGAGCCGCGGACTGCCTGTCCGGAGGCGGAGCCGGTCGCGGCACGGCGGTCGGAACCGCGGCCGCCCGTGCCGACGGCACCGCCCTTGGCCCCGCCGGCTCCCGCCCGGCGGGCGGTACCGCGCCCGCCGGATGCGGAGGTGCCACCAGCCGCACCAGCCGCTGCCGCCCCCGCCGGGGCACGGCGCTCCCGGCCGCCCGTGCCGGTGGCAGCGCCCGTCGCCGGTCCGGTCCCGCCGCCGTTGCGGCGTCGGCGGCCGGACCGCCTGCCGGGCCCGGTGCCGGCCTCGCGGTCCGGGCGGGACGCCGTCGGTGTCGTGGGCTGGGGGACCTCGATGGTGACGGCCACGCCGGAAGGCTCGCGGGCTCCGGTGAGGGTGGCCAGTTCCACGTCGCTCGACTTGATGCTCGCCGTCCGCGGGCGGATGCCCGCGTCCGACATGAGCCGGGTGACGTCCCGCTTCTGGTCGGGCAGGACCAGCGTGACCACGCTGCCGGAGCCGCCGGCGCGAGCCGTGCGGCCGCCCCGGTGGAGATAGTCCTTGTGATCGGTGGGGGGATCGACGTTCACCACCAGGTCGAGGTCGTCGATGTGTATGCCCCGGGCCGCGACGTTCGTCGCCACCAGGGCGGTGACCTGGCCGTTCTTGAACTGTTCCAGGGTGCGGTTGCGCTGCGGCTGGGAGCGGCCGCCGTGCAGCGCCGCCGCGCGGACACCGACGGCGAGAAGGCGCTTGGCGAGCCGGTCGGCGGACCTCTTGGTGTCGAGGAAGAGGATGACCCGGCCGTCACGGGCCGCGATGCGCGTGGTGACCGCCTTCTTGTCGGTCTCGTCCTGGATGTGGAGCACGTGGTGCTCCATGGTGGTCACCGCTCCCGCGGACGGGTCCACGGAATGCGCCACCGGGTCGGTCAGGAACCGCTGCACCAGGCGGTCGATATTGCGGTCCAAAGTGGCCGAGAAGAGCATGCGCTGTCCGTCGGGCCGCACTTGCTGGATCAGTTTGGTGATCTGCGGCAGGAAGCCCATGTCGGTCATCTGGTCGGCTTCGTCCAGCACCGTGATGCGTACGCCGTCGAGCACGCAGTCGCCGCGTTCCACGAGGTCGTTGAGCCTGCCGGGGGTCGCCACCACCACCTCGGCGCCGCGCCGGAGCGCACCGGCCTGCTTGGTGATGGACAACCCGCCGACCACGGTGGCCAGCCGGAGGTTCACCGCCGTCGCGTAGGGGGTCAGCGCGTCCGCGACCTGCTGGGCGAGTTCACGGGTGGGCACCAGCACGAGGGCGAGGGGCGCCTTGGGCTCCGCGCGCAGTCCGGCTGTGCGGGCCAAAAGTGCCAGCCCGAACGCGAGGGTCTTGCCGGAGCCGGTGCGCCCCCGCCCCAGCAGGTCACGGCCGGCGAGGGAGTTGGGGAGCGTGGCGGCCTGGATGGGGAAGGGCGTGGTCACGCCCTGCTCGGCGAGGGTCTTCAGCAGCCCCGCGGGCATGTCCAGAGCGGTGAAGTCCTCGACGGCGGGAAGAGCGGGTGTCGTACTTTCCGGCAGCCGGAACTCCCTCGGCACCGGCACGGACGACCGGGGTGACGCGGCGCGCCGGTGGTTCGGCTTCTGGGGTCTGCGGGACATGCGGTGGTCTGCCTTCCTCGAAACAGCACAAACCGGGGTCCGCACCATGTCGGTGCCGACCCCGGTGAGCAGATACGCGCCCGGCGATCAGGCGGGGACGATGTTCTCCGCCTGCGGGCCCTTCTGGCCCTGCGTGACGTCGAAGGTGACCCGCTGGCCCTCCTGGAGCTCGCGGAAGCCCTGGGTCGCGATGTTCGAGTAGTGGGCGAAGACGTCGGGACCGCCGCCGTCCTGCTGAATGAAGCCGAAACCCTTTTCGGCGTTGAACCACTTCACGGTTCCCTGTGCCATGACTCTCTCCTTCTGTAGGCAGAGGCCCCATCCGGAGATGCCGGAAAACAAATAATGCGCCTGGAGGAGAAACATTCCCGTCAGGCGCACATAGGTTCATGGGTACCACAACTGCAACCTCAAAACCGTAGCACAGTCCGGCGGGCCCGTGCTGGATCGGCGAGGCGCGTCGTGGAGGTGCCGGGGCCTGGTGCGGGGCAGGAGGGCGCTGACGGATCCGGGTGTGCGACCCCTTGTGTCGCCGCGCGCCCGCCCGTGCACCGATGATTCGCCCGAGGCACAACCGGTAAAGCTCCGGGATACACATGACCCGTGTACCGGGCGCATGCGCTTCGTACGCTGGTTCACAGGCGGGTGCCGTCCGGTACGACGGCCGCACGCGGGGGAAGGGACGTGGCAGTGGTCAACGGGGACAGGGCGGGCGCGTCGCCCTCAGGACGGGTACGCGTTCTGTCGGCGCGCGGATCCGTGCACGGGGCCGGGGTTCTGGTACGGCCGGGCACAGTGCTGACCTGCGCGCACGTGGTGACGTCGGCCCTCGGGGCGGCCGTAGGACAGGCCGGGGGCGTGCCCCGGCGGCCTGTCGTCGTGGACGTTCCGGGGCGGCCGGACGTCGAGGCCGGTGAGGCGGCCGTCGTGCCGGACGGCTGGTTTCCCGGTCCCCTGGCCGGCGGGTCGGACGGAGATCTCGCCGTCCTGAGCACGGACTGGTCGCCGCCCGCCGACGTGCTTCCGGCGCGGCTCGGCCCGTGCGGGGAACCCGACCGGCGCGAGGTCGGCGTGTACGGCCACCCGGCCGGGGCGCCCGACGGCCTGTGGTCCTCCGCCCGGCTGACCGGGCGCGGCGGGCCGCACCGGGACTGGGTCCAGCTGGAGGGGCTCGGCACGACGGGCGTCCCGGTGGAACGCGGGTTCAGCGGAGCCGGCGTGTGGGATCCGGCGGCGCGGCGGGTCGTCGGGCTGGTCACCGCCGCCTACACCGACCGGCAGGCCAAGGTGGCCTGGATGCTCCCGCTGGAGTCGGCGGCCCGCCTGTGGCCGGCGCTCGCCCCGGCCCTCGTGCCGCCCCGGCCGCCCGCACCACGACGGCCCCCCGAACCGCCGTCCGACAAGAGCCAGTTCGCCCTGGCCGACGCCCTGCTGAACGTTCCTCAGGTCGAGGACGACGACGCGGCGGCGCTGCGCCGCCTGCTGCCGGCCCGCATCCGGCGCGCCATCCGCACCAGCCCCCGCCCCCGGCTCCAGCTCTTCTACGTCGTCCAGGCCTGCGCCGACCACCACGACGGCAGGCAGGCCCTGATCGACGCCCTGCGGCTGCTGGACGACGAGTCGGAGCCCGCGGGTGCCGTGCTGGACCTCATCGACGAACTGTGGCCCACCACCACGGGGGGCGAGGCTCCATGACGCTCGCCCAGAAGGCCTGGGGGCCGCCGAAAGTGCTGCTCGACGCGCTGGACGCCGTCCCGTGCTTCGAGGAGTCCGGGCTGTTGCAGGAGTGCGCCCGCCAGGTGGGACGCGCGCTGGGAGTCACGATCGCCCTGCCCGACAGCGGCCGCCGGCGGTTCTCGCTGCTGTTCCTGCTCAGGGAGGTGATGCCGTATCCGGACGGCATCCAGGTGCTGGGCAGCGTGGTCTCGACGCTGGAGGGCGAGACCCGGCACATGGCCCGGGTGCGCACCGCCATCGCGCTCGCGGAGGTGCCGCTCTTCCCGCCGCAGAGCTGGGAACGGCTGATGTCCCTGCTCAGCGGCCTGGAGGTGCTGGACGTCCCGGGCATCTTCCGGGAGGCCCTGGGGCGCCCCGATCCGCTGCCGGTCCACTGCGCGGAGCCGTGGTCGGCGGTGCTGCACGCGGCGACGTTCAACGCCCGCCCCGGCGAACCGCTGCCCTGCGTCCTGCTGGTCGAGCACCTCGCGCACTACGCCAAGGGCCAACAGCAGCAGGACCTGTTCGAGTGGGTGGAGGAGCATCTGATCCGCCCCGACATGTATCCCGGTGCGCCGGCCGCGCACCCGGCCGCGGCCACCGCGCAGACCACGGCCGCATCCACCGCCGCGGCCAGGGCGAGCGCCGCCGCGGTGCCCGTCGCCGCCCGGGCCGGCGGCCATCTGCTGGCCTCCGCAGCCGGCAGCGCCCCCGTGGCCACGGACGTGACCACCCGCCCCGCCGGCGTGACGGCCGCCGCCTCCGTCCCGCTGCCGGAGGACGACGCCGCGGACGCCGTCTGGGCGCCCGGCGCCTGCCTGCTGATCCGGCTGCGCCCCCTGCCCGACCCCGACCACAGCGGGGAGCGGCTCCTGTCGTACTGGTGGCAGATCGACGGCCCGGAGCCCTACCCGGTGCGCGGCGGGGACGTGCGCGTCGATCTGGCCGATCTGCCCGAGCGGGTGAAGACGCTGGTGGAGGAGGCGGAGACGGGCTGGGCCTACTTCTGGAAGGAGGACCTGACCCTGGAGTTCCTGCTGCCGAGGGACCTGTTGGACCTGCCGGTCGAGAGATGGGCGAAACAGGGCTTCCACGGCGCGGACGGCGCGCTCGGGGAGGACCACCCAGTGGTCCTGCGCAGCCTCGAAAGGATGGAGCGCGCGGACACGCATGGACGCTGGGCCAAACGCTGGGACGCCCTGGTGACCGCCTGCGGAGGACCCGTCCACTGGTTCCCCGACGAGGGCCGCGCCCATCTGCTCACCGAGCCGCAGCCGGTGATGGTGGTCCTCAGCGATCCGCCCGGGGGCGGCGGCGACGGGAGCCCCGGGGTCGATGAGCTGGGTGAGTCCCTGCGGGCGGGTGTGCCGATCGTCGTCTGGGACCGGCGCGGGGGAGTCGATCCAGCCTTTCGTGACGAATTGCAGGAACTCACCTCACGCAAGGGCATTCATCGACTCCCCGACGCTCTCAGGTCGTTGCGCATAGAGGCCGGGGGCGAGGATCCTGCTGGGGGCGGCTCCTCTACGCTCGGTCGCCACGCAGCTTTGCTCTGGGACGACCCGTACCGCCTACCGGGCGGTCGGTCAGACGCGGCGGATTCATCCGCGCAGGGGGGAGGGTAGGACGAGATGCTTCCCGAGGACGGCGCATCCGGGGGGACGCGTCCGAACGGCGACCGGGTGACGGGCGGTCCGGCACCGCGGCCGTACGCGAACGGCACCGCGGGCCCCGTACCCGACGGTGGGGGCCGGGGCGCCTCCGACCAGCGGTGGTGGATCTACCGCGGTACGGGGCAGCCCCTGTACGACACCGGCCTCGACGAGCTCCTGCCACCCCCGCCGCCCTGGCGCCGGTTCACCGGCGGCCCCGTGGTCGACCCGCCCCCGGCGGACGACGAGGAGATCGAGCGCCGGCTGGGCCGCGTCTCGGCGTTGTCCACCGGCTCCGACCAGCTCAGGCGCGAGGCCGACATGGTCAACGCGGCCCTGCTGCTGCGCCGGCCGCTCCTCGTCACCGGTCGCCCCGGGACGGGGAAGTCGTCCCTCGCCTACCGCATCAGCCGGGAGCTGAAGCTGGGCCGCGTGCTGCGCTGGCACATCACCAGCCGCACCACGCTGCGCTCCGGGCTCTACGAGTACGACGCGATCGGCCGGGTCCAGGACTCGGCGGCGTTACGCGCCGCGCACCGGCCGTACGACGCGGACGGCGCGACCGGCACGGGCGGCGCGGGCGACGGCGGTCCGCAGGGCCGCACATCGGGCGAGGACGCCCTTCCCGGGATCGGTGACTACCTCCAACTCGGCCCGCTCGGAACCGCGTTGCTGCCCTACGAGCTGCCCCGGGTGCTCTTGATCGACGAGCTGGACAAGAGCGACCAGGACCTGGCCAACGACCTGCTCGGCGTGTTCGAGGAAGGCCAGTACCCCATCACCGAACTGGTCCGGGCCCGGCGTCTGCACCCCAGGGTGACGGTGATGACCGACGATCCGCACCGCAGCGCCGAGATCGTCGACGGCGTCGTCAAGTGCCGGGCCTTCCCGATCGTGGTGATCACCTCCAACGGCGAGCGCGAGTTCCCGCCGGCCTTCCTCCGCCGCTGTCTGCGGCTTCGGATGCCGGACCCGGAC
This sequence comes from Streptomyces sp. NPDC001292, assembly GCF_042896465.1. Classification (NCBI taxonomy): domain Bacteria; kingdom Bacillati; phylum Actinomycetota; class Actinomycetes; order Kitasatosporales; family Streptomycetaceae; genus Streptomyces; species Streptomyces sp. NPDC001292. The sequence continues at coordinate 45,252 of NZ_JBIAXG010000037.1, forward strand.
CGCTCGCAGCTGGTCGACATGATCACGGCCCATCTGAGGGAGGCGGCGCAGGGGTCGGCGAACTCCGCCCGGGCGGACGAGCTGGTCGACCGGTTCCTGCGCAACAGCCGGGAGCGGGGCGGCCTCGCCGTGGACCAGCTGCTCAACGCCGTGTTCCTGGCCACCTCCGGCCGTTTCCCCGGTGAGGACGAGGAGTCGCTTGAGCACCTCGTTGACGCGCTGTGGCACCGGCTCGACGGAGCGGGGGCGGAATCGAGGGCCGGATGACGGCGTCCCCCGGAACCCCCGCCTCACCCGACCGGCCGGAGGGGGGAACCCGGGCTGCCCTGGACCGGGAGCTGCCGACCTGGACGGAACTGGCCGACGCGCTGTACCTGGCGGCCTGTCAGGACGCGGCCGTGCCGCTGTTCGACGTGCCCGGCCGCGAGGCCCGGGAGCGCGGCGAGCGGTTACGCCGGGAGAACCGTCCGGGGGACCGGCCGGCGCCGCGGGACCGTCACGACTCCCCCGGGCCCGGCGAGCCCCGGCCGCCCGGGGACCCCGGCGGCGACCCGGCCGGCAGGTCCGCCGCGCCCGAGGACCAGGACGGCACGCCCCCGGGCCCCGAGGACGCCACGGGCGACCGTCACCCGGCCGGCGAAACCCCGGCTCCGGGCGACTCCCGGACGCCCGACGACGCTTCCCGGACCCCCGACGGCGACTCCCGCACACCCGACGACGACTCCCGGACCCCCCACGGCGACTCCCGCACACCCGACGACGACTCCCGGACCTCCGAGGCGCAGGACGACGGTCTCGCATCCGAAGACGAACTCCTCCTCCTGGAGGAGGGGCTGACCACCCTGGCGGACGCGGCCCGCCCGCTCTTCGCCGCGCTCCCCGCGGCGAGGCCGGCCGGTCTGCGAACGCGCCCCGCACCGCACGCGGACGCGTGGTCCACCGGCCAGGCCGGCTGGCCCACGTCCACCCGGCTGGCCGACTCCCTGGCCCTGGGCAGATCGCTGCGCCCGCTGCGCCTGTTCATCGCCTCGCCGCACGAGCTGGAGCTGGACGAGGAGGCGACCGCCGAGCAGGCGGCGCTGGCCGGGGTGTGGACACCGGTCTGCCGGCCGGTCCCGGAGCGGCGGCTGGACCTGCTGCTGCTGGTGGACGACAGTCCCTCGATGGCCATGTGGTCGCACACGGCACGGCAGATCGCCGAGCTGATGGAGCAGACGGCGGCCTTCCGCACCGTACGGCGCCTCCGCTGGGACCCGGACGACGGCGACGCGGCGACGGCGGGCCTCGCGGCGGCCGAACTCGGGTCGGGTGACCGGCAGTTGCTGCTGGCGGTCACCGACGGCGGCCACAGCGCCTGGCGCACCGGCCGGGCGGCCGCGCTGCTGCACCGGCTGGGCCGGCACTCCCCCGTCGCCGTACTGAGCCTGCTGCCCCAGCACCTGTGGGACCTGACGCTGCCCACCGTCACCCGGACCCGGCTGCGGGCGTCCGCCCCCGCGGCGCCCAACCGCTCCTACGACGCGGAGTGGAAGCACCCGCACGCGGACCCGCTGGGCCCCGAGCCGGAATTCGCGCCCCACCCTGGGCTGGGGACCGCGATCCCGGTCCCCGTCGTCGAGTTGCGGCCGAAGTCGCTGAGCCGCTGGGCCCGGCTGGTGGCCGCGGCGGGCAGCGGCGAATGGCACGGGCTGGCCGCGCTGTGGACCGCGCCGGACCGGGACCTGCGTTCGGCGGTGATCGGCCCGGTCCCGGAGCGGCTCGCCACCATCGTGGCGGAGCCGACGCACCCCGAATCGCAGCGGACGACGCCACGGCCCGCGGACCCACGGCGCACGGACCCGCCCCGGCCCGCGGAGCCGCGGCGTGCCGGGGCCGGCGCGGACGAGTCGCCCGCGGTCCGGCGGGCCAGGCGGGCCGCCACCATGGTGCGCCGCTTCCGCGCCACCGCCTCCCCGGCCGCGTACGCCCTCGCCCAGCGCCTGGCCGCGGCCCCCCTGAACCTCCCCGTGATGCGACTGCTCCAACAGGCCCAGCCCGGCGCGAGATTCTGGAACCTGGCCGAGATCGTGCTGCTGGGCCTGGTGCGCCGCACCGACGACACGGCGGACGTCGAGGATCCCCACCGGGTGTCCTTCGACTTCGCGGAAGGCGTACGGGAGGAACTGCTCGCCCTCGGCAGCCGGGCCGAGACGATCCGGGCGCTGGACGAGGTCCGGCGCCATCTCGGACCGGTGCTGGAGGAGGTGTGGGGGGAGGGCGCGAGCGCGCTGGTCGCCCCGGAAGGGGATCCGGCGGACCCCCCGATGACGGACGAGACCCGTCCGTTCGTGAACCACCTGTACACGGCGCTGTGCGCGGTGTCCGGGCCCTACCTCGCACGCGCCAACCACCTGGGCCGGCTGCTGCAGCGCACGGCCGTCCCCCACCAGGCCGGAAAGGTCGCCGCCGACACGGCGCCCACACCAGGGCACAAGCGGCCATCAGGGTATTCATCCGTAGAAATGCGATCAGAATTGAACATTGCGCCCACGGACGCGCTACATTACGGGCCGCGAACGCCTCAAGCCCCGCAACCGGCGAACGCCCCGCAACCGGCGGGGAATTCACCCACGGCACCGTCGTCCGCCCCCGTTCCGCCCACCCAGCCCAGCTCCTCCCCCACCCCCACCCCCTCCCCCGCGCCCGCGTCCCCGCCCGCGCGTCCACGACAAGGAGGCATCGCCGTGACTGCCGGTCTGCCCGTTGCCACGGGCCCGCGAAGCCCGCACGACCCGCCCCGCATCTGGGGGAACGTACCGCAGCGGAACCGGAACTTCACGGGGCGCGAGACGCTGCTCGAACGACTCCAGGAACGGCTGAGCAGCGGTGTCACCGCGGTCCTGCCGGAGGCCCTGCACGGCATGGGCGGCGTCGGCAAGTCGCAGATCGCCATCGAGTACGTCTACCGGCACAGCCGGGACTACCGGCTCATCTGGTGGATCCCGTCCGAGCAGGAGAACCAGATCGTCCAGTCTCTGATCGAACTGGGCGAGCAGATGGGCCTCCAGGCGGGTTCCGAAATGAGCGCGGTGCCCGCGGTGCTCGACGCCCTGCGCCGGGGCGAGCCGTACCGCGACTGGCTGCTGGTGTTCGACAACGCGGAGAACCCCAAGGAGGTCCGCAAGTACTTCCCCAACGACGGGCCCGGGCGCATCGTCGTGACCTCCCGGAACTTCCAGTGGTCCACCGACGCCAGCTCACTGGAGGTCGACGTGTTCGCACGCGACGAGAGCGTCGCGCTGCTGCGCCGCCGCAGCCCCCAGCTGCCCGACGACGCCGTGGACCACCTCGCCGCAGCCCTCGGCGACCTGCCGCTCGCGGTGGAACAGGCCGCGGTGTGGCTGGCCGAGACCGGCATGCCGGTGCAGCAGTACCTCGAGGTCTACGAGCGCAACTTCACCGAACTGATGCAGTCGGAGCCGCCCGGCGACTACCCGCTGTCGGTGGCGGCCGCCTGGAACGTCTCCCTCGGCCGGCTGCGCGAGACCCGCCCCGACGCCCTCCAGCTCCTCCAGGTCTGCGCGTTCTTCGCTCCCGAGCCCATCGAGTGGGACCTGTTCTCCGCGGTGCGCGGCATCTCCGTCCCGCAGGAACTCCAGTCCGCGCTGGACGACCCGGTCAAACTGGGCCGTGCGGTCCGCGAGATCGGCCGGTACGCGCTGGCGCGGATCGACCACCGGCAGAACACGGTCCAGATGCACCGCTTGGTGCAGCGTGTGCTGATCGAGCAGATGAACGCGCAGGAACAGGCGACCATGCGGCACGCCGCCCATCAGCTGCTCTCCCACGCCGACCCGAGGAATCCGGAGCGCGTCACGTACTGGCCGCGCTATTCCAGCCTTCTCACCCATGTGAACGCCTCCAACGCGGTGGAGTGCGAGGAGCCCTGGACCCGCCGCCTGGTCCTGAACGAGGTGTGGTTCCTGCGCGCCCGGGGCGACCACGCGGCCGCCCTGGCCCTGGGCAGGCGCGCCGCGAAGATCTGGCGCGAACGCCTGGGCGAGGACCATGAGGAGGTCCTCGCCGTGGACCAGCAGATCGCCCAGGCTCTGCTCGAACAGGGCAACGACCGCGAACGCGCGTACACCATGCAGTCCTCGCTCGTGGAGCGCTTCCGCACGATCCTCGGCGAGGCGCACGAGAACACGCTTCAGGCGCAGAGCTTCCTTGCCGTCCACCACCGCAACCGGGGGAACTTCCGGGAGGCGCGTGAGATGGACCAGCAGGTGTACGAGACCAGCCTGCGGGAGTTCGGAGCCGACGACCCCGCCACCCTCCTCGCCGCGCACAACTACGCGGTCAGTCTGCGACTGGCCGGCGACTCGGAGAGGGCGCGGGAACTGGACTACGACACCTGGCAGCGCAGGATCGAGGCCCTGGGCGAGGACCACATCTACACGCTGTCCACCCAGAACGCCTACCTGCTCGACCTCCAGGAGATCGGCCGGTACGAGGAATCGCTCGACGGCTACGAGCGGCTGACCGAAGAGGTTCGGGAGCAACTGGGCGAGAATCACCCGCTCACCGCGCAGATCAGCCGGAACCTGTGCGTGACCCGCCGCAAGAAGGGCGACCACAAGGGTGCCCATGCGCTGTCGTCCCAGCTCATCACACTGGTCAGCGATCTCTTCGGTACCAGCAGCAGGCAGTACCTGCAGATGGCGGTGAGCCACGCCACCGACCTGCGGCAGGTCGGCAAGCTCCAGGAGTCGCGTGTCCTGAACCAGCAGGCGCTGGACAAGCACGTCGACAGCTACGGCCGGGAGCACCCGCACAGTTACGCGGTCGCCATGAACCTCGCGGTGGTGCTCAGGCTGCTCGATCAGCCCGAGGCGGCGCTGAAGCTGGACCAGGAGGCGGTCGAGGGCCTGACGCGCACGCTCGGTCAGGACCACCCCCGTACGCTGCTCGCCCGAATGAACCTGGCCAGTGACCACTTCGCGCTCGGCCGTACCCAGGAGGCGTGTGCCATCGACGAGGCCGTGGCCGAGGAGTCGGCGCGGCTGCGCGAGAGCCACCCGGCGAACCTGGCCATCCAGCTCAATCTGAGCTACGACCTGAAGGCGGTGGGGAGGACCGAGGAGGGCGAGGCGAAGTACGCGGAGTCGTTGAAGCGCTACCGAAGCGTTCTCGGTCCTTCCCACCCCGCCACGCTCGATGCCGAGAAGGGCCTGAGGGCCAACGCGGACATCGACCTGATCTCCCTCTAGACACCGCTCGGAATGGTGTGGGCGGGCCGGCTGCCGACCGCGCCCGCACCGCCGAGCCATGCGGCCAGGTGGAGGGGGTCGGGAGTGCCGCCCTGGGCGGTGGCGACAGCCCGGCAGACCGCGGCCACCACTTCCGGCCGTTCCAGCAGCAGGGCTGCTCCGGCTCCCCGAGCGTGCTCCGGCAAAGCCAGCGCGGCCCCGATCCATGCCTCCGCGTTCTGCGGCTCCCGTGCGGTCCACTCCGCGTAGCGGAGCACGGCGTGCGCGGTGTCGCCCGCGACGGCGGCGTACTCGGCGCGGCGTGCGGGGTCCCCACTCCGCTCCACCTGCCGGCGGTCACGCTCGAACCGGTCCGGCGCGGACAGACGGTACCTGGCCAGCGGTCCGAATCTGTCGAGGCGGACCCGGTCCGGACGGGGGCACAATGTGGAGGGCGGCAGGCCCGGAGTCGGTTGCCCGGCCGCCCAGGCCGCGGCGAGTCGCCGCGCCGCGCTGTTCTCGACCTCCAGGTGCCGCGCCCGCCACACGGCACGCCGCAGCAGGCAGTAGTCGCGGGCCAGGCGGCCCGGGACGGCCGGTACTTCTTCCTCCTGCCACTCCTGGATCTGCGCCGCGACCTCCTCGACGAACAGCCGGCCCGCCTCGGTCAGGCCGGTCTCGGCCACGAGTGACACCGCGGCTTCGCGCAGTTGCTCCCTGAGGACGGCGAACTCGAAGTCCGCGCGCTGCGCCTCGGCACCCGTCACATACCGGCGGTGCGTCCGCCAGAAACGCGCCACCCCGGAGAACGCGAAGGTTCCGTGGAGCAGTCCCAGCACTGGTCGGGGGTCACTGCGCCACGGCGCGTAGTGGAGCCGCGGCCGTGGCTCCGGCCCGTCCGAGCGGTCGTCCGCGACCTGGATCAGCCGCACCAGGCTGAGTACCGCGTTCAACTGCTGGTGCCGGGTCTCGTGGACGAGGACGGCGGCCGTCTGCGTGGCGTCGTACGGCAAGGACAGCGTGATCGCGCCGAAAGCATCGACCGAGGACGCGCTGGCCACGAGACCGCCCCTCGCCGACTGGAACGGACGCGGCACGAGCACCCGCGCCAACGACCTCACCGCGAGGGTGTCCGCCGTCGGCTCCCGGTCCAGCAGGGCGTAGGCGCCGACGAGGCGCTCCTCCCACTCGTGTAATCGGCGTTCCCCCAGTCTGCTGGGGGACTTCGGGTACCGGGTGAAGTCGCGGTACGGAGTCACCGTGTCCAGCCACGGCCCCGCTGCGGCCTCGCCGGACGCGGCACCGCGGACCAGCCGCAGTGGCCGCCAGCCCGGAGCCGGCATCGACGGCCGCCGGGGCAGTCGTACGTCCGCCGCTTCCCCCCGTACGACGGCGCCGTCCCGGTCGACCCGAATCTCCGCCTGGCTCCATCGGCGCCGCGCCACCGGGCCCGCCACGCCCGCGCCGGGCAGCCAGACCGTGCCGCGGTAGGCGGGCACGCGCAGCACGGCGGGGATCCGGGCACGCAGTGCCGCGGCCGCGGCCAGCGCCTGGAACTGGCCGAGGTCGGCCCACAGCGGCAGGGAGGGCGTCGCCGGGGCGGCGGTTCCGCCAAGGCGCCTGAGCAGCCGCAGGGCCCAGGCCATGACGGTGGGGTCGTCGAGTACGGACTCGACCGCCTCGGGGGCCTCTCGCTGAGCCGTGCACAGCAGTTGCCAGGCCGCCTCCGCCGACGGCGGGCCGTCGGGATGTCGGGCGGGCGGGGCCGCTTCCCCAAGGTGGTCCAGCAACGCACGCAACACCAGAAGGAGTTGGCTGCGCTGGGCGGAACGCAGCAGGCGCAGGTCCGTCTCGGTCGCGTTGCCCGCCGCGATGGCCCTGAGCGACTCCCGGGACAGCCGGTGGACGTCCAACGCCGACGTGGTCACGGCCGCTGCTGATCCGGCCGGCGGCGACTGCGCAGGAAGCTCATTTCCTCACTGTTGGATTCGTCGAGCGTCCCGAATGCCAGACTCGCCCTGATCTCCGCCCAGCTCAACGCGCGTCGCAGTGCCGGATCGTCGCAGGTATGCAGCTCCGCCAAAGAGATCCCGGATAGATCGACAAGGTCGGAACAGAAGTCCTTCGCAGACTCTGCCATACCGTGGTTCCCCCTGACGTGGTGGTTTGGCGGCTCGGGGTGCGCTTCCATGGTGGCTGCAATGGCCCGCCAGTGGAAGACGGCCGCAGGTCATACAGCGTGGGGCCGGCGCGGGACCGGACGAGGCATCAGGAGGGGGCGGACATGACGCGGTTGCTGCGTTTCCCGGCACAGGACGGTGACGGTTTCCTGGTCGTGGAGGTGGCGGAGGACGAACCGGGCGTGGTCGAGGTCTCCCGTCCGGGCGACGCGGTGGCCGACGCCGCGGCGTCGTTCGAGGAGGGCGTCGACCGGATCCGGAACGCGGCAGCGGCCGCGCTGCGACGGCTGCGGGACATGCCCAGCCGGCCCAGCGAGGTCGGCCTGGAGTTCGGTGTGCGGTTCAACGCGGAGCTGGGCGCGGTCATCGCCAAGTCGGAGACGGAGGCGCACCTGAAGGTGACGATGACGTGGCGGTCGGACACGGCCGGTGACTGAACCGGTTTCCCTCCGGCTGCGGCCCTACGTACTGTAGGGGGTCGGCTCGCCATTCAACCACCGACGGGGGACCCATGCAGGAAGCACGCGGTACGGGGCGGCCCGGTGCTTCGCCCGGGGAGAACGCGCAGGGCGGGCTCGGGCCGACCGTCGTCCTGCTCGTCGTCAGCCTCACCGCCGCCGCGGTCGGGGTCTATCTGCTGTGCGGCTTCGGGCTGCACAGCCTCAACCCGCGGCCGCGGCTGTTCCGGGCCGGTTTCGCCACGGCCGGGGTGATCGTCGCCACGGTGGCGGCCGGCGCGGCGGTGGGCAACCTGGCCTGGCTGCTGACGGCGTCCCGCAGACGCCCGGCCGCGGGCGGCGGCCCGTGCCCCGCTCCCGCCGAAGGCCGGCGCGCGCCCGCCTCGCTTCCCACCGAGTAGGACCGGGCCCAGCCCCGTCCCGCCTCGCGTCTTCGTTCCCTTTCCTTACCTTTTCCGGACGCACGGCGGCCAAGGATCCGACGCGGCCCCGTTACCCTACAGACCGTAGGGTCGACGCCATCGCCATTGGACGTACGACCGCTCGCCCGTCCGGCTGTCCCCGTTCGTCCCGCCGATTCCGTCCCCGCCGGCTTCCCCGGCCCGCTCCGAGGTGACGTGTCACCCATGCCCGCACAGCAGTCGCTCCTCATCCCCGTCCAGCGTGACGCCGACGCATCCGCACGTCCCTCGCCGGGCCTCCGGCTACGGGCGCGGGCCGCGGCGGCCACCGTGTGGTATCTGCGGCTGCTCGCGGTGCTCAACATCGTCGCGGTGCTCTCCCTGCCGTTCCGCGAGGAGGTCCACGAGCACAACGGCGGTGACTTCTTCACGCCGTACCTGGCCACCGCCGGCCTGGTCTCGGCGGTGCTCGCGCTGTTCCTGGCCGTGGTGATGCGGCGCCGCAAACGCGCCGCCTGGGCGTTCAACCTGCTGCTCGCCGGGCCCCTGTTCGCCCTCTACGTCCTCGCGCTGACCCAGGACCGGTTCCACGACCACGTCTTCAACTGGGTCTCCGCCGCGCTCACCGGCCTCTTCGTGACCGCGCTGCTGATCGGCCGGCGCGAGTTCCACGCCGTCGGCGACCGCTCCAACCCGAGACTCGCCCTCGCCGTCGGCGCCGGCGGCGTCCTCGTCAGCGCGGGCCTCGGCACCTTGCTGGTGGACGCCACCAACAGGGCGCACGGCGGCGCCTCCCTGGCCGAGAGGATCGTCTACGTCCTGCTGCGCGGCGTCAGCGTCGGCCCGCTCGCCGACCGCGTCCCGGCCGTGCACGTACCCCACTGGGTCGACATCGCCATCAACGTCTCGATGGCGGCGACCTTCCTCCTCGTCCTGTACGCCTGCTTCCGCTCCCCCCGCGGCCGCGCCCTGCTCGGGGAGGAGGACGAGAAGCGGCTGCGCGAACTGCTCGGCAGGCACGGCGAGCGGGACTCCCTCGGCTACTTCGCGCTCCGCCGCGACAAGGCCGCGATCTTCTCCCCCACCGGCAAGGCCGCCGTCGCCTACCGCGTCGTCGGCGGGGTCAGCCTCGCCTCCGGCGATCCCATCGGCGACCCGGAGGCGTGGCCCGGCGCCATCGACGCCTGGCTGGCCGAGGCCCGCCGGCACGCCTGGACGCCCGCCGTGATGGGCGCGAGCGAGGAGGCCGGCACGATCTACGCCCGGCACGGCCTGGACGCCCTCGAACTGGGCGACGAGGCCGTCGTCGACGTCGCCGACTTCGGTCTCGAGGGGCGTGCCATGCGCGTCGTACGGCAGGCCCACAACCGGGTCCGCCGGGCCGGCTACACCGTGTGCGTCCGCCGGCACGAGGACATCCCCGACGACGAGATGGCGCTGCTGGTCGAGCGCGCCGACCGCTGGCGCGACGGCGCCACCGAACGCGGCTTCTCCATGGCGCTGGGACGGCTGGGCGATCCGGCCGACGGCCGCTGCGTGATGCTGGAGTGCCGGGACGCCGACGGGGTGCCGCGGGCACTGCTGAGTTTCGTCCCGTGGGGGGAGCACGGGCTGTCGCTGGACCTGATGCGCCGCGACCGCGACGGCGAGAACGGCCTGATGGAGTTCATGGTGGTCGAACTGCTGCTGCGCGCGGGGGAGATCGGGGTGCGGCGGGTGTCGCTGAACTTCGCCATGTTCCGCTCGGTCTTCGAACGCGGGGCACGGCTCGGCGCCGGGCCGGTGCTGCGGCTGTGGCGCTCGGTGCTCACCTTCTTCTCCCGCTGGTGGCAGATCGAGTCGCTGTACCGCGCCAACGCCAAGTACCGGCCGGTCTGGGAGCCCCGCTTCCTGCTGTTCGCCAAGAGCAGCGACATCCCCCGCATCGGCATCGCCAGCGCCCGCGCCGAGGGCTTCCTCACCCCACCCGCGCTGCCCTCCCTCACCCGCCGCAAGGAGTCCCGGCCGGCCGCGGAGTACGCCGACGCGCCTTCCTAATGCTGTGACCGGGAAGATTTGCCGGGAAGCTCGCGGCGTCCGGTGCCGGGGGCACCTCCCAGGCCCTTCAGGCAGTGGGGGAGCATCGCAAGGCGGAGCGCCGCCCGCGTACTGGACGTACTCGGGTGATGCGACAACGCGGCGAGGTGCCGTGCCGGGCGTCGCGAGCCGGTGAACCCTTCCGGTCACAGCACCAGGCGGCGGCTCCCGTCACCGTCCCGGCCCCGGGCGGTGTCCCGCCTCAGGTGCCGCGACCCGGGTCCCGGCCCGGACCGTGGGGCCCGGTCGCCGTTCCGCCCGTGTCGTGGTGGTCCCGTTCCGCGCCCGCCGTGAACCCGATCACCGATCCGCCGCCCTCGCGGCGGAATGCGAACGGCGCGCCGCCATGGGCCAGGGCCACCTCTCGGACGATGGACAGACCGAGGCCGGAACCGGGCAGAGAGCGGGCGTCCGCGGCGCGGTAGAAGCGGTCGAAGACGCGTATCAGGTCGCCCGCGGCGATGCCGGGCCCCCGGTCGAGGACCTCGACGCGGACCATGCCCGGCCGGGCGGGCCCGGCGACGGCGATCTCGATGGGCGCCTTGCCTTCGCGGTCGAACTTGGTGGCGTTCTCCACGAGGTTGGAGATGGCCCGCTGGAGCATGCCCGGCCGGCCCTGGATCGTGGTGTCGCCGCTGGAGCGGACCACGATGTCGCGTCCGCTGCGCCGGCGCGCCAGTCCCGCGACGTCCTCGGCGATGTCGGCGACGTCGACCCGCTGCACGGGCTCGGTGTCGGACTGCCCGGCCGCGAGGTCGACCAGCTCGTTGACCAGGTCGGTCAGCTCGCGGGCCTCCTGGGTCAGGTCGGCGACCAGTTCCTCGCGGGTGGCGGACGGCAGTTCGTCGATGCGACGCAGCAGGGAGATGTTCGTGCGCAGGGAGGTCAGCGGCGTCCGCAGTTCGTGGCCCGCGTCCTGGACCAGGCGGCGCTGGTCTTCCTCGGACTGGGCGAGCCGGCCCAGCATGCGGTCGAAGGAGCGGCCGAGGCGGCCCACCTCGTCGTAGCCGGTGACGGGCACCTCGATGCCGAGCCGCCGGGTGCGGGCGACGCCCTCGGCGGCGGAGGTGAGGATCACCAGCCGGCGTGTGATGCGGCGGGCCAGCCACCAGCCGCACAGACCGGCCGCGATCACCACCGCCCCCATCAGGATCAGAGTGCGCTGCTGGAGCGCGCGCAGCAGGTCCTCGGTGTCGCTGAACTCCTGGGCGACCTGCACGGCGCCGTGGCCGCTGCCCAGGGCGACGGTCGCGATCCGGTACACGTCGCCCCCTACGAGGACGTCCTTGTACTCGACGGCCCGGCCGGCCTTCGCGGCGGCCGCGACGGACCTGTCCTCGGCGGTCACGGGCAGCGGCGGTGTGCCGTGGTCGACGATCTCTCCGTGGGCGCCGAGCACCTGCACGTTGGTGCGGCTGGGCCGGACCAGCTCGTGCCCGGGACGCGAGGAGGTGAAGTCCGAAGGCATCAGCTGGTAGCGCCGCACCTCGTCCCGTACGTCCTGCACGACCTGGGTGAACACGGACTGCTGGTCCACCCGCACCAGCCGGGCGGCGGAGTTGTACGACAGGATGCCGACGAGGACGGTGACAGCGGCGGTCACCGCGGCGAACGACACCGCGAACGTGGTCCGCAGCGACGACAGCCGGGGCCGCGGTCTGTCCAGCAGCCGCGCGAGGCGGCCCACTCAGTCCTCCCGGAGCACGTAGCCCACGCCTCTGACGGTGTGGATCAGCTGCGGCGCGTTCGGCTCGTCGAGCTTGCGGCGCAGGTAGCCGACGTAGACGGCGAGGTTCTTGGAGCCGGGGCCGAAGTCGTAGCCCCAGATCCGGTCGTAGATGGTGGAGTGGTCCAGCACGATGCCGGTGTTGCGGACGAGCAGCTCAAGGAGTTCGAACTCGGTGCGGGTCAGCTCCAGCTCGCGCGTGCCCCGCCACACCCGGCGGGCCTGGAGGTCCATGCGGATCCCGGCCGCCTCGATCTGCCGCTCGGGCACCTGCGGCTCCTTCGCCGGTACGTCCCCCGCGCCGCCCGCGCCGACGCCGACCGGGCTGGTGCGGCGCAGCAGGGCGCGCAGCCGGGCGAAGACCTCCTCGACGTCGAACGGCTTGACGACGTAGTCGTCGGCTCCGGCGTCCAGGCCGGCGATCCGGTCGGCGGTCTCCACCAGGGCGGTGAGCATGAGGATCGGGGTGCGGTCGCCCTCGGCGCGCAGCACCCGGCAGACCTGGAGCCCGTCGATGCCCGGCATCATCACGTCGAGGAGGAGGATGTCCGGAGGGTTCTTGTGCGCGTGGGCGAGTGCCTCGACGCCGTCGGCGACCGCCGTCACGTCGTACCCCTCCAGTGTCAGGGCACGCTCCAGGGCGTGACGGATGGCACGGTCGTCTTCGGCGAGGAGCACAGTCTGAGGCACCCGTCCAGTCTGCCAAGGCCGCGGGCCCGCGACCGAGACGAATGGGCCTACGATCACCCTTTTTACCCGCCTCTCACCGACTCGGAGGCAATGCGGCGCCCCGCCTACCGTCCTCTCACCGTCGGCGGCGGTGCCGGCCCGCCCGCCGCCCTCCCGAGCAGCGGGTAGGCGTCACTTCCGCAGCGCCGCCAGTTGCGCCTCGAACGGCACCACGGTGAACCCGCCGGCCTGCGCGGGCGCGACCTGCTCCGGCACGGCGGCCTGCTCCGGCCGGCGTCCCGCCGACAGCCCCGCCATCAGCTCCGCAAGCTCCTTCGCCGCCCGCGCGATCCGCTCGGGCAGGCCCTCGGCGCCCCAGTCCTCCGAGGCGGCGTAGACGCCGGTGGGGACGACGACCGCCTTGAGGTACGCGAAGAGCGGGCGCAGCGCGTGGTCGAGTACCAGGGAGTGCCTGGCGGTGCCGCCGGTCGCGGCGATCAGCACCGGCTTGCCGGCCAGCGCGCCCTCGTCCCGTACTCCGAGCACGTCGAAGAAGGACTTGAACAGTCCGCTGTAGGAGGCGGAGAACACCGGCGTGACGACGATCAGCCCGTCCGCCTCCGCGACCGCGTCCAGCGCGTCCGCCAGGGCGGGAGCGGGGAAGCCGCCCGTGAAGTTGTGCGCGATCTCCACGGCCAGGTCCCGCAGTTCGATCACCCGCACGTCCACCGCGGCACGCTCGGCGGTCGCGGCCGCCAGCCGGTCGGCCAGCAGCCGCGTGGAGGACGGGACGCTCAGCCCCGCCGAGACGACGACGAGCTTCATACGGTGGTCACCTCTTCCTCGTTCCCGGACCGGCTCGCGGCCGACAGGGAGCCATGGGTCGGCGCGTCCGGCACGTCGGCCGGGCGGCCCTTGGCGAACTCCTCGCGCAGCACCGGCACGACCTCCTCGCCGAGCATGTCGATCTGCTCCAGCACGGTCTTCAGGGGCAGGCCCGCGTGGTCCATCAGGAACAGCTGGCGCTGGTAGTCGCCGGCGTACTCGCGGAAGGACAGCGTCTTCTCGATGACCTGCTGCGGGGAGCCGACGGTCAGCGGGGTCTGGGCGGTGAAGTCCTCCAGTGAGGGCCCGTGGCCGTAGACCGGCGCGTTGTCGAAGTAGGGACGGAACTCGCGCACCGCGTCCTGGGAGTTCTTCCGCATGAACACCTGGCCGCCGAGCCCGACGATCGCCTGCTCGGGCGTGCCGTGCCCGTAGTGGGCGTACCGGGTCCGGTACAGCTCGATCATCCGCTTGGTGTGGTCGGCCGGCCAGAAGATGTTGTTGTGGAAGAAGCCGTCGCCGTAGTACGCGGCCTGCTCGGCGATCTCCGGGGAGCGGATGGAACCGTGCCAGACGAAGGGCGGTACGCCGTCCAGCGGGCGGGGCGTGGAGGTGAAGCCCTGCAACGGCGTGCGGAACTTCCCCTCCCAGTCGACGACGTCCTCGCGCCACAGCCGGTGCAGCAGGGCGTAGTTCTCGACGGCGAGATTGATGCCCTGCCGGATGTCCTGCCCGAACCAGGGGTAGACCGGCCCGGTGTTGCCACGGCCCATCATCAGGTCCACCCGCCCGTCGGCCAGGTGCTGGAGCATCGCGAAGTCCTCGGCGATCTTCACTGGGTCGTTGGTGGTGATGAGGGTGGTGGAGGTGGACAGGATCAGCCGCTCCGTCCGCGCGGCTATGTAACCGAGCATGGTGGTCGGGGACGAGGGCACGAACGGCGGGTTGTGGTGCTCACCGGTCGCGAAGACGTCCAGACTGGCCTCCTCGGCCTTCAGCGCGATGGCGACCATGGCCTTGATCCGCTCGCGCTCGGTCGGCGTACGCCCCGTGGTGGGGTCCGGCGTGACGTCCCCGACGCTGAAGATCCCGAACTGCATGGCCACTCACTCTCCAAGTTGTTGATGGTTCAACTATACCCGCCCAACCGTCCCCGTCCCGGAAGTATTCCGCCCCGCCCCATACGACGACCGAGGTGCGCCGGACGCTGTCCCGGCACACCTCGGTCGCTCTCCGGCTCGCTACCCGAGCGGGAAGGACGTCACGGCCCAGACGGCCCCCACGGCCAAGGTCGACAAGCGGATGTGATCAACCGTACGTTCACCGACGGGCGTACAAGACCGGCCATATCTGTGCTTGTTCATGACTATTTTGATTGACTCCCGCCATCCCCGGGCAGCCGAAGTCACCAACCGAAACGTGTCACGCTGTGTGACCGAAAACGGGTCGATCGGACCGCCCTCTTCCGAGCAGAGGCTTCGTGCGAGCCGCGCTCATGCTGTGGCCGACGGCTACCGGCCCGACCGCTGGGACGTGACCGGCGTGCTGGTCCGCCCGGCCGGGATGGCCGTGATCATGTGGGCGCCACGGAACAGCGGCTGACGTTCACCTAGTCTGGGCAGAGCGAACGCACCACACCTCCGCCCCGAGGAGCAGCCCATGGCCACCGCCGCCCCGTCCGCCGCCTCCCGCATCGCCGTCGTGACCGGTGCGAGCAGCGGCATCGGCGCCGCCACGGCCCGGCAGCTCGCAGCCGCCGGCCACCGGGTCGTCCTGACCGCCCGCCGCAAGGACCGCATCGAGGCGCTGGCCGAGGAGATCAACGCGGCCGGCCACTCCGCCACCGCCTACCAGCTGGACGTCACCGACCGCGCGGCGGTGGACGAGTTCGCCACGGCCTTCAAGGCCGTCGGCGTCCTGGTCAACAACGCGGGCGGGGCACTGGGCGCGGACCCCGTCGCCACCGGCGACCCGGCCGACTGGCGCACGATGTACGAGACGAACGTCCTCGGCACCCTCAACCTCACCCAGGCCCTCCTGCCCAAGCTGGAGGCCAGTGGCGACGGCACGGTGGTCGTGGTCTCCTCCACCGCCGGCCACGGCACCTACGAGGGCGGCGGCGGCTACGTCGCCGCCAAACACGGCGCCCACGTCCTCGCCGAGACCCTCCGCCTGGAGATCGTCGGCAGGCCGGTCCGGGTCATCGAGATCGCCCCCGGCATGGTCAGGACGGAGGAGTTCGCCCTCACCCGCTTCGGCGGCGACCGGGAGAAGGCCGCCAAGGTCTACGCCGGCGTGGCCGAGCCCCTGACGGCCGACGACGTGGCCGACACCATCACCTGGGCGGTCACCCGCCCCAGCCACGTCAACATCGACCTCCTGGTCGTCCGCCCCCGCGCCCAGGCGTCGAACACCAAGATCCACCGGGAGCCCTGATGACCGACGACCTCGACCGGGAGCCGGAGCGGGCGCGCCTCGCCCTGGAGAAGAAGCGCGAACGGTACGTCTGGTACTACCTCGGCTACTTCCTCTTCGGCATCCACGTCGTCGCGTTCGTGATGATCTACGCGGTCCGCCACGCCAAGTAGCCGTACGGCCCAGCCGTACGGCGGCGCCCACCCCGCGCCTCAGCCCTTCACGCAGACGACCTGCTTCAGCTTCGCCACGACCTCCACGAGGTCCCGCTGCTGGTCGATGACCTGCTCGATCGGCTTGTAGGCGCCCGGGATCTCGTCGACCACGCCGGAGTCCTTGCGGCACTCCACGCCCCGCGTCTGCTCCTCCAGGTCCTTGGTCGAGAAGCGGCGCTTGGCGGCGTTGCGGCTCATGCGCCGGCCGGCGCCGTGCGACGCGGAGTTGAAGGACTTCTCGTTCCCGAGGCCCTTGACGATGTACGAGCCGGTGCCCATGGAGCCCGGGATGATGCCGTACTCCCCCGCCCTGGCGCTGATCGCCCCCTTGCGGGTGACGAGCAGGTCCACGCCCTCGTAGCGCTCACGGTTCACGTAGTTGTGGTGGCAGCTCACCTCGGGCTCGAAAGTCACCCTGGCCTTCTTGAACTCCCTGCGGACCACGTCCTTCAGGAGCGCCATCATGATCGCGCGGTTGTATCTCGCGTACTCCTGGGCCCAGTACAGGTCGTGCTCGTACGCCGCCATCTGCGGTGTGTCCGCCACGAAGACGGCGAGGTCGCGATCGACCAGACCCTGGTTGTACGAGAGCTTCTGCGCGACGCCGATGTGGTGCTCGGCGAGTTCCTTGCCGATGTTGCGGGAGCCGGAGTGCAGCATGAGCCACACCGACTGGGACTCGTCGACGCAGACTTCCGCAAAGTGGTTTCCGCTGCCCAGCGTTCCCATCTGCTTCGTGGCGCGCTCCTGACGGAATCTGACCGCCTCCGCCACCTCGTCGAACCGCCCCCAGAACCCGTCCCACCCCGCGGTGGCCAGACCGTGGAACCGTCCCGGATCGACGGGATCGTCGTGCATCCCCCGCCCCACCGGAATCGCCTGCTCGATCTTCGAGCGGAGGCGGGACAGGTCGCCGGGGAGATCGCTGGCCCTCAGCGAGGTCTTCACGGCCGACATTCCGCAGCCGATGTCCACGCCCACCGCCGCCGGGCAGACCGCGCCCCGCATCGCGATGACCGAGCCGACCGTCGCGCCCTTGCCGTAGTGCACGTCCGGCATGACGGCGAGGCCCTTGATCCAGGGGAGGGTCGCGACGTTCCGGAGCTGCTGCATCGCGACGTCCTCGACGGTCGCCGGGTCCGCCCACATGCGGATCGGGACCTTCGCGCCCGGCATCTCCACATACGACATATCGCCCTCATTCCCCCGGAAGAAAACAGAAGCCCAGAAACGCAATACCGGCGCCAAGATCGACGAAACAGGACAACGGACCGGCGTCCACGGCAGTGCGTGCGATACACATTGTCTCCGGAGAGCGCCCCCGCCCGGCAAGCGAATAACCTGCGGGGCCATCGAAAGCGAGAGGAGCCTGACCGTGCTGCGGAAGGCGTACGTACCCGGCGCTGCCGCGCTCCTCGCGGCACTGCTGCTGGGCGGCTGCACCGGCGGTTCGTCGAGCGACAGCCGGGCGGACAACGCCAACCCTGGCGGCTCCGACGCGACGACGGCGGCGGCCCAGCCGGGCAAATACCGGACGCTTCCGGAGGCCTGCCGCGCGGTCGGACACAACACGCTCGACTCGCTGCTGCCCGGCATCAAGCAGATCATGGACGTGGACCAGCGGGACAAGGCGTACGAGGGCCAGGCGACGCTCACGTACGACACCGACCGCAAGGTCGGATGCCGCTGGAAGGTGGAGTCCTCGGACGCCACCGACCACCTCTACGTCGATTTCGAGCGGGTCGTCTCCTACGACAACACCGTCAGCGACGACAGCCAGGCGCAGTCGGTCTTCGCCACCAAACGGGCCGCCGCGCACCTTCCCGAGCCGACCGCCACCGAGAACTCCGCCTCCACGACCGAGTCCAAGGGCGCCTCCGGCTCTGGCAGCACCCCGTCGCCGTCGTCGTCTTCGTCACCTTCTTCGTCTTCGTCGCCTTCGTCCTCCCTCAACTCCCCTTCCTCCTCCTCGTCCGCCTCCGGCGACGCCGCTTCGGCCGACCTCCAGCCCCGGATCCTGAGCGATCTCGGCGACGAGGCGTTCCTCGACGACACGCTCGGCAGCGCCGGTTCGACCGCCAGGCAGCGCACCGTGACTGTGGCGTTCCGCACGTCCAACGTGGTCGTGACCATCGTCTACGAGGAGCAGCCGGCGACCGTCGGCATGGTCCCGGACAGCAAGGAAATGCAGGACAAGGCAAGGAAACTGGCGGCTCGGCTGGCCGATTCACTGAGTGGTTGAGGGCTCCCGCGCGGCACCCGGTGCCGCCCCGCTCAGTACGACAAGTGGGACCGCACGGCTGTCTCACCGCGTACGGTGGCCCCTCGGACCCGATCCGACCGCAGGAACCACGAGCGTCATGAGTGAAGGAACCATGCAGCGAGAAGAGCGTGCCCCGCGTACCCCGCGAGCGAAGCGTCCGAACCGCGCCCTTGTCTGTGCGATCGCCGTCCCCGTGATGCTGCTCGCCGCGGCCTGCTCCTCCTCGGACTCCAGTGCCGGTGGCGGTGCCAAGAAGACCACGGCGGGCGACGTGAAGGGCTCCGCGAGCGCGAGCCCGTCACCGACGGTGCAGGCGGCGGCGTACGCGAAGCTGCCCCAGGCGTGCAAGGTGCTGTCGGACAAGACGCTCGGTGAACTGCTCCCGAAGGGCGCCAAGTCGGGCAAGGAGACCACCTCCAGCGACCTCTCCACGCGTACCGGCTGCTCCTGGAACAGCCTGGACAACAACGGTGTGAAGGGCTCTCAGTTCCGCTGGCTCAACGTGTCGCTGCTGCGTTTCGAGTCCGATGTCACCCGCGGCACGGGCGAGAAGCAGGCGCATGAGTTCTACCAGCGGCAGGTGAAGGACGCGCAGCACGTGGCGGACGCGCAGCACGTGAAGTCGGAGCCGGTGTCCGGGACGGGCGACGAGGCCACGGTGGTGCGCTACGACCTGAAGAAGAAGGAAGGCGCCTTCAAGCAGCAGACAGTCGTGGCGCGGGCGGAGAACGTGGTCATCACCCTCGACTACAACGGCGCCGGTCTGGCCGGTGACACGACCCCGGACGCCAACGACCTGACGAAGGCCGCGGAGAGGGCCGCCAAGGAGGCGGTGACCGCGGTGGCGACGGCGAACGGCGGGTCCGGCGGCGCGGCGCCGAGCGCTTCCTCGTCCCCCTCGGCGGCCAAGTCCGCCGCGAAGTCCGCCTCGCCGTCGAAGTCGGCGTCCAACGGCTGACCCACGGGACGGCCGTAGAAGCGGAGCAGACCGGTCCCACATCCCTCGCACAGATGTGCCACTCTGTTGCGCGCAACAACAGGCAAGGGGAGGGAGTTACGGTGGCCACGCCACAGCTGACCCGGATGCACCGCGTTCTCATCGGCGTGGTCGTCACGGGTGCCGTGATCATCGCCGGTATCGGCTTCGCGGGTTCGTACGCGGCCGTCCGTGAACTCGCCATCAAGAAGGGCTTCGGGAACTTCAGTTATGTCTTCCCGATCGGCATCGACGCGGGCATCTGTGTGCTGCTCGCCCTGGATCTGCTGCTGACCTGGATCCGGATCCCCTTCCCGCTGCTGCGCCAGACCGCATGGCTGCTGACGCTGGCCACGATCGCCTTCAACGGCGCCGCCGCCTGGCCGGACCCGCTGGGCGTGGGCATGCACGCGGTGATCCCGGTGCTGTTCGTGGTCGCCGTGGAGGCGGCCCGGCACGCGATCGGCCGGATCGCGGACATCACGGCGGACAAGCACATGGAGGGCGTCCGCCTGACCCGCTGGCTGCTCTCCCCCGTGCCCACCTTCCTGCTGTGGCGGCGCATGAAGCTGTGGGAGCTGCGCTCCTACGACCAGGTCATCAAGCTGGAACAGGAACGCCTCGTCTACCAGGCCCGGCTGCGCTCCCGCTTCGGCCGTGCCTGGCGCCGCAAGGCCCCGGTGGAGTCCCTGATGCCGCTGCGCCTCGCCCGGTACGGCGTCCCGCTGGGGGAGACGGCCCCGGCGGGCCTGGCGGCGGCGGGCATAGAACCGGCGCTGATCCCGGCGCCCCCGCGGGTCGACACGGCCGTGGACGCCCGTGCCGCCGAGGCGGCGCGGACGGGCGGCGAGGGTGCCTCCCAGGCCGTTCCGGCACTGACGGAGGGGCCTCACGGCGGGCAGCCCGAGCTGGCCGGCCCCCACAACGCCGGGCAACCGGCACCCGGACAGCAGTCCCCCGACGAAGCGAGCCCCTGGTTCTCCGCCCAGCGCGTCGACTACCACGGGGGCTACGACCCCGAGTACGAGCCGGAGCCCCCGTACGAGGAACCCCCGTACGAGGAGTGGTACGAGGAACACCAGGGGCACCAGGGCGAGGCCCCGCAGCCGCAGCAGCCCGAGCAGCCCTCCCCGGAGGACACCGGCAGCTTCCCCATACCGGCCGGCCCGAACCGCACCCGCCAGCTCGGCGAGGGCGGCGGCACCCCGCCCACGGAGCCGGACGAGGAGGCCTACTACCAGGTCTTCCGTCAGTCGATCAACGGCAGCCTGCCCACCCCCCGGGAGTTCGCCGACGGCGTGGAGGCCACGTACGGGATCTCGCTGCCCGACAACGAGGCCAAGCACATGGTCAGCCACTTCTCCAACCGCTTCAACGCGGAGCTGGAGGAAGACCACATCGCCTGAGCGATGAACCCTGAACGGCACGACGAGGGGCCCTCGCATGAGGGCCCCTCGTCGTGCCGCTGCGTACCGCTCCGCCGTTTCCGCTACTCCCCGAGCAGGGCCCGCACCCGCTCCTGCCCCACCGCGAGCAGCAGCGTGGGCAGGCGCGGCCCGGTGTCCCGGCCGACGAGCAGGTGGTAGAGCAGCGCGAAGAAGGACCGCTGGGCGGTCTTGATCTCCGGCGGCAGCTCCTTGGGCGTGGCGTCGGCGGAGAACCCGGCCCGGACCTTGGGCACGCCGTAGACGAGGTGGGTGAGACCGTCGAGCGACCAGTGGTCCTCGAGCCCGTCGAGCAGCAGCCGGATCGACTGCTGGGAGGGCTCGTCGAGGGACTTCAGCAGGTCGGTGTCGGGCTGCTCGCGGACAATGGTGCGCTGGTCGGCGGGGACGTGGGAGTTGATCCACGCCTCGGCCCTGTCGTACCGCGGGCGGGCCTCGTCGAGCGAGCCCAGCGGGTTGGCCGGGTCGAGTTCCGACAGGATGCGCAGCGCCTGGTCCTGGTGGCCGGCGGTGATGTCGGCGACGGACGCGAGCGTGCGGTACGGCAGCGGGCGCGGCGTCTTCGGCAGCTCGCCGGCGGCGGTGCCCACCGCGCGCGTGTGCGCGGCGACGTCACCGGGCAGCGCCAAGCCGTCGTCCACCTTGGCGGCGAGCTTGTCCCACTCGTCGTACAGGCGCTGGATCTCCTGGTCGAAGGCGATCTTGAAGGACTGGTTCGGCCTGCGCCGGGCGTACAGCCACCGCAGGAGCTGCGGCTCCATGATCTTCAGCGCGTCGGCCGGGGTGGGCACGCCACCGCGCGAGGACGACATCTTCGCCATGCCGGAAATGCCCACGAAGGCGTACATCGGGCCGATCGGCTGCTCGCCGCCGAAGATCCCGACGATCTGCCCGCCGACCTGGAACGAGGACCCCGGCGAGGAGTGGTCGACGCCGCTCGGCTCGAAGATCACGCCCTCGTACGCCCACCGCATCGGCCAGTCGACCTTCCAGACCAGCTTGCCGCGGTTGAACTCGCTGAGCCGGACCGTCTCCGAGAAGCCGCACGCGGTGCAGGCGTAGGTCAGCTCGGTGGAGTCGTCGTCGTAGGCGGTGACGGTGGTGAGGTCCTTCTCGCAGTTGCCGCAGTAGGGCTTGTACGGGAAGTAGCCGGCGGAGCCGGAGCTGCCGTCGTCCTCCGACGCGGCGCCCGAACCCTCCTCGGCCTCCAGTTCGGCCTCGTCCACGGGCTTCTGCTGCTTCTTGGCCGCCTTGGGCTTGGTGCGGTACTGGGCGAGGATCGCGTCGATGTCGCCGCGGTGCTTCATCGCGTGCAGGATCTGCTCGCGGTACACGCCGGAGGTGTACTGCTCGGTCTGGCTGATGCCGTCGAACTCCACACCCAGCTCGGCGAGTGAGGCGACCATGGCGGCCTTGAAGTGCTCGGCCCAGTTGGGGTGCTCCGAGCCCTTCGGGGCCGGGACGGAGGTCAGCGGCTTGCCGATGTGCTCGGCCCACGACTCGTCGATGCCGGTGACACCGGCAGGGACCTTGCGGTACCGGTCGTAGTCGTCCCAGGAGATCAGGTGCCGCACCCGGTACCCGCGGCGGCGGATCTCGTCGGCGACGAGGTGCGGGGTCATGACCTCGCGCAGGTTGCCCAGGTGGATGGGGCCGGACGGCGACAGCCCGGACGCGACGACGACCGGTTTGCCCGGGGCCCGACGCTCCGACTCCTCGATGACGTCGTCCGCGAAACGGGAGACCCAGTCGGCGGTCTCGGTGCTCTGAGCCACGATCGGCACGTCCTCTTTCCCTGAAGTTTCTCTGAAGGTTCTCCGTGGGCAGCCGGTACGGTCGTACGGCTGACCGCTCCATTGTCCCAGGCGGGTCGGCATCCACGAAAACCCCTTTTCAACGCGTTGGACGGGCGCGGGCGGCCCGGCGTTCGCCCGGCGACCGGAAAATTCGCTTTACCCCGCGTGGGATACTGGGCCTGTCTATCCATCCCCACGAGGAGAACGGCACCCTTTCCTATGGCCTCGGTCACGTCCCTCACCGCTTCCGTCCACCAGCGCCTCGCGTCCGCCCTCTCGGCCACCCTGCCGGAGACCGCCGCCGCGGACCCGCTGCTGCGACGCAGCGACCGGGCGGACTTCCAGGCCAACGGCATCCTGGCGCTGGCGAAGCAGGCGAGGACGAACCCGCGGGAGCTGGCGGCGCAGGTCGTCGGGCACGTGGTCACCGGTGACGTGATCAAGGACGTCGAGGTCTCCGGCCCCGGCTTCCTCAACATCACGGTCACCGACCGGGCGATCACGGAGAACCTCGCGGCACGGGCGGCCGACACGGAAGGCCGGCTGGGCGTGCCGTACGCGGAGCAGCCGGGCACGACGGTGATCGACTACGCCCAGCCGAACGTGGCGAAGGAGATGCACGTCGGCCACCTGCGGTCCGCGGTGATCGGCGACTCCGTCGTCCAGCTCCTGGAGTTCACCGGCGAGAACGTGGTCCGCCGGCACCACATCGGCGACTGGGGCACCCAGTTCGGCATGCTCATCCAGTACCTGGACGAGCACCCGCACGAGCTGGACCACAAGGCGACCGAGGTGACCGGCGAGGAGGCGATGTCGAACCTCGACCGCCTCTACAAGGCCGCGCGCAAACTGTTCGACTCCGACGAGGAGTTCAAGACGCGGGCCCGGCGCCGGGTGGTGGACCTCCAGGCCGGCGACGCGCACACGGTGGCCATGTGGCAGAAGTTCGTGGACGAGTCGAAGATCTACTTCTTCTCCGTCTTCGAGAAGCTGGACATGGAGATCCGGGACCCGGACATCGTCGGCGAGTCCGGCTACAACGACATGCTCGCCGAGACCTGCCGCCTGCTGGAGGAGTCCGGTGTGGCGGTCCGCTCGGAGGGCGCCCTGTGCGTCTTCTTCGACGACGTCAGGGGCCCGGACGGCAACCCGGTCCCACTGATCGTCCAGAAGTCCGACGGCGGCTACGGCTACGCGGCCACCGACCTGTCGGCGATCAGGGACAGGGTCTTCAACCTCAAGGCGAACACGCTGCTGTACGTCGTGGACGCCCGCCAGTCCCTGCACTTCAAGATGGTCTTCGAGACCGCGCGGCGGGCCGGCTGGCTGAACGACGACGTGACGGCGTATCAGCTGGCGTTCGGCACGGTGCTCGGCAAGGACGGCAAGCCCTTCAAGACCCGTGCGGGCGAGACGGTCCGACTGGTGGACCTGCTCGACGAGGCGATCGAGCGTGCCTCGGCGGTCGTCCGGGAGAAGGCGCAGGACCTCTCGGAGGAGGAGATCGCCGAGCGGGGTGCCCAGGTGGGCGTCGGCGCGGTGAAGTACGCGGACCTGTCGACCTCGGCGAACCGGGACTACAAGTTCGACCTCGACCAGATGGTCTCGCTGAACGGCGACACGTCGGTCTACCTCCAGTACGCCTACGCCCGGATCCAGTCGATCCTCCGCAAGGCCGGAGAGGTTCGGCCCTGTGCCCACCCGGAGCTCGAACTGACCCAGGCGGAGCGGGCGTTGGGCCTGCATGCCGACGCCTTCGCGGAGACGGTGCGGGAGGCCGCCGCGGAGTACGCCCCGCACAAGCTGGCCGCGTACCTGTACCAACTGGCGTCCCTGTACACGTCCTTCTACGACAAGTGCCCGGTGCTGAAGGCGGAAACACCGGAGCAGGTGGAGAACCGCCTGTTCCTGTGCGACGTCACGGCCCGCACCCTGCACCAGGGCATGGCCCTGCTGGGCATCCGGACGCCCGAGCGCCTCTGACGGATCCGCCGGTCCGTCGCCGCGGGCCCCGCCCCGTACTCGACGGGTCGGGGCCCGCGCGCGTTTCGGCCATCCTCGGGCCCGCACGAGTGGCTGTGAACCCTTTCGCGCGCGGCACAAGATCGAAGTGCGGCGGGCACCGGGCGCCCCGAGGATGACGAAGGAGCGGAGCGCGGAACTTCCCCACAGTTCGGGCACTCCGCTGCGTCATGCGTCTGCGTCTTGCTTCACAGAAGGAGGAATCCATGACGGCAACGACGGAGAGCCCCACTCGGGAGAAGGCAGGCGTCGGTCTGGAGGAAGAGGAATCCGCGATCGGGCCGCTTCTGCTGGCCACGCTGCTCGCCCGGCGTGAGGAACGCGGGGAGGCCCCGATGATCGACCACCCCTTCCTCCTCGCCGCGCTCATGCGCCGCCGGGAGGAAGGCGGGGAGTCGATGATCCAGCACCCCCTGCTGCTCGCCGCCCTGATGCGCCGCCGGGAGGAACGGGAGGACCCCATCATCGAAAACCCCCTCCTCCTCGCCATGCTCATGCGCCGCCGCGAGGAGCGCGGGGAGTCGATGATCCAGCACCCCCTGCTGCTCGCCGCCCTGATGCGCCGCCGGGAGGAACGGGAGGACCCCATCATCGAAAACCCCCTCCTCCTCGCCATGCTCATGCGCCGCCGCGAGGAGCGCGGGGGCTCGCTGATCCAGCACCCCCTGCTGCTCGCCGCGCTGGCCCGGCGCTAGGAGCTGGCGACACCCCGCCCTCCGACGGCCGCGCTCACCGGCATCGGGGGGCGGGCCCGTACGGCAATCGAACTTGAGGAACCACAATGGCAGCTGAGTCCGGCGGAGAGACGGAACGGGATCCCCTGGAGACCTTCATCGACGAGGTCTTCGAGGAAATGGTGCGCGAGTCCGGGATTCCGCACACCGGTACCGGTGTCAGGCATGGGAAGGACCCGCTGACGGCAGCGCTGCTGGAAGCGGCCGCGACGACCCTTTCCCGTCCGGCGCACTCCCGTTCCTCGGAACTGGAGAAGGTGCTGTTCGCGCAGGTCCTGGCGACCGCGTTGGCGGAATCCCTCGCGCCCGCCCTGGCGGAGTCCCTGGCCATGGAGATCATGAAGGTGCTGAACCAGCACGCCGCCTCGCACGGCGGCACCGCCCCGGCATCGGCGGGCGGAGGTTCCCGCGGCCGACGAGGCGAAGGCGAGCGGGGCACGGGAACCTGACCCTCCGCGGACCGCTCACCGGTCACGGCGCGGCGGGACCGCCCGTGCGGAGACGGGCGGCCCGGCGGGGCGGGAGGCGTCAGCGCAGCTTCTGCGCGACCTCGGTGGCCCAGTAGGTGAGGATGTTGCGCGCCCCGGCCCGCTTGATGCCGGTCAGGGTCTCCAGGATGGCCCGGTCGCGGTCGACCCAGCCCTTCTCGGCGGCGGCCTCGATCATCGCGTACTCGCCGGAGATCTGGTAGGCGGCGACCGGCACGTCCACGGCGTCGGCGACCCGGGCGAGGATGTCGAGGTAGGGACCGGCCGGCTTGACCATCACCATGTCGGCGCCCTCCTCCAGGTCGAGGGCCAGCTCCCGCAACGACTCACGCAGGTTCGCGGGGTCCTGCTGGTAGGTCTTGCGGTCGCCCTTCAGCGAGGAACCGACCGCCTCCCGGAAGGGACCGTAGAAGGCGGACGAGTACTTGGCGGTGTAGGCGAGGATCGCCACGTCCTCCCGCCCGATCTGGTCCAGCGCGTCCCGGATGACGCCGATCTGCCCGTCCATCATCCCGCTGGGGCCCACGACATGGGCGCCTGCGTCGGCCTGGACCTGGGCCATCTCGGCGTACCGCTCGAGCGTGGCGTCGTTGTCGACCCGCCCCTCGGCGTCGAGGACGCCGCAGTGCCCGTGGTCGGTGAACTCGTCGAGGCACAGGTCGGACATGACGAGCAGTTCGTCCCCGACCTCGGAGCGCACATCGCGCAACGCGACCTGGAGGATCCCGTCCGGATCCGTTCCCGCCGTCCCGAGGCCGTCCTTCTTGCCCTCCTCCGGCACCCCGTACAGCATGATGCCGGAGATCCCGGCCTCCACCGCCTCGGCGGCCGCCTTCTTCAGGCTCTCCCGCGTGTGCTGCACCACCCCGGGCATCGCCGAGATCGGCACGGGCTCGCTCACTCCCTCGCGGACGAACGCGGGCAGGATGAGGTCCGCCGGGTGCAGCCGGGTCTCGGCGACCATGCGCCGCATGGTGGGGGTGGTGCGCAGCCGGCGAGGACGCGTACCGGGAAAGGATCCGTACTTCGTCATGCCCTCTACGCTACGCCTTCCGCCCCGATGCCTTTGCCGACGGGGAGTCGGCCCCGACCAGGCCCGTCAGACGGCGGCCTTCGCCGATCCTTTGGCCTTGGCGCGCTTTGTGACCTTCCTCGGCTTCTCCGAGGTCCCCCGCTGAGGAGCCTCTGCACTTCGACGGCGATACCGGAGCCGGGAAAGACGTGTACCGGTTGGGCGCGGGCCGGAGTTGGGGGCGGTGAAAGACCAAAGAACCCTGGGAAAAACCCACCCAACAAATGAACGCGAGCGGCAGGCGATGCAGCGTGCTGCAGCCGTCCTCACCAAAAATCTGAGCCAGCGCGATGGCGTGACCGGCGGACTGGGCGGTTCCGGCTTGTGCGGCTACGGACGCACCCGCTTCCGTGCCCGCCCGACCGTCCAGCGGAGCATCAGGGCGGCCAGGAGCCAGCAGGCGGCCAGGCGGGCCCAAGGGTCCGCCGCCGGGGGAAGGTTCGCCGGGAAGGGGCCGGACAGGAGCAGGGTCAGGGCGCTGATGCCGACGAGGGGGCCGACGGCGTACCACAGCATGGCGACGATGGGACCGATGTCGGCGAGGAGCGGGCCGCTGTAGAGGACCCAGGCAGGCACAGGTGAGCGATAGGCGCTCAGCAGGCCGGCGGCGACGAGGACGGGGGCGGCGGCCAGGACGACAAGAGGGGCCGAGGGGAGATCGGCCAGGGCCAGAGGCACCGCGAGGAGACATCCGGCAACGACGAGCGCGAGGATCGGTACGACGGTGTGGGCGAGCGCGATGCGTTCGCAGGGGCGTGGAGACCACGCCGTGCGCCGTACGTCGTCGCCGTCCAGCCTGGCCGGCTCCAGCAGGGCGGAGGCGGCGAAGTAGCCGAACAGAGCGGCAACCGCGGCCGCGAGGTGGGCCGTGCCGCCCCGGGTACCGGCGGAGGTGACGGCGGCCACCCCGGCGAGGGCGAGCAGCAGGAGCACGAGGCCGGACCGTCGGGGGGCCATGAGGAGGGCCACCGTATCGCGCCAGGCGACGAGGAGGCGGGGGGAGCGCGGCGGGGCGAGCCTCGCGGCCCACCGTTCGACGCGCCCGCGGCTGCGGGCCTCCAGGCCGCCGGTCATGGCGAGCCGGACCGAGCGCAGGTCGCCGGCCAGGATGCCGGCCAGCACACCGCCCGAGGCCCGGGCCCGTGACCGCAGCACGGTGGTGGGCAGTTCCGCGACGGCCTTCCCCGCGTAGGCGAGGGCGGCCGCCGTGGCCGCCAGCAGCAGCACGAGCGCCGCCGGCCATAAGGGGACGTCCCGCCCGGCGGCGGCCAGCACGGGCTGTGCCGCCCAGCCCCAGGGACCGGACCAGAGTTCCACCGCCTCCAGCGGCCTCGCCCGGTGCCCCTGTGCCGCGAGGCCGGACTGTACGGCGCTCAGCAGCACGGCGAGCAGCAGTACGGGGGTGGCTCGGTGGAGGCAGTCGGCTGCTCTGCGGGACCGTTCGACCACGGCCGCGGCGACCACGGCCAGCAGGGCCAGGCAGGCCGCGGGGCCGAGGCAGGCGAGGCTGAGCAGGCCGATGTCCCCGAGGTCGGCCGACGCGACGAACAGGGCGGCGGCGAAGCCGATCAGCAGCGCGGCAAGCGTCCAGACGCCGGCGGACAGGATGAACCAGGGCAGCAGCACCGGGCGGCGCCGGACCGGCAGGGCGAGCAGCCAGTCGACGTCCGGCCGGGGCGGCGTCACCGGACCTCGCCACAGGGCGTCCCGCACGGTGAGGAAGAGTCCCGCCAGGGCCAGGCAGACCAGGCCGGAGGGCAGCATCCGCGCGATGGCCCCGGCGTGTTCCGTCAGCGGCCGCCGGTGGCCGAGTTCCTGTAAGAGGCCGATGGCGAACAGGCCGTACCAGCCGAGGAGCAGGACCAGGACGACGTAGGCGACGTACCCGAACCGGCGGGCCCGGCCGGCGCCGCGCCGGTCCTGCAGCCACGCCCGGGTCTCGGCGGTCCGGTCCACGCCGCCGGGCCGTACGTTCGTCGTGCTCGTCCCTGACGTCATGGCGTTCACGCGTCCGCCTCCGTGAACACCTCGTCCGGGCTGCCGTCGGCGACCACCGCCCCGTCATCCAGGAGTACGACGCGATGTGCCGCCCGGGCCAGCTCGCGGTGGTGGGTGGCGAACAGGACCGCGGTGCCGCTGTCGCCCTCGGCGCGCAGCACGTCCACCAGGCGAACGCGGGCGCCGTGGTCGAGGCGTTGCTCCGGCTCGTCGAGGACCAGCAGGTCGCGGGGGCGCAGCAGCGCCGACGCGAGAAACATGGCCTGGAGTTGGCCGGAAGACAGCGCGCCGGGCAACGAGTCGGCGTGGCCGGTGAGCCGCTGCTCGCTCAGGAGCCGGTCGACTTCGTGCACGGGTACGCTGTGGGCCACGGCGACCAGTTTCAGGTGCTGACGAACAGTCAAGTCCGGGTAGCAACTGAGCGCGTCGCCGACCACGGCGACCCGGGCCCGGACACGCGCGTCGTCCTCGCTCATCGGCTCGCCGTCGAACTCGACCGTGCCGGTGGTGGGCCGGTCACGGCCGCAGGCGATGCGCAGCAGAGTGGACTTCCCCGAGCCGTTCGGCCCGACCAGGGCCACGCGTTCCCCCGCGGCGATCTCCAGGTCGATGGTTCTGAGCGCCTCACGCTCGCCGAAGGTGCGGCTCACACCCGTAACTTTCAGCAAGGCTGCTCGCACCCTCGCGGCTCCCCTCCCGGATGGTCCCTGCAGTACCAGGGGCCGAATCTACGGGATCCACCCCATCGACCGGGCCGCTGTACGGCGTACTCTTCTCCATCGTGCGGTCCGAACTCGCACGCGGTTCATCCGCGCAGCCTCACAGTGGCTCGCCGAGCAGATCGGGCAGGAGGTCATCGGGCACCCGCAGCAGGGCTGAGGCCCGAGGGACGAAGCCCTGCGCTGCCAAGCGAACGCCCCGCTGTCCCGTACGGGACAGCGGGGCGTTCGTCCTGAGCCAGGCAGACCTCGCCGGGGCGTCACGTCGACGAACGACGCCTCCGCGCCCCCGGACGGCGTTCGCTCGGTCGCGTCACCGGGTCGCCGGCCTCCAGGGCCGCCAGGCGGCGCCTCGCGCCGAAGTCGGCCAGGGCCTCGGCCAGCTTGTGGACGGACGGCTCGGGGGCCATCACGTCCACCCGCAGGCCGTGCTCCTCGGCGGTCTTCGCCGTGGCCGGGCCGATGCAGGCGATCACCGTCACGTTGTGCGGCTTGCCCGCGATGCCGACCAGGTTCCGCACCGTCGACGACGACGTGAACATCACCGCGTCGAAGCCGCCGCCCTTGATGGCCTCGCGGGTCTCCGCCGGGGGCGGAGAGGCACGGACCGTGCGGTAGGCCGTGACGTCGTCGACCTCCCAGCCCAGTTCGATCAGGCCCGCCACGAGGGTCTCCGTGGCGATGTCCGCGCGGGGCAGGAAGACACGGTCGATCGGGTCGAAGACCGGGTCGTACGGCGGCCAGTCCTCCAGCAGGCCCGCGGCCGACTGCTCGCCGCTCGGCACCAGATCCGGCTTCACGCCGAAGGCGATCAGCGCCTTGGCCGTCTGGTCGCCGACCGCGGCCACCTTGATGCCGGCGAAGGCCCGGGCGTCCAGCCCGTACTCCTCGAACTTCTCCCGCACCGCCTTCACCGCGTTGACCGAGGTGAACGCGATCCACTCGTAGCGGCCGGTCACCAGGCCCTTCACCGCGCGCTCCATCTGCTGGGGCGTGCGCGGCGGCTCGACGGCGATCGTCGGGACCTCGTGCGGCACGGCCCCGTAGGACCGCAGTTGGTCGGAGAGCGAGGCCGCCTGCTCCTTGGTGCGCGGAACGAGGACCTTCCACCCGAACAGCGGCTTGGACTCGAACCACGACAACTGGTCGCGCTGGGCGGTCGCGCTGCGCTCGCCGACCACGGCTATCACCGGGCGCCCGCCCTCCGGGGACGGCAGGACCTTGGCCTGCTTCAGGGTCTGCGCGATCGTGCCGAGCGTCGCCGTCCAGGTGCGCTGGCGAGTGGTCGTACCGGCGACCGTCACCGTCAGCGGGGTGTCGGGCTTGCGGCCCGCCGAGACCAGTTCGCCGGCCGCCGAGGCGACCGAGTCAAGCGTGGTCGACACCACGACCGTGCCGTCCGAGGCGCCGACCTCGGTCCAGCAGCGCTCCGAGGCCGTACGCGCGTCGACGAACCGCACGTCGGTGCCCCGGGCGTCGCGCAGCGGCACCCCGGCGTACGCGGGCACGCCGACGGCGGCCGCGATGCCGGGGACGACCTCGAAGGGGACGCCCGCGGCGGCGCAGGCGAGCATCTCCTCCGTGGCGTACGTGTCGAGTCCCGGGTCCCCCGACACCGCACGGACGACCCGCCTGCCGCCCCGCGCGGCCTCCATGACAAGATGTGCGGCATCCCGCACCGCGGGGACCCCAGCGGTTGTTGACGTGCCGTCAACAACCGTGAGCTGGGGCGTGCCCGTGCCCGGATGCGAGTCCGCCGAAGGACCCGGGTCCGTGTGCACGACGGCGACGCCCTGCCTGGCGTGCGTGCGCACGACGTCGAGCACCTCGTGCTCGGCGACGAGGACATCCGCGTTGGCCAGCGCCTCCACGGCGCGCAGTGTGAGCAGTCCCGGATCTCCGGGTCCGGCACCGAGGAAGGTGACGTGCCCGTGTTCGGGACAGGCGGGAAGGGTGGTGGGGCTCACTGTGCTCGCTCCCCCATCAGACCGGCCGCGCCCTGGGCGAGCATCTCGGTGGCGAGTTCGCGACCGAGAGCCATCGCCTGGTCGTGCGTCTGGGGCACGGGACCGGTGGTGGACAGCTGCACCAGTGCGGAGCCGTCGGGCCTGCCGACGACGCCCCGCAGGCGCATTTCCTTGACAATCTGCCCGTCGCCCAACAGGTCGGCCAGCGCGCCCACCGGGGCGCTGCAACCGGCCTCCAGGGCGGCGAGCAGTGACCGCTCGGCGGTCACGGCGGCCCGCGTGTGCGGGTCGTCGAGCTCGGCGAGCTCGGCGGCGAGTTCCGCGTTGTCCGCGGTGCACTCGACCGCCAGGGCCCCCTGGCCGGGGGCCGGCAGAATCGTGTCGACCGACAGGAAGTCGGTCACCTCCTCGCTCCGGCCGACCCGGTTCAGCCCGGCGGCGGCGAGTACCACCGCGTCGAGCTCACCGTTCTTGACGAAGCCGATGCGGGTGTCGACGTTGCCCCGGATCGGGACCGTCTCGATGTCCAGGCCGTGGGCGCGGGCGTACGCGTTCAGCTGGGCCATGCGGCGTGGCGAGCCCGTACCGATGCGCGCCCCGCGGGGCAGGTCGGTGAACTTCAGCGCGTCCCGGGCGACGAGCACGTCGCGCGGGTCCTCGCGCTCGGGTACGGCGGCCAGGACCAGGTCCTCCGGCTGCGTGGTGGGCAGGTCCTTGAGCGAATGAACCGCGAAGTCCACCTCGCCCCGCTGCAAGGCCTCGCGCAGTGCGGCCACGAACACACCCGTGCCGCCGATCTGTGCGAGGTGCTCACGGGAGATGTCGCCGTAGGTGGTGACCGGGACGAGCTCGACAGGCCGTCCGGTCACCTGGCTCACGGCGTCCGCCACCAACCCGGACTGGGCCATGGCGAGCTTGCTGCGCCTGGTCCCGAGCCTCAGTGCCTTCTCAGTCATGCTGGCCCTCGGTTCTTGCTGTGCTTCTCGGAGTCGTCGTGCTTCTCGGAGTCGTCGGAATCGCGGTCGGCCCGGGAGACGGAGGCGACCGTCTCGGGGTCCAGGTCGAACAGGGTGCGCAGTGCGTCCGCGTACCCGGCGCCGCCGGGCTCGGCCGCGAGTTGCTTGACCCTGACCGTCGGCGCGTGCAGCAGCTTGTCCACGACACGCCGGACGGTCTGGGTGATCTCCGCCCGGTGCTTGTCGTCGAGACCGGGCAGCCGCCCCTCCAGGCGGGCGATCTCGCTGCTCACGACGTCGGCGGCCATGGTGCGCAGCGCGACGACGGTGGGCGTGATGTGCGCCGCCCGCAGGGCCGCCCCGAAGGCCGCGACCTCGTCGGAGACGATACGGCGGACCTGGTCGACATCGGCGGCCATCGGAGCGTCGGCGGAGGCCTCGGCGAGCGACTCGATGTCCACCAGGCGCACCCCGGCGAGCCGGTGCACGGCCGCGTCGACGTCCCGCGGCATGGCGAGGTCCAGCACGAAGAGGGCCGGCTCGGGGCGCGGCGCGGCGGCGACCGGCTCGGGCCTGCGGTGCTCGGGGACACGGCCGGCGCTGGCCACGGTCGCGGCGAGCGCGGTGATCAGCTCGGCGTCGGTCTCCGGGTCGGCCTCGGCACGCGCGGACTCGCGGCGGTCGGCGGCTCCTCCCCCAAGCTCTCGGCTCCGCTCGAGCAGGGAGGCACCCCCACCGACCCAGGCGCCGTGCTGCTCCAGGGTGGCCGCGTCCATGCCGGCCACGGCGGACTCGCCCATCAGGGAGAAGCCGGGCTCGGCCGCGGCGAGGTCCAGCGGGCAGTTCTCATCGGCACCGGTGGTGCCCACGGGCGGCAGGGGGGTCTCGCGGACGTCCGTCCGCACCGCCGTACGGCCGCTGCCGTGCCCTCCCTCGGCGGCCCGCGCCACGGTGACGGGCGTACCGGTACGGCCCTCGACCGCGGCGGTGACCGTCTCGGCGGTCAGGACGAGTCCCGTCGCGCCGGTGCAGGAGACGGCGACATCTGCACGTGTCAGCTCGAGCGGTACCGCGTCCATCGGTACCGCGCGGGCCAGCACGTCCGTGTCGTCGTCCTCGGTGAGGATCTGGACGAGGCGCTCGGCCCGGTCCCACGTACGGTTGGCGATCACTATCTCGCCGACGCCGACGCGGGCGAGCGTGGCGGCGGCCAGCGACGACATCGAACCGGCGCCGATGACCAGGGCCTTCTTGCCGCGCGCCCAGGCCTGCACGTCCGCGCCCGCGGACAGCTGCTGCAGGCCGAAGGTGACCAGGGACTGCCCGGCGCGGTCGATGCCGGTCTCGGAGTGGGCGCGCTTGCCGACCCGCAGGGCCTGCTGGAACAGGTCGTTCAGCAGACGCCCGGCGGTGTGCAGGTCCTGGGCGCGGGCCAGGGAGTTCTTGATCTGTCCGAGGATCTGGCCCTCGCCGACGACCATCGAGTCCAGGCCGCAGGCCACCGAGAACAGATGGTGGACGGCCCGGTCCTCGTAGTGCACGTAGAGGTACGGGGTGAGCTCCTCAAGACCGACCCCGCTGTGCTGGGCGAGCAGCGTGGACAGCTCGGCGACACCGGCGTGGAACTTGTCCACGTCGGCGTACAGCTCGATGCGGTTGCAGGTGGCGAGCACGGCGGCCTCGGTGGCCGGCTCGGCGGCGAC
This sequence comes from Streptomyces sp. NPDC001292, assembly GCF_042896465.1. Lineage (NCBI taxonomy): Bacteria > Bacillati > Actinomycetota > Actinomycetes > Kitasatosporales > Streptomycetaceae > Streptomyces > Streptomyces sp. NPDC001292. Next base: position 79,584 of record NZ_JBIAXG010000037.1, read on the forward strand.
CGTGTCCTGGAGCAGCTTGTCCTGGCCGTCCGCGCTCAGCGAGGCGCGCTCCAGGAGGCTGACCGGGGCACTGCGGTGGCTCAGTCCGACGACGAGAAGACTCATGCCGGCATCACGGCGGGGACATCCCCGTCCGGCCCCCGGTCGGTGGACTCGTCGCGGACTGCGGCCGCGGGCGGGAGCGCGCGGTCGGCGACGGCCTCCTCACCGGCTTTGCGCTGCTCGTGGAAGGCGAGGATCTGAAGCTCGATGGAGAGGTCGACCTTGCGCACGTCGACGCCGTCCGGGACGGACAGCACGGTCGGCGCGAAGTTCAGGATGGAGGTGACACCGGCGGCCACCAGCCGGTCGCAGACCTGCTGGGCGGCGCCCGCGGGGGTCGAGATCACGCCGATCGAGACGCCGTTGTCCCGGATGATCTTCTCCAGCTCGTCGGCGTGCTGGACCGGGATGCCGGCGACGGGGCGGCCGGCCATCGCGGGGTCGGCGTCGATGAGCGCGGCGACGCGGAAGCCGCGGGAGGCGAAGCCGCCGTAGTTGGCGAGGGCGGCGCCGAGGTTGCCGATACCGACGATCACAACCGGCCAGTCCTGGGTGAGGCCGAGTTCGCGGGAGATCTGGTACACGAGATACTCGACGTCGTAGCCGACCCCGCGGGTCCCGTAGGAGCCGAGGTAGGAGAAGTCCTTGCGCAGCTTGGCGGAATTGACCCCCGCCGCGGCCGCGAGCTCCTCGGAGGAGACCGTGGGCACCGAGCGCTCCGACAGCGCGGTCAGGGCTCGGAGGTACAGCGGAAGCCTGGCGACGGTGGCCTCGGGAATCCCTCGGCTACGGGTCGCCGGTCGGTGAGTTCGGCCAGTTGCCACGGTGCTCCTGCGGGTAGAGCGGGGCTGCGGGCGGTCATATGTCCCCAGACCGCCCCGTCGACAGCAGGCTATGTCTTTGTGAACGTGTGCACAAAGATGGTGTCCGATTTGCCCGGCCAACGTGACCGGGGTCACGCACCCCCGGCGCGGATGTTTGGAACCGGCACATCCGCACCACTGCGCCTTTCTTGTTGGGGGCAAAACCGCACACTCTCCTCTACGATCCCCGCCCCCGAGACCAAGACGCCATCGATCCTAGGCGACTTCCGGCCAGTTTGTACTCCTCGGTCAGTCTCGATCAGCCCGCGAGCGCCTTGCGCAGTCGCGCCTCGTTCACCCGCCAGAAGGTGTGCTGTTCACCGTCGACGAGTACAACCGGAATCTGCTCCCAGTACCGCTCGTACAGCTCCGGATCCTGGGTGATGTCCTTCTGCTCCCAGACGGCGCCCAGGTCGGCACAGACCTTCTCCACGACGGCCTGCGCGTCGTCGCACAGGTGGCAGCCCGGCTTGCGGACGAGGGTGACGAGCCGCCCCTGGGGCCCGGGGGACTTGCGGCGGAAGATGGGACTCATGTCGGCCATTGTCGCTCCGGCACGCGCCGTGACGTCCTCGACGGCACCGCCGCAACGACGCCGTCGCGAAGAGTTCACGGCCCGCGAAGCCTCTCGACTCCGGAACCACCCGGCCAACTGGCTATGCTCACGCCATGGCCGCTCTCGGATGGCTCACTTCCCGTAGGCGCTCCGCCACGGCGCGGAGCGTGTTGGCAGGCGAGGCCTCGGCGGAGGCAGCGCGCAAATCCTCGCAGGAAGCGGGCGTCCCGCCGTCCCCGCAGGAGGCGTCGGAGTTCCCGGTGCACGGGGACGAAAGGGCCGCCGCCTTCTTCGACCTGGACAACACCGTCATGCAGGGCGCCGCGCTGTTCCACTTCGGCCGGGGCCTGTACAAGCGGAAGTTCTTCGACACGCGCGACCTCGCCAAGTTCGCCTGGCAGCAGGCGTGGTTCCGGCTGGCCGGGGTGGAGGACCCCGAGCACATGCAGGACGCGCGCGACTCGGCGCTGTCGATCGTGAAGGGCCACCGCGTCGCCGAGCTGAAGTCGATCGGCGAGGAGATCTACGACGAGTACATGGCCGAGCGGATCTGGCCGGGCACGCGCGCGCTCGCCCAGGCCCACCTGGACGCCGGTCAGAAGGTGTGGTTGGTCACAGCCGCGCCGGTGGAGATCGCGCAGGTCATCGCCCGCCGCCTGGGTCTGACCGGCGCGCTGGGCACGGTGGCGGAGTCCGTCGACGGCGTCTACACCGGCCGCCTGGTCGGCGAGCCGCTGCACGGCCCGGCGAAGGCGGAGGCGGTGCGCGCCCTGGCCGCGGCGGAGGCCCTGGACCTGACCCGCTGCGCCGCCTACAGCGACTCCCACAACGACATCCCCATGCTGTCCCTGGTCGGCCACCCCTACGCCATCAACCCCGACGCCAAACTCCGCCGCCACGCCCGGGAGATGGACTGGCGCCTGCGCGACTACCGCACCGGCCGCAAGGCGGCCAAGGTCGGCATCCCCGCGGCGGCCGGCGTCGGCGCCGTGGCCGGCGGCACCGCGGCGGCCATCGCCCTGCACCGCCGCCGCCGCTGACACCGGCGCACCGCTGCCCCGCACCGCCCCCACTCAGCACCGGCCGCCACCACCGGCCGCTCACCACCCGCGCCGCCGGCGGCCACCGTCCGTACCCCCGTGCCGCCCGCGCCGCCCAGTGGCGGCACGGGCCCTCGCCGGTCGCGGTCGTGCGGCGCACCCGGAAGCGCGGGCAATTGACCGAACGTACGCCCATGCCGTTCTGGCCATTCGACTTGGCGGTGCATCGCCAGGATGCGCCCCAGACCTATACCGAAGGCGGAACAGATCGGTCAGCAAACGGTCACTCTGCGATGTCTGAACGCATGCCAATCGGTTACGGAAGCGACGGAATCGATGATTTGAGCAACTCGGTGTAGCAGGGCCTGCACGAAGCGTTATTCTCCTCAGACGCAAACCGGCACCCCGTCGTCGCTACGACGGGTGAACGGTTCCGCACTGCACGTGATGGAAGCTCTGCCTCTGGGAGTCCCGTGTACCCACACGTCGGGGTTGACGCCTCGGGCCTGGCTACGCTCCGCGCAACGGTCCTGGACCTGCTGCGCGGCCTCGTCCCCACCGCGTACGCCGGCCCCGCATTCGCCACCGCCGCGCCGGTAGGTCCGGCCTACGCGCTGGCCGACGGCATGGAGCAGGTGCCGACTCGCAGCGCCGTGGTCGAGGGGCGACGGACGGGCGACGGACGGGCGGCCGGCAGACGAGGACGCTCGGCCGCGGCGGCCACCGTCCGCCGCCCGGCCGCGGACAGCGACAGCGCCCGGATGATGGAGCTCGTCGAGCGCGCCCAGGCCGGCGAGGCCGACGCCTTCGGACTGCTCTACGACCAGTACAGCGACACCGTCTACCGGTACATCTACTACCGCGTCGGCGGCAAGGCGACGGCCGAGGACCTCACCAGCGAGACCTTTCTGCGCGCCCTGCGCCGCATCGGGACCTTCACCTGGCAGGGCCGCGACTTCGGCGCCTGGCTGGTCACCATCGCCCGCAACCTCGTCGCCGACCACTTCAAGTCCAGCCGGTTCCGGCTCGAGGTCACCACCGGCGAGATGCTCGACGCCAACGAGGTCGAGCGCTCACCCGAGGACTCCGTCCTCGAGTCCCTGTCCAACGCCGCCCTCCTGGACGCCGTACGGCGGCTCAACCCGCAGCAGCAGGAGTGCGTCATGCTCCGCTTCCTCCAGGGCCTGTCCGTCGCCGAGACCGCCCGTGTGATGGGCAAGAACGAGGGCGCCATCAAGACCCTTCAGTACCGGGCCGTGCGCACCCTGGCCCGGCTTCTCCCGGACGACGCACGCTGAGCCGCGCACACGCTCCGCGACATTCAACTCACGCTCCGTGGAGTCGCGTTGACTTCTCGATCCGATGCGCCCGGGTCCGTAACCCAAGCGCCGAGCCGCTCGTTGTGCGGGATAGAGGCTCCCTGTGGTCACGCCCTGGCCAATCCTGATCACCGATCGGAAGAATCGGCTGAGGACGTGCGCCCTCAGGATCCCCGGGGAGTCGACCGTCATGACGAGAGGAGGTGCCGCCAGTGATCGCGAAAGTATCGGCGCACCGGCGGGCGAACGCCTTCGCCCAGTCCCTGGAAGAGCTGTCCGACCGGGGCACGGCGGCCGAACAGGCCGAAGGACCGGCACCGGCCCCGGCTGCCGCGGAACAGACCGAACAGGGCCGCATGCTGGCCCTGGCCACCGGTCTGGACGCGCTGCCACGGCCGGAGCTGGACCCGGAGGTCAAGGTCGTCCAGCGGGCCCGCCTGGTGGCCGCGATGGAGGCCATGCTCCAGGAGAGCACCGCGGCGGGCGAGGCGAGTGACCCACCGGTGCCCAGGCAACGGGCGCGCGGCGCACACCGGGCGAGCGGCCTGGGGAAACTGCGGCCGCGCACGCGGCTGAGCAAGTCGCTGGCCGCCGGCGGACTCAGCGTGGGTGTGGCCGCGGGAGCCTTCGGCGGAGTGGCCGCCGCCAGCTCCAGTGCCCTGCCCGGTGACTCGCTGTACGGCCTGAAGCGCGGCATCGAGGACTTCAAGCTCACCTACCTGACCGACGGCGCCGACGAGCAGGGCCAGGCCTACCTCGACCTGGCCTCGACCCGGTTGAGCGAGGCCCGCAGACTGATGGAGCGCGGCCGCGGCGGCCAGCTCGACCACGAGTCGCTCGGCGAGATCCGCCGCACCCTGTCCGGGGTGCAGCACGACGCCACCGAGGGCCACCGCCTGCTGCACGAAGCGTACGAACGCGACCCCGACTCCCTGCGTCCCATCCAGGCCCTCTCCACCTTCTCGCGGTCCCACCGCGAGGCCTGGGGCGCGCTCCGCGACCGGCTCCCGGTGCAGCTCGGCGACGTCAGTCAGCAGGTGTCGTCGGTGTTCGACGCCATAGACGACGAGGTCGCCCCGCTGCAGTCGATGCTCCCCCAGCCCTCCGCCCCGGGCGGCGACGGCAAGCAGCACGGCCCCCGGCCGACGGCGTCCGCCGGTTCGCCCGGCGCCGGGCACTCGGCCCAGCCCGGCACCGGCGGCGACGCCTCCTCCGGCAGCCCCCACTCCGGCAGCGACGACCCCAGCGCGTCGGCCGGCTCCGGCAGCGAGGACGACGGGCTGCTCGGCGGCTCCACCGGCGGCCTGCTCGACCCGCCGAAGCCCAGCGGCAGCGCCTCGCCGTCCCCGACCAAGCCGCCCGCCGGCGGCCCGGACGTGACGATCCCGCCGCTCCTCCCGGGCCTGCTGCCGGGCCTCGGCATCAACGCGGAGGACGCGAAGTAGGCGGTGCCGAGCAGCCCCAGGACGGCGGGGGCGTCCCTCATCGAGGGGCGCCCCCGCCGTCGTGGCACTGTCAGAAGAACACCGACCTGCGCTGCACCAGCAGCTTGTAGAGGGTGTGCTGGATCTGTTCGCGGACCTGGTCGGTCAGGTTGAACATCAGCATCGGATCCTCGGCGGCCTCCGGCGGATACCCGTCCGTCGGAATGGGCTCGCCGAACTGGATCGTCCACTTCGTCGGCAGCGGGATCGCGCCCAGCGGACCCAGCCACGGGAAGGTGGGCGTCAGCGGGAAGTACGGGATGCCCAGCAGCCGCGCGAGGGTCTTGGCGTTGCCGATCATCGGGTAGATCTCCTCGGCCCCGACGATCGAGCACGGGATGATCGGCACGCCCTGGCGCAGCGCGGTCGACACGAAGCCGCCGCGGCCGAACCGTTGCAGCTTGTAGCGCTCGCTGAACGGCTTGCCGATGCCCTTGAAGCCCTCCGGCATCACCCCGACCAGCTCGCCCTGCCCGAGCAGCCGCGCGGCGTCCTCGGTGCAGGCGAGGGTGTGGCCGAGCTTGCGGGCGAGTTCGTTGACCACCGGCAGCACGAACACCAGGTCGGCCGCGAGCAGGCGCAGATGCCGGCCCGCGGGATGCTGGTCGTGGACGGCGACCTGCATCATCAGCCCGTCCAGCGGCAGCGTGCCGGAGTGGTTGGCGACGATCAGGGCGCCGCCCTCGGCGGGGATGTTGCCGACGCCCTTCACATCGACCCGGAAGTACTTCTCGTACAGGGGCCGGAGCAGGGACATCAGGAGCTGGTCGGTGAGTTCGGCGTCGTAGCCGAAGTCGTCGACGTCGTAGTCCCCGGTGAGGCGGCGGCGCAGGAACGCCAGACTGCTCGCGATGCGCCGCTCCAGACCGCCGTCGTCCGGCGGCCTGCTCGGCGGCTGTGACGGCTGTTCCTCACTGGTCACAGGGACACCGCCCTGCGCGGCCCCCCTGGCTGGCAGGGGCTGGACCTCGCCGACCGCGGCCGACTCGGCGCCGGTGCGGCGGCTCCCCGTGCTCCGGCGCCGCGACGGCCGCTGTACGGCGCTCCCACGGGACCGGTCGTCGTCGAACGGGATGACCTTGGCGTCCGCCATGGTGCTGCGCTCCTCAGTTGGCGCTCTGCGTCTGGGGGTGGCCACTGCCCCGGTGGGACAGCGCGGCGATCCGGTCGACGGCCCCCGCGAGGGCCTCCGGCGGCAGCAGCCCGGGGCCGCGGCTGCGGGCGAATTCGGCGAAGGTCTCCGCGGTCGTGTACTTGGGTGCGAAGCCGAGTGTTTCGCGCATCTGGTCCGTCGCCACGACCCGGCCGTGGGTCAGCAAGCGGATCTGCTCGGGTGAGAAGTCCGTCATTCCCAGCGTACGCACCAGCGAGCCCGCCCACGTCACCGCGGGCAGCAGCAGCGGCACCGTGGGACGTCCCAGCCGCCGGGAGCACTGCGAGAGCAGCAGCACGCCGTCGCCGGCGATGTTGAACGTGCCGCTGTTGAGCGTGGCGCGACGCGGCTCGTGGGAGGCGATCCGCAGCACCTCGATCACGTCGTCCTCGTGCACGAACTGCAGCCGCGGGTCGTAGCCGAACACCGTCGGCAGCACCGGCAGCGAGAAGTACGAGGCGAGCGGGGTGTCCGCCGTCGGACCGAGGATGTTGGCGAACCTCAGCACGCACACGGCGACGTCGGGCCGCCGCCTGGCGAAGCCCCGCACGTACCCCTCGACCTCGACCGTGTCCTTCGCGAAGCCACCGCTGGGCAGGGACTTGGGCGGGGTGGTCTCGGTGAACACCGCCGGGTCCCGGGGCGCGGAGCCGTAGACGTTGGTGCTGGACTTGACCACCAGCCGCTTGACCGACGGGGACTTCTGGCAGGCGCCCAGCAGCTGCATGGTGCCGATGACGTTGGTCTCCTTGACCAGGGCCCGGCTGCCGCTGCCCAGCGCGGTGCCGGTCACGTCCATGTGCACCACCGTGTCGGCGGACGTCTCGGCGAGCACCCGCGCGATCGTGGGCTGCCGGATGTCCGCCTGGACGAAGTCGGCGCCGCCCAGATGGTGCTCGGGCGGGACCGCGTCCACGGCGACCACCCGGTCGACCTGCGGGTCACGCTGAATGCGCCGCACGAACCGGCCCGCGAGCTGACGGGCCACTCCGGTCACGAGCACGACCTGTCCCAAGATCAGCGCCCTCCTTCCCGCCTGGATTCCCGCCGGGTTCCCCGTGTGCGGCCAACCTATCGGGTCGATGTCGCGCTGCGACGAGCGCTCGATGCGCGACGTGACGGCAGGTACGTACGTGCGAACGAAATCGGCCCACTCCGGCAGCCGGCCGGCCCAGGACGCACGCGACCCCCCACCGGATGCGGTGGGGGGCCACGGACACGCTTTCGCGTTGGCGCGTACCTCGCGCGACCGGCGTCCTACTTCTTGTTGCGACGCTGGACGCGGGTGCGCTTGAGCAGCTTGCGGTGCTTCTTCTTGGCCATCCGCTTGCGCCGCTTCTTGATAACAGAGCCCACGACTACCCTCGCTCACTTCTCATCACTCGGTGTTTGGGCGCCATGGGCCCACACGACCTACGAGGGGCTAGCCTACCCGCCCGAGGGCTGAGGTCGTAATCGAGGTGTCCGGAGGGATCCGGAAGTGTTCCGCAGTGTCCTTCACGGATCCCTCCTGATCGCCGTCAGGCGGTTTCAACCCCCACGTAGCTCTCGCGGAGGTACTCGTGAACCGCTTGCTCCGGGACACGGAATGACCGCCCCACCCGGATCGCGGGCAGATGACCGCTGTGCACCAGGCGGTACACGGTCATCTTCGACACTCGCATGACCGAGGCGACTTCCGCCACGGTAAGGAACTGAACCTCGTTCAGAGGCCTTTCGCCAGCTGCAGCCATGACACACCTGAACCTTCCGCACTCGACGGCCACCGGCTTCCCCTTCCGGTGACTCTTCGTCGCTGCGTGCTCACTCCCCAGACTAGGGGCGGGTGATGCAAGTGGGGAAGAGGTGCACCCATCGGCGGCCTACTGTGACAGACACGCTCGATTGAGTACGTAGCGGGCCAGCGGACGGTAGTAGGCGGGCCGCACTCCGTCATCAAGTGGAACGACGACGGACACGTGCCCCTCCGCCTGCCCGACGAAGGGCGCGGGGTCGTTGGTGTCGGCCGGCCCCATGGCCTCGAACCCCAGCTGACCTGCACCACAGACCCAGCCGTGATCCCCGATCACCAGTTCCGGCAGCGGGCCGCCGACGTCGGCCGCCGCCGCGAGCGCCAGCCGAACCGGGAGCGGCGAATGCGTGTGCGCGCCGGGCTCACAACCGGAGCGTTCGGTGCCGGACGGCCGGACCAGGGCGACTCCTCGTACATACTCGAGGCGGCACGTGCGTAGGCCGAACCGGGTCGTTATGTCGACACAGCGACCCTGCGCGGGGGTGAGGACGGTACACCCCGCCGCCGACAGGGCGTCCGCCAGCGCGGCGTAGAAGCCGAGCAGCCGGTGCGGATGCCCGGTGCCGAGGAGTACGGGGGCACCCCGCCGCGCCGCCGCAGCGAGCCGGTCCGCGAAGGCGTCCAGCGCGGCCAGCGTCAGATCCGGGTCGATGACATCAGGGCCGAAGGTGTGCCGCGGATCGGCCGAAACACCACACCTCCGCGCCATCAGCTCGATCAAGTCCCGCTGCTGCCAAGGCCCTTCGGGATCGATCCCGATCAGCACCCGGGGGTCCCGGGCCGCGAACAGCCGATAGCTGCGCAGACCGGCCTCCCGCGTCGTGGTCACCGACCCGGCGAGACGGGCCCTCACCAGATGGGCGCGCAGCGCCGCGATGCTCAACACCCGAGCGATGCTGACGCACGACCCCCGCGGACGTCCCGGGAACCAGGGAACACCGCACAGTCGGCCTAATCCGAAGGCCCGCTCACCGGCACTACGGCAGCAGGCCCCGCAGCGGGAACACCGCCCGCCGGGTCGCCAGGATCGCCTGGTCCAGCCGGTCCGCCGGGTCGTACCCCGCCTCCCAGTCCGCCCAGGACACCGGCCACCGCCCATCGGTCATCCGCATCGGGCCCAACTGCCGTGTCCGCGCGTACACCGCCTGCCGCCAGCTCTCCGGAATCACCGTCTCCGGCTCCACCGGCCGCCCCGCCGCGATCCCCACCAGATGCGTCCACGACCGTGGGACGACCTCCACCACCGCGTATCCGCCACCGCCCAGCGCGACCCACCGTCCGCCGGCGTGCTCGTGGGCCAGCTCATGGCACGCCATCTGCACCGCCCGCTGCGCGTCGAGTGACACCGCCAGATGCGCCAGCGGATCCTCGAAGTGCGTGTCGGCCCCGTGCTGGGTGACCAGCACCTGCGGACGGAAGTCGGCGACCAGTTCCGGCACCACCGCGTGGAACGCCCGCAGCCACCCGGCGTCCCCGGTCCCCGCCGGCAGCGCCACGTTCACGGCCGATCCCTCGGCGGACGGCGCCCCGGTCTCCTGCGGCCATCCCGTCTGCGGGAACAGCGTCCGGGGATGCTCGTGCAGCGAGATCGTCAGCACCCGCGGGTCCTCCCAGAACGCGGTCTGCACCCCGTCCCCGTGGTGCACGTCGGTGTCGACGTACACGACCCGCTCGGCACCCAGCTCCAGCAGTCGCGCGATCGCCAACGCGGCGTCGTTGTAGACGCAGAAGCCCGACGCGGAGCCCGGCATCGCGTGGTGCAGCCCGCCCGCGAAGTTCACCGCGTGCAGCGCATCCCCGCGCCACACGGCCTCCGCCGCCGCCACCGACTGCCCCGCGATCAGCGCGGACACCTCGTGCATACCGGCGAACGCCGGATCGTCCAGCGTCCCCAGCCCGTACGTCCCGTCCGCCGCTCCCGGATCCGCCGACGCGGCCTTCACCGCGGCGATGTAGTCCTCCCGGTGGACCAGCCGCAGCGTCGACTCACCGGCCGGCCTGGCCGCCACCAGCCGCGCCTCCCGGTCGAGCCCGAGCGCGTCGACCAGTTTCCGGGTCAGGACGAGGCGGACCGGGTCCATCGGGTGGTCCCGGCCGAAGTCATAGCCCGTTACTGCCTCGTCCCACATCAGCTGTGCGCGGCCGCTCATGACCGCCACCGTATCGGTCGGGTCGCGGCGCGAACGACCCGGCGCACACCGACGTCACCAGCACCAACGCCATGGGCACCAGCATCGCCCCGCGGTAGCTCCACGCGTCGCCCAGCGCGCCCACCAGCGGGGAGCCGACCAGGAAACCCACGTAGTTGAAGATGTTGAGCCGTGCGACGGCCTTGTCCGACGCACCCGGGAACAGGCGCCCGGCCGCGGCGAAGGTCTGCGGCACCAGCACGCACAGACCCAGCCCCAGCAGCGTGAACCCGAGCATGCCCACCCAGGGGCCGGGCGCCACGGCGACCACCGCGAACCCCAGCGCCGCCACCAGCGCGCCCACCCGTACGACGGCCACGGCACCGAACCGCCGTACCCCGGTGTCCCCGATGGCCCGCCCCAGCAGCGTGGTGACCATGTAGACGTTGTACGGCACCGTCGCCAGCTGTTCGGAGCCGCCCAGCGTGTCCTGGAGGTACTTCGCACTCCAGTTGGAGACGGTCGAGTCCCCGATGTACGCGAAGGTCATCACCAGACACAGCGGCAGCAGCAGCCGGAACACGACCGTCCCACCGCCTTCCCCGCCGGCCTCCCCGCCGGCCTTGTCCGGTGCGGCGGCGGAGTCGGCGTCGACGTACCACCGGCTGCCCACGAGGACGCCCGGCAGCAGCACCGCCACCACCGGCAGGTACGACACCCACAGCGCCAGGTGCCAGTGCGCCCCGGCCCAGGCCAGCGAGGCACCCACGATCCCGCCGAGGCTGTAGACGGCGTGGAAGCCGAGCATGATGCTGCGGCCGTACGTCCGTTGCAGGCTCACCCCGAGCATGTTCATCGAGGCGTCCAGCACGCCGACGGCCAGCCCGAACGCGGCCAGCGCGACGGCCAGTTCGGCGACCCGGTCGCCCGCCCCGACACCGAGCAGGGACAGGAGGACGACGGGCTGGGACCAGCGCAGCAGCCGGCTGGGCCGGAGGCGTTTCACCAGCTGTTCGGTGGTCGTGCTGCCGATACCGGCGAGGACCGGCACGGCGGCCAGGAAGACCGGCAGCAGCGCGTCGGAGACCCCGAACCGGCCCTGGACGGCCGGGATGCGCGTCACGAGAAGAGCGAAGGCGACGCCCTGCGCGAAGAAGCTGAACGCCAGAGAGGCCCTACCGCGCCGCAGCACATCTGTCATGGCGGCGAGCGTAGGACCCTGGGCTACCTGTGGGTAGGTCCGGTGAAAGATGAATTCTGCTCAGCTTTGGGGCAAGGGCGAGGCCCTTCGGGGACTTCTGGACCGTGGCGGGAGCACTGCTCCGCTCCAGGGCCGCCAGCGTGCTCATCCCGAACCCGTTCTTGAGCAGGTAGTACCCGCCGACCGGCACCGCCACATCCATGAGCAGGGGGCGAGGTTCGACGCGCATCGTGTTCGTCGTCATGCTCAAGGCTTCGCGGGTGAAGGGGGTCCGCCAGTAGAAACGATCGTCCGGAACTCCGCATGACAATTGTCAGTACCGCGGCGGTGGCCGGCGTCATGTCAGCATGTCCGCCAACTCCTCCATGCGCGAGAAGAGTTGAGTGGCATCCGCGAGGTTCGCGGCCGGGGTCATCGCCGTGAACCCGTAGACGTCCATCCCGGCCGCGACGGCGGCCCGCACACCCAGCGGGGAGTCCTCTACGACGACGCACCGCTCCGGGGCCACTCCCATCCGGTCGGCCGCGTGGAGGAACAGGTCCGGCGCCGGCTTGCCCCGGCCCACGTCCTGCGAACTGAAGATCCGCTCCTCGTCGAACCACCGGTCCAGGCCGGTCGTCCGGTGCCCCACCCGGATCCGCTCATGACTCCCCGAGGACGCGACACAGTGCGGCGTCCCGTCCACCGTCAGCTTCTCCAGTACGTCGGCGGCACCGGCCACCGGCTTCAACTCCCGCTGGAACGCCGCGAAGACACGGGCGTGGAAGACATCGTCGAAGTCGTCCGGCAGCCGCTTCCCCGTCCGCTCCAGGACGAGGTCGTGGATCCGGTGCATCGCCGACCCCATGTAGTCACGGATGGAGTCCTCGTACGAGGTGGGGTGCCCCAGCTCGGTGAGGTAGGCGGCGAGGAGCCGGTTGGAGATGGGCTCACTGTCGACGAGGACGCCGTCGTTGTCGAAGATGACGAGGTCGTAGCGCATGAGTACGAGCCTAGGCGAGTGCCGACCTGGCCGACCGGCCGTAAACGCAGAAAACCCCCGTGCCGAATGGCACGGGGGTTTTCTCACAATTTGTTCGGCGGCGTCCTACTCTCCCACAGGGTCCCCCCTGCAGTACCATCGGCGCTGTAAGGCTTAGCTTCCGGGTTCGGAATGTA
>NZ_JBIAXG010000038.1:0-80473 GCF_042896465.1 Streptomyces sp. NPDC001292
GCGTACTTGTTGGTGAGGACCGAGCCCTGCGCCTCCATGACCGCCACCGGGGCGAAGTTCTCGGAGGCGATCATCTCCAGCGTGGACTGCTGGCGGTGCAGCTCGGCGTCGACCGCGGCGGCCACGTCCGGGTCGAGCTCGTGCAGGGATGTGTTGAGAACAGTCATGTGTGTGTCCGATTCTCAGCCGGCGGTCTCGGCGGCGTACTCGTCGGCGGAGAGCAGGTCGGCGGGCTCCTCGGCAAGGCGCACCTTGAACAGCCAGCCGCCCTCGAAGGGCGCGGAGTTCACCAGCGACGGGTCGCTCACCACGTCCTCGTTGACCTCGGTGACCTCGCCGCTCACGGGGGAGTACAGGTCGGACACCGACTTGGTCGACTCCAGCTCACCGCAGGTCTCGCCCGCGGCCACCGTGTCGCCGACCTCCGGGAGCTGGGCGTAGACGACATCGCCGAGCGCGTTGGCCGCGAACTCCGTGATGCCGACCGTCGCCACGCCGTCCTCGACGGGCGACAGCCACTCGTGCTCCTTGCTGTAGCGCAGATGCTGAGGGTTGTTCATGGCCAGAATTCTCCTGTACGCGGGTCAATGGTGATGAATGGGGGACTGCGAAAGGCGTGCGTGACCAGGGGTGACGTGTCTCACGTCGCCTCCGTGCCGGCTAGGGAGGTGTCACTTCTGCCGCTTGTAGAAGGGCAGCGCCACGACCTCGTACGGCTCGTGGTTGCCCCGGATGTCCACTCCCACACCGGGCGTGCCCGGAGCGGCGTGCGCGGCGTCGACGTACGCCATGGCGATCGGCTTGCCCAGGGTGGGGGAGGGGGCCCCGGAGGTGACCTCGCCGATCACCTCGCCGCCCGCGACGACCGCGTACCCGGCGCGCGGGACCCGGCGGCCCTCGGCGACCAGGCCGACGAGCACCCGGGGCGGCTCGGCGGCGGCGCGCTCGGCGGCGGCCAGCAGGGCCTCGCGGCCCACGAAGTCGCCCTCCTTCTCGAACTTGACCACCCGGCCGAGGCCCGCGTCGAACGGGGTCAGCGAGGTCGACAGCTCGTGCCCGTACAGCGGCATGCCCGCCTCCAGGCGCAGCGTGTCCCGGCAGGACAGCCCGCACGGGACCAGCCCGGCGTCCGCGCCGGCCTCGGTCAGCGCCTGCCACAGCTTCTCCGCGTCGCCCGGTGCCACGAACAGCTCGAAGCCGTCCTCGCCGGTGTACCCGGTGCGCGCGATCAGCGCGGGGACGCCCGCGACCGTGCCGGGGAGCCCGGCGTAGTACTTCAGGCCGTCCAGGTCGGCGATGGGGGCACCTCCCTGCACGAGCGAAGCCGAGTGCTTGGGGGAGAGCGACTTCAGGATGCCGGCGGACTCGGGGCCCTGCACGGCGAGCAGCGCGTAGCTGTCCCGGTCGTCGCGCACCTCGGCGTCGAAGCCCGCCGCCCGCTCGGTCAGCGCGTCGAGCACCACCTGGGCGTTGGAGGCGTTGGCGACGACCAGGTACTCGGTCTCGCCCAGCCGGTAGACGATCAGGTCGTCCAGGATGCCGCCGTCGGCCTGGCAGATCATGGTGTAGCGGGCGCGGCCGAGGCCGATGGTGGCGATGTTGCCGACCAGGGCGTGGTTCAGCAGCGCGACGGCCTGCGGGCCGGTGACGGTGATCTCGCCCATGTGGGACAGGTCGAAGAGGCCGGCCTTCGTCCGTACGGCGATGTGCTCGTCGCGCTCGGAGCCGTAACGCAGCGGCATGTCCCAGCCGGCGAAGTCGGTCATCGTCGCGCCGAGCGAGCGGTGCAGCGCGTCGAGCGCGGTGCGGCGGAGTCGGTCGGGTTCGGTACTGCTCATCGGGCGGTCTCCAAGGCATGACGGGCGAGGACTGATCATGTCCTCCCCATCTGTCATCGGAACCTGAGAGGTTCGCCATGACCGCCGTCGGACGGACGGTGCACGGCTTGCACCTTGGGTGGAGCCACTGCGCCAGCGGCCCGCTTTTCAGATGTGCCTCGCCCGCGCGGTAACGGGGCCTGAGAGATTCAAGGGAGGTACTTGCTCCTTCGGCGCCCCAGCGAGACGGCTGGGGACTCTCCCGCGCGGATTCAAACGGCCGATATGCAGTTGCGCGCACATCATTGCACGCCCGGCCCGCTTCGCGGCAGGGCGGCATCTGTGACCGACCTGTGGCAGGACGTGCACGGAAACGCGGGACGCCGCCTATTACCTTCTTTTTACGATCGATGGGAGGAACGATGACGGCGCACAGGACCGCGTTGTACGCCACGGCCCAGGCCCCCGCACCCATGGTCCGCGACCTGCGGGACCGGTCCGGCCTCGGCCCGCGCGTGCTGCGCTTCGGCCCGCGCGACCTGGTCGTGGTCACCGGCCTGCCCGGCAGCGGCAAGTCCACGCTGATGCGGCGCGCGGTGCACGGCGTCCGCATCGACTCCCAGGACACCCGCGACCGCTGGGACGCCCGCCTGGCGGCGTACCTCCCCTACGCCCTGTACCGCCCCTTGGTCCGCCTCGCCCACTTCGCGGGGCTGCGCCGCGCCCTGCGCTCCGGGGCGGCGCTCGTGGTCCACGACTGCGGCACGCAGCCCTGGGTCCGCGCCTGGCTGGCCCGCACCGCCCGCCGCCGCGGCGGCACCCTGCACCTCGTCCTGCTGGACGTCACCCCCGGCACCGCCCTGACCGGCCAGCGTGCACGGGGCCGCGGTGTCTCCCGCTACGCCTTCCGCCGCCACCGCCGCGCCACCGCCGGCCTGCTCCGCGCGGTCGAGCGCGGCACCCTGCCGAACGGCTGCGGCTCGGCGGTCCTGCTGGACCGCGAGGCAGCGACGCGACTGCGACGAATCGAGTTCACCACCTGAGAACCACACGGTGCGCGGTGCGGCGGGTCGTGGTCGTGGGATTTTTCGTGAGCTTCGGGCTGGTACCCGATAGCCTTTCGGCCACAGCAGTGGTTCACAGCAGGCGGTAGCAGATGGACTTCCCGGCGGACTTCTCCGCGGACTTTCCGGCACAGGCGCACTCCCATCCGCACGGCGGATGGCCCGGCAACGAGTTGGAGGAGGTGCTGTCCGCCTCCCTCGGCGTCCCGTCCGCCGGTGGCCGGATCGTCGAGGTGCTCGGCCGCAGCCTCCTCTGGGTGCCCCTGCCCAACGGCGGCGGTCCCCACAGCGGCCCGCTCGACCTGCCCACGCTGGAGATCGACGGTCAGGCGTACGTGCCGGTCTTCAGCTCCGAGGAGCAGCTCCGCCAGGCCGCGGGCCCGCACATGGCGTACACCGTCGCGCCCGCCGTCGAGTTCGCGCGCGGACTGCCCCCGCAGGCCGGCATCGCGCTCAACCCGGACGGCGTGGTCGGTGTCCCGCTGCCACCGGCGGTCGTGGCCGAACTGTGCCGGGCGGGGCGCACCCCACTGGACGGCCCGTCGAGCGGCGGCCGCGTCCGCCTCTTCGAACCGGACTGGCAGGACGACCCGGTGGACTTCCTCGCCGCCGCCGGCGCCGAGTTCGCCGAGACCGGCGTGGTCAGCACCGCCCGCCGCTGCCTGGCCGCCGTCGAGACGGACGACCCGGTCATGTTCGTAGGCGTCGAACTGTCCCAGTGGGAGGGCGACCCGCAGGCCGGCGCCCTGGACGCCCTGGGCCGCGCCCTGGCGAAGACCCCGGCCCGGTGGCCGGTCAACCTGGTCCTCCTGGACGTGGCCCAGGATCCCGTGGCGGACTGGATGAGGGAGAACGTCCGCCCGTTCTACCAGCACGCCCACTGAGTCCGACCCGGGACGCCGGGGAAGCGCACACGATCCGCAGCCGGCGGCGCACGGCGAGTCCCCGGCCGCCGGACGGCGGCTTAAGCTAGGCCTGCCTCACTTTCCCGCCTGCCCGCCGGGCGGACGACGGGAAGGTGACGACAGGACCCGGACCCACGGCTCGGTCGATACGTCGGTTGTATGGAGGGGCGGTACAAGTGAGCGCCAGCGGCACCACGGCCGGGCAGGTCGAGCAGACGCTGCGCCAGGTGACGCCCGGGCGTTACGACGCCTATGAGGCGCTGCTGCGCGCGCTGGCGACCCCGTCCTCCGGCCAGGTCTGGATGCTGCTGTGGCACGGCCAGGCTGGTTCCCCCGACGCCCAGTACGGCCACATGGAGGTCGACGGCCACGGCTACGCGCCCTGCGTGACCTCCGCCCAGGAGCTGTCGGCCAGCGGCTGGAACCGTTCGTACGAGGTCGTGGACGGCCTCGACGTGGCCCGCACCCTCTACCCCGACCACTACGGCCTCTGGCTGAACCCGCACGCCCCGGGCGGCGGCGTCGGTATTCCGTGGCTGGACCTGCGCCGCATCGCCACCGGTCTCGACCGCCAGCCCGCGGGCCCCCTCCGGCTGTCCGAACCCACCGTCGAGGCCTCGCAGTTCTACGCCCTGCTCACCCAGAACGCCCACCGCACCCCGGCCCTGCGCTCGCTGCGCCGCGCCTGGGTGCAGCCGGCGCTCGGAGCGCCGTACCTCGCCATCGGCCTCGACGTGTACGACACCTCGCCGCCGGCCGTCGACTCGGTGCGCGTGATGATGCAGCAGTCCATCGGCGCCGTCCCCGACGGGCTGCCGGTCTCGACGGTCGCGATGTCCGACGAGTACGACCCGGTCGCGATGTGGCTGCGCGCGAACTCCCGCCCGTTCTACGACCGGGAGAGCCAGGCACCCCCCGCGCAGGCCCAGGCGGCCGGCTACGGCTACCCGCCGGTGCGGGGCGGCTACTGACGCGTCCGGTCCGTCCACCGCAGGGCTCCCGCACGGGTGATCCTCTGCGCGCGTAGATGGATGCGGATGGTCCGCTTTTGCCGTGGGCCGCCCCAACTGGTCCCTGTCCGCCCCTCGTTACCCACTGTCCGGATAACGGAACCCCCCAACCCGCATCACGTTTGCGCATCCATTCACCGCCAAGTCTGGCAACGGATCACCATGGCGTTGAAGACTCCCGCACCAAGGGGGCGTTGCCCCTGTGTACGACGGACTGAACAGCCGCCACAGCGGCAAGCGCGGGCCGGCCACCGCCGGTTGAGAGGGGTCCCTGCCAGATGACGGCACCATTGCACGAGCCGACCGCTGAAGCGGCCCCGAGCGCTGCCGACGAGGCGACGGCCGCCAGCGTCGATGCCAAGGCCGTACAGGGGCGTTCCCTGGGCCGGATCGCCTGGGAGCGCCTCAAGCGGGACAAGCTCGCCCTCACGGGCGGCGTGGTCGTGCTCTTCCTCATCCTGGTCGCGCTCCTCGCGCCCGTGATCGCGCACGCGGTCGGTCAGGACCCCGAACTGCACCACGAGGACCTGATCGACCCGCTCTTCGGCACCCCCAAGGGTTCCCTCGGCGGCATCAGCGGCGACCACCTCTTCGGCGTCGAGCCGGTCAGCGGCCGCGACATCTTCGCCCGTATCGTCTACGGCGCCCAGATCTCGCTGCTCGTGGGCTTCCTGTCCGCCGTGGTCGCCGTCATCCTGGGCACCGTCCTCGGCATCCTCGCCGGCTTCTTCGGCGGCTGGGTGGACGCGGCCATCAGCCGGGTCATGGACGGCCTGCTCGCCTTCCCGCAGCTGCTGTTCATCATCGCGCTGGTCTCCGTCATGCCGAGCGAGATGCTCGGCCTGACCGGCACGGGTGTGCGCGTCTTCGTGATGATCCTGGTCATCGGCTTCTTCGGCTGGCCCTACATCGGCCGCGTGGTGCGCGGCCAGACGCTCTCGCTGCGCGAACGCGAGTACGTCGAGGCGGCACGCTCGCTCGGCGCCGGCCGCTTCTACATCCTGTTCAAGGAGCTGCTGCCCAACCTCGTGGCGCCGATCATCGTGTACACGACGATGATGATCCCGACCAACATCCTCACCGAGGCCGCGCTCAGCTTCCTCGGCGTGGGCGTCAAGCCGCCGACCGCATCCTGGGGGCAGATGCTCTCGAACGCCATCGACTACTACGAGGCGGACCCCATGTACATGGTGGTCCCCGGTCTGGCGATCTTCATCACCGTCCTTGCCTTCAACCTCTTCGGCGACGGCGTGCGCGACGCGCTCGACCCCAAGGGCTCTCGCTGAACTGCCCTACCCCCAGCGACCCGTGCACCTACACGGGGTCTCTCATCTATCCGGAGGATCCGAGAACGTGACTACCCAACGCACCTCAGGGCGGCGCAAGCAGACCATGGCCGCTGCGGCCGTGGTCGCGGCGCTGCTGACCACGGCGGCGTGCGGCGGCGGCAACGACGGCAACGGCGGTGGCGGCGGCTCGAAGAGCGGTGCGGCCGGCTTCGACGCAGCCAACAACAAGGTCGCCCAGGCCTCCGAGGCCAAGAAGGGCGGCACCCTGAAGTTCGCCTCCGCCCAGGACGCCGACTCGTGGGACACCACGCGTGGCTACTACGGCATGATGTGGAACTTCGCCCGCTACTACAGCCGCCAGCTGGTCACGAACAAGGCGGAGCCCGGCAAGGCCGGCGCCCAGTCGACCCCGGACCTCGCCACGGACCTCGCCAAGGTCAGCGACGACGGCAAGACCTACACCTACACGCTGCGCGACGACGTGACGTGGGAGGACGGCAAGCCGATCACCTCCAAGGACGTCAAGTACGGCATCGAGCGCGTCTGGGCGCAGGACGTGCTGTCCGGCGGCCCGACCTACCTGAAGGAGGTCCTGGACCCGGAGGGCAAGTACCAGGGCCCCTACAAGGACAAGGACAAGGAACACCTGGGTCTGAAGGCGATCGAGACGCCGGACGACAAGACCATCATCTTCCACCTGCCGAAGGCCAACTCGGACTTCGAGCAGATGCTGTCCCTGGTCTCGGCGTCCCCGGTCCGCCAGGACATGGACACCAAGTCCAAGTACGGTCTGCACCCCTTCTCCTCCGGCCCGTACAAGTTCGCCTCGTACAGCCCCGGTAAGGACCTGAAGCTCGTCCGCAACACCGAGTGGAAGCAGTCCTCGGACCCGATCCGCAAGGCGTACCCGGACGAGATCACCATCAAGTTCTTCTCGAACGCCAACGATATGGACCAGCGCCTGATCGCCGGCGACTACGACCTGGACCTGAACCAGACCGGTATGTCGCCGCAGGGCCGCCAGACCGCCCTGAAGAAGTACAAGGGCAACCTGGACAACCCGGTCTCCGGCTACGTCCGTTACGCGGTCTTCCCGCAGAGCGTGAAGCCGTTCGACAACATCCACTGCCGCAACGCCGTGATCTACGGCGCGGACCACGTGTCGCTCCAGATCGCGCGTGGCGGCCCGATCGCCGGCGGTGACATCGGCACCAACATGCTGCCCCCGTCGGTGCCGGGCGCCGAGGGCCAGAAGTACGACCCGTTCGAGCTGGCCGGCGCCAACAAGAACGGCAACGTCGAGAAGGCCAAGGAAGAGCTGAAGGCCTGCGGCAAGCCGAACGGCTTCAAGACCACCATCGCCGTCCGCAACAACAAGCCGGTCGAGGTGGCCACCGCCGAGTCGCTCCAGGCGTCGCTGAAGAAGATCGGCGTCGACGTCCAGATCGACCAGTACGACGGCTCGCAGACCACCGGCATCATCGGCAGCCCCTCGAACGTGAGGAAGAAGGGCTACGGCATTATCATCATGGGCTGGGGCCCGGACTTCCCGTCCGTCCAGGGCTTCGGTCTGCCGCTGTGGAACAGCAAGTACATCCTGCAGAGCGGTAACAACAACTACGCCCTGATCAAGGACAAGGCGATCGACGGCCTGTTCGAGGACTACGTCAACGAGCTGGACGAGGCCAAGAAGGCCGAGATCGCCACGCAGATCAACCACAAGGTCATGGAGGGCGGCTACTACATGCCCTTCGTCTTCGAGCGGTTCATCAACTGGCGCTCGGACCGGCTGGCGAACGTCTACACGTCGGACGGCTACAGCGGCATGTACGACTTCGTCAACCTCGGTCTGAAGTCCTCGAAGTAAACCCGGCACACCCGCCGAACGGCACGAAAGGCAGGTGAAGGCCGGCGCGGCGGGACCGCGGGCTCCGGAAAACATCCGGGGGTCCGCGGTCCCGCGGCGGGCCGTAAGCTGTGCTCGCTTACCTCATCAGGCGGTTGTTCGCCGCCGCCGTGATGCTGGTGGTCATCATCCTGGTGGTCTTCAGCATCTTCTTCCTCGTCCCCAAGTGGGCGGGTGTCGACATCGCCCTCAGCTTCGTCGGCAAGCAGGCGGACCCCGCCGCTGTCGAGGGTGTGCGGCAGAAGCTGGGTCTGGGCGACCCGGTCTTCGTCCAGGCCTGGGAGTTCTTCAAGGGCATCTTCGTGGGCCGGACCTACGCGGGCGGCGGCGACGTCACCCAGTGCTCCGCGCCGTGCTTCGGGTACTCCTTCCGTACCGAGCAGGCCGTCTGGCCGGTTCTGACCGAGCGTTTCCCGGTGACCCTGGCTCTCGCGCTCGGTGCGGCCGTCCTGTGGCTGATCTTCGGCCTCGCCGCCGGTGTGCTCTCCGCGCTCAAGCGGGGCACCCTGTGGGACCGCGGCGCGATGATCGTCGCGCTGGCGGGCGTCTCCCTCCCCATCTACTTCACCGGTCTGCTCAGCCTCGCGATCTTCTCCTACGGACTTGGCTGGATCAACGGCGAGTTCGTGCCCCTGGAGGACAGCCTGACCGGCTGGCTCGGCGGCATGATCCTGCCCTGGGTCACCCTGGCCTTCCTGTACGCCGCGATGTACGCCCGGATCACCCGCGCCACCATGATGGAGATCCTCGGCGAGGACTACATCCGCACCGCGCGCGCCAAGGGCCTCAAGGAGCAGGTCGTCATCCGCAAGCACGCCATGCGGTCGACGCTGACGCCCCTGCTGACCATGCTCGGCATGGACCTCGGCGCCCTCATGGGCGGGGCGATCCTCACCGAGACCACGTTCAGCCTCCCCGGCCTCGGGCAGAAGGTGCTGGACGCGATCAAGAACCAGGACCTGCCCTTCATCCTGGGCGTCGTCCTGATCACCTCCCTCGCGGTGCTCATCGCCAACCTCGTGGTGGACATCCTGTACGCCGTGATCGACCCCCGAGTGAGGCTCGCATGACCGAACTCAGCAAGAGCGGCGCCGCCGTGGGCGAACCCATCGCCGCCTCGCCCGCTCCGACCTCCTTCCTGGAAGTGCGCGACCTGAAAGTGCACTTCCCGACCGACGACGGCCTGGTGAAGTCCGTCGACGGGCTCAGCTTCAAGCTGGAGAAGGGCAAGACCCTCGGCATCGTGGGCGAGTCGGGCTCCGGCAAGTCGGTGACCTCGCTCGGCATCATGGGCCTGCACACCGCCGGCCAGTACGGCAAGCGCAAGGCGCAGATCTCCGGTGAGATCTGGCTGAACGGCACGGAACTGCTGTCCGCCGATCCCGACCACGTGCGGAAGATGCGCGGCCGTGAGATGGCGATGATCTTCCAGGACCCGCTGTCCGCGCTGCACCCGTACTACACGATCGGCCAGCAGATCGTGGAGGCCTACCGGATCCACCACGACGTCGACAAGAAGACCGCCCGCAAGCGGGCCGTCGACATGCTCGACCGGGTGGGCATCCCGCAGCCGGACAAGCGCGTGGACAGCTACCCGCACGAGTTCTCCGGCGGTATGCGCCAGCGCGCGATGATCGCGATGTCGCTGGTGAACAACCCCGAACTGCTCATCGCGGACGAGCCGACCACCGCCCTGGACGTCACCGTGCAGGCGCAGATCCTCGACCTGATCCGCGACCTGCAGAAGGAGTTCGGCTCCGCGGTCATCATCATCACCCACGACCTGGGCGTCGTCGCCGAACTGGCCGACGACCTCCTGGTGATGTACGGCGGCCGCTGCGTCGAGCGCGGACCGGCCGAGGAGGTGTTCTACGAGCCCCGGCACCCCTACACCTGGGGCCTGCTCGGCTCGATGCCGCGTCTGGACCGCGATCAGCAGGACCGGCTCATCCCGGTCAAGGGGTCCCCGCCCTCGCTGATCAACATCCCGTCCGGCTGCGCGTTCAACCCGCGCTGCCCGTACGCCGACGTCCCGAAGGACAACGTCACCCGCACGGTCCGCCCCGAGCTGACCGAGCTCGGCAGCGGGCACTGGGCCGCCTGCCACATGACGCAGGAGCAGCGGGAGCGGATCTGGACCGAAGAGATTGCGCCGAAGCTGTGAGTGAGAACGCAGAGGACAAGGCAGTGAGCATCCCTGCACAGAGCGACGGCGCCGAGGCCAGGGCCTCCGGTACGGCCACCCTCACCAAGGACACCGCCCCGGGCGAGATCCTGCTGAAGGTGACCGGCCTGCAGAAGCACTTCCCCATCAGGAAGGGCCTGCTCCAGCGCCAGGTCGGAGCGGTGCGCGCGGTCGACGGTCTCGACTTCGAGGTCCGTTCCGGCGAGACCCTCGGTGTCGTGGGCGAGTCCGGCTGCGGCAAGTCGACGATGGGCCGGCTGATCACGCGGCTGCTCGAACCGACCGCGGGCACCATTGAGTTCGAGGGCAAGGACATCACGCACCTCGGGGTGAGCGGCATGCGTCCGCTGCGCCGCGATGTGCAGATGATCTTCCAGGACCCGTACTCGTCGCTGAACCCGCGCCACACCATCGGCACGATCGTCGGCGCTCCCTTCCGGCTCCAGGGCGTCGAGCCCGAGGGCGGGATCAAGAAGGAAGTGCAGCGGCTGCTGTCGGTGGTCGGTCTCAACCCCGAGCACTACAACCGCTATCCGCACGAGTTCTCCGGCGGCCAGCGCCAGCGCATCGGCATCGCCCGGGCGCTCGCGCTCAACCCGAAGCTCGTCGTGGCGGACGAGCCGGTCTCCGCGCTCGACGTGTCGATCCAGGCGCAGGTAGTCAACCTGCTCGACGACCTCCAGCAGGAGCTCGGCCTGACGTACGTGATCATCGCGCACGACCTGTCGGTCGTCCGGCACGTCTCGGACCGGATCGCGGTGATGTACCTCGGCAAGATCGTGGAGCTGGCCGACCGCGAGTCGCTCTACAAGGCGCCGATGCACCCGTACACCAAGGCGCTGATGTCGGCCGTCCCGATCCCGGACCCCCGCCGCAAGAACGCCAAGAGCGAGCGCATCCTGCTCAAGGGCGACGTGCCCTCGCCGATCGCCCCGCCGAGCGGCTGCCGCTTCCACACCCGGTGCTGGAAGGCGACGGAGATCTGCCGTACGACCGAGCCGCCGCTCAAGGAGCTGAGGCCCGGCCAGCGGGTGGCCTGCCACCACCCGGAGAACTTCGAGGACCAGGCCCCCCAGGACACCGTTCTGCTCACGGCCGCCAAGGAGGCCGCGGAACTCGTGGCCGACGAGGTCCTGGCGGAGTCGGCGGCGACGTCGGCGGCGGTGGCCGCGGAGGTCGGCGAGACGTCGAAGCCGTCCGGGTCCTCGGAGTCCTCCGGGTCCTCGGAGTCCTCGGAGTCCTCGGAGTCCTCGGATTCCGCCGGGACCTCCGAGACCTCGGGCGAGGCCTCCGCGCCTGCCGAGTCCTCGGAGCCCGGCTCCGACGGCTCCGGCAGCCAGGAGCCGACCGAGAAGTAGGCAGCGCGGCTCGATGAAGTCGCACGCGTGATCGAGCGGGAGAGTGCGGAGCCGGCGGACCCGGCGGTCGCACTCTCCCGTCCCGTCGTGTTCGGGGGTGAACCGGCCCCGAGTAACAATGTGGCGTGCTTCAGCAACTGTTCAGCCCCTCCGTCCAGCACACGCTCGACGTGGTCGGCATCTTCGTCTTCGCCATCTCCGGCGCGCTGCTGGCCGTCCGCAAGAACTTCGACGTGTTCGGCATCGCCGTCCTGGCCGAGGTCACCGCGCTGGGCGGAGGGCTGTTCCGTGACATCGTCATCGGGGCCGTGCCCCCGGCCGCCTTCACCGACCTCGGGTACTTCCTCACCCCGCTGCTCGCCGCGCTCGTGGTCTTCTTCCTGCACCCGCACATGGAGCGCATCCAGACCGCGGTGTACGTGTTCGACGCGGCAGGCCTCGGCCTGTTCTGCGTGGCCGGCACGACGAAGGCGTACGCCTACGGGCTGAACCTCACCGCGTCGGCGACACTGGGCATGGCCACCGCCGTGGGCGGCGGTGTGCTGCGGGACGTACTCGCCAACGAGGTGCCGTCGCTGCTGCGCTGGGACCGCGACCTGTACGCGGTCCCGGCGATCGTCGGCGCCACCATGGTGGTGCTGTGCATCCACTACGACGCGCTGAATCCGATCACCAGCGGGCTGGCGGTGGTCACCGCCTTCGTCCTGCGGCTGCTCGCGATGCGTTACCACTGGCGAGCTCCGCGGGCCTGGAACCGCCGGTCGACGGTACAGGAGGAGTGAGGGCCGCCGGGACGTGGTGGGACGGCCGCTGTCCCAGCTCCCTCGTCAGCCAGCGGAACGCCGCCGGGATCTGGGGGCGCCACAGCGCCATGCTGTGGCCGCCCGCGCTGCGCGGCAGAAAGACCACGTGCACGGTGGTCGGCGTCTTCGCGATCTGCTCCAGGGCGACGCCCGCCTGGTACCCGTCGCCACTCTGCCCCGAGAGGTAGAGCGCGATGTGCGGCGGGGTGCGGTAGTTCTTCAGCAGGACGTAGGGGTTGTTGGCGCGTCGCAGCCGGAGGTTCTGGCTGGCGAGCGAATTGCGTTCGCCGATCGGGTCGTTGTACCCGGACAGGCTCACCGCGGCCCGGTAGCGGTCGGGGTGGGCGACGGCGAGCTTGGTCGCGCAGTGCGCCCCGGCCGAGTACCCGGCGGTGGCCCAGCCGTCCGGACCGGACTCGGCACGGAAGTTGTCCGTGACCATCTTCGGCACGTCGATGCTCAGCCAGGTGTCCGCGTTCACGGTGCCCGGGATGTTGGCGCAGCCCGTGTCGATCTTGGCGATCAGGTTCGTGCGCGGCGCCACCAGTATGAACGGCGCGACCCGTCCGCTCCGCATCAGCGGCTCCAGTTGCTCGTGCACCTTCAGGGAGCCGAACCAGGCCTTCGCCGAGCCGGGGTAGCCCGACAGCAGCTCGACCACCGGGAACTTCCTGTTCTTGTAGGCGGGCTCGTCGTACTGCGGCGGCAGCCACACGTAGACCTCGGCGTTCACCCCCGAGACCCGGCCCCTGAGCTGGGTGACCCTGACCCCGCCGGCCGCGCGCATCCCGGGCCCGTCGGCCGGGGTGAACTTCTGCGCGACCCTGGGCAGCTCCCGGTAGGCGATGCCTCCGGTGCCGTCGGCGCCCAGGTTGGCGGCCTGCTGCACGTGGTTGCCGGTGCCGAGCAGGTCGGCCCAGTTGTCGTACAGGTTGTTGGCGTTGTTCACCAGCACGAAGACCAGGGTGATGGCCGTGGCCTGGGCGAACATCAGCATCAGCGCCCGGAGGGCGGCGCGCAGCGCCTTGGGGCCCTTCAGCCGCGTCCAGAGGACGAACGGCAGGACCAGCGCGACCACGGCCAGCAGGATGGCGGTGTACAGGAACGGAGTCCCGGTGAGGCTCATGTCCCGATAGAGGGCGAACAGGGCCTCGGGGTTACGGGCAAGTGCGGACACTTACCGAGAAATTGCCTGCATCTCACCCCGCGAGCTGCTCGTCGTACCATCACACTGGGCGAAAGCTACCGCTCAGTAGTGTCCTCTTGTACCGTTCACGCATGTCAGAAGCAGCCATCTCCGCGGCCGCGCGGGCCACGATCGGCGACAGCGACTTCGACCGGGACACCGCGGTCACCCTGAGCGAGCCCGGCGTCTACGGCATCGATCTCTCCGCCGGCTGGACGATCATCAACGCCGTCAACGGCGGCTATCTGCTGGCCGTCCTCGGCCGCGCGCTCGCGGACGCCCTGCCGCACCCGGACCCGTTCACATCTCGGCCCACTACCTGACCGCGTCCCGGCCCGGTCCCGCCGTCGTCCGCACGGACGTGGTCCGCGCCGGCCGCACCCTGTCGACCGGCCAGGCCTCCCTCTTCCAGCGCGACGACGACGGCCGCGAGGTGGAGCGCATCCGCGTCCTGGCCTCCTACGGCGACCTCGGCGCACTGCCCGACGACGTACGCACCTCGGCGAAGCCGCCAGCGCTCCCGCCTCTGGAGCAGTGCTTCGGCGCCCAGGACGCCCCCGATGTTCCAGCGCCCGTACCCGGCAGCTCGGCCATCATCGACCGACTGATGCTCAAGCTGGACCCCGCCACCCTCGGCTGGGCGCTCGGCTTGCCCTCCGGGAAGGGGGAGATGCGGGCCTGGTTCGGCCTCGCCGACGGCCGGGACCACGATCCGCTCTCCCTGCTGCTCGCGGTGGACGCGCTGCCCCCGACCGCGTTCGAGCTGCATCAAGGGGTGGGTGCCGACCGTCGAGCTGACCGTGCACGTCCGCTGCCGCCCGGCGCCGGGCCCGCTGAGGGTGTCCATCACCACCCGCAACCTGGCCGGCGGCTTCCTGGAGGAGGACGCCGAGGTCTGGGACGGCGCCGACCGGCTGGTGGCGCAGTCCCGGCAGCTCGCACGGGTCAGGCTCGACTGAAGAATCGCGGCCCCGGCGCCCGGCCGGACCGTCAGTCCAGCCAGTGCCGGCGGCCGATGCTGATCAGACGCAGCTGCCGGGTCGCGTCCCGGGTGACGCGCTCGCGCTCCTCCTCGGGGGCGTCGAGCGCCTCCAGGAACAGCGAGCCGGTGATCAGCATCTGGTCGACGTACAGATGGGCGAGCATGAGCAGGTCGTCCTCGCTCCACCCCGCGGACTGGGGGTCCTTGGCCAGTTCGTCCCTCACCTCGCGGGCGAACCGGGCCAGTTGACCGCGCACGACCTCCCGCACCTGCTGCACCCCGCCGTGGCGTTCCCGCGCGATGAAACGGACGTGCGCGGGGTACGCCTCGACATGACGAGCGATCAGTTCGACCGCGCGTGCGATGCGTTGTCCGCTGTCGTCCGCCGAGGAAACCGTCGACCGGATCATCGGGTGCAGGCTGCTCAGCGCCTCCTCGACCAGGGCCACGCCGAGATCCGCGGTGGAGTGGAAGTGGCGGTAGAAGGCGGTCGGGGCGACACCGGCGGCGCGCGTGACCTCGCGCAGGCCGAGGCTGCTCAGGCTCTGCTCCTCCAGCAGCCCCAACGCCGCGTCCATCAAGGCCTGTCGGGTCTTCTGCTTCTGGGCCTGCCGGACGCCGGGAGTGTGGCTCATGCCATTCAGTCAACAAGTGTTCTCCGGATTGTCAAAGCCGGCGGCGCGCTAGACTGAGCAGTCAGTGAACAAGTGTACCTACAAGCGTTCACCGACAAGGGGGATCCGATCTCATGCTGTTCCTCGTCGCCGCACTGCTGCTGCTCGGCGCCGTCCTGGGCACGGTGGCCCACGCGCCGCTCGACTTCACGGTCGCCGCCGCCGTGGTGATCGCCGTCTGGCTCGGGGTCTTCGCGCTCCGCGAGCGCCACGGCCGCAGGCGCGGCACATCCCGCTGACGCCTCACCCGTCCGGCCCGTTCCCCTGGACCGTCTGGAGCAGACCCGCCATGCAACTCACCGCACCGGCCACACGCCGCACCGGTACGCACGACGCCGACGGCATGGCCGTCGCGTCCTTCGTCCTCGGCCTCCTCGGCCTGCTCGTCCTCAACCTGTTCCTCGGCCCGGTCGCCATCGTCCTGGCCGGCGTCGCGCTGTGGCGCGGCACCACCCGCCGCGGCCGCGCCTGCCTCGGCCTGACCCTGGGCATCGCCGACCTCGTGGTCCTGCTGGCCTTCGTACAGGCGGACAACACGCTGTCCTGGAGCTTGTGACAACCTGGCCCGTCCTGATCCCCGGGCCGGCCGCGGGCGGCCGTAGAATCGGCCTCACCATGGCTTACCTCGACCACGCCGCGACCACCCCGATGCTCCCGGAGGCGGCAGAGGCGCTGACCGCGGCACTGGGTGTCACCGGCAACGCCTCCTCCCTCCACGCGTCCGGGCGCGCGGCCCGCCGCAGGGTCGAGGAGGCCCGCGAAACCCTCGCCGAGGCCCTCGGCGCCCGTCCCAGCGAGGTCGTCCTGACCTCCGGCGGCACCGAGGCGGACAACCTCGCCGTCAAGGGCCTGTACTGGGCCCGCCGCGACGCCGATCCGGCCCGCACCCGCGTCCTCTCCAGCCCCGTCGAGCACCATGCCGTCCTCGACGCCGTGGACTGGCTCGGCGACCACGAGGGCGCCACCGTCGAGTACCTCCCGGTCGACTCCTACGGCCGCGTCCACCCCGAGGCGCTGCGCGAGGCCATCGCCCGCAACCCCGACGATGTGGCCCTGGCCACCGTCATGTGGGCCAACAACGAGATCGGCACGGTGCTGCCGGTGCGCGAACTGGCCGCCGTGGCAGCCGAGTTCGGTGTCCCGCTGCATGCCGACGCGGTGCAGGCCTTCGGGCAGGTCCCGGTCGACTTCGCCGCCTCCGGACTGGCCGCGATGACGGTCTCCGGCCACAAGATCGGCGGCCCGTACGGCGTCGGCGCGCTGATCCTGGGCCGGGAGTACACCCCGGTGCCCGTCCTGCACGGCGGCGGCCAGGAACGTCACCTCCGCTCCGGCACCCTCGACGTGCCCGCGATCGCCTCCTTCGCCGTGGCCGGCCGGCTCGCCGCCGAGCGGCGCGAGTGGTTCGCCCTCGAGATCGGCGCGCTGCGCGACGAGTTGATCACGGCCGTGCGCTCGGCGGTCCCGGACGCGATCCTCGGCGGCGACCCGGCACCGGAGGGCCGCCTCCCGGCCAACGCCCACTTCACCTTCCCCGGCTGCGAGGGCGACTCCCTGCTGCTCCTGCTGGACGCCCAGGGCATCGAGTGCTCGACCGGCTCCGCCTGCACCGCGGGCGTCGCCCAGCCCAGCCACGTTCTGCTCGCCACCGGCACCGGCCCGGACCTGGCCCGCGGCACCCTCCGCTTCTCCCTGGGCCACACCTCCACAAAGGCCGACATCGACGCAGTCACCAAGGCCATCGGCCCCGCGGTGGAACGGGCCCGCGCGGCGGGACTGACGTAGGCCCCGGGGCGACGCGGGGCGGCCCGGTCCGCGGTTCGGGTCCGCAGGGGCGGGGCAGGCCAGGCCCGAGCGGTTCGCGTCGGTGCGGCGGGTCGGGCCCCGGCGGTTCGGGTTCGTGCGGCGGGTCGGGTCCCAGTGCTTCGGGCGGCGGGCCGGTCCGCGGTTCGGGCTGGTGCGGCGAGGCGAGCCTCAGCGGTTCGGGTCCGCAGGGGCGGGGCAGGCCAGGCCCGAGCGGTTCGCGTCGGTGCGGCGGGTCGGGCCCCGGCGGTTCGGGTTCGTGTGGCAGGTCGGGTCCCAGTGCTTCGGGCGGCGGGCCGGTCCGCGGTTCGGGCTGGTGCGGCGAGGCGAGCCTCAGCGCTTCAGGTCCGCGCGGTGGGTCGGGCCTCAGCGTTTCGGCCTGGTGCGGTGGGTCGGGCCTCAGCCCTTCAGGTCCGTGTGGCGGGCGGTTTGCGGCGGATTCGTGTCGCGGGTCGGGCTTCAGTGTTTCGCCTGGTGCGGTGGGCCGGGCCCGGTGCTTCGGGTTCAGGTGGCGGGCTTTCCCGGCGGTTCGGGTTCGTGTGGCGGGTCGGGTCCCAGCGCTTCGGGTCGGTGCGGCGGGGTGGGCCCCCAGCGGTTCAAGTCGGCGCGGCGGGACGGGCCCCAGTGCTTCAGGTCCGCGCGGCGGGGCGGCCGCGTGCTTCAGGTCCGGGCGGTTCGGGCCGTGCGGACCAGGCGTATGTAGC
This sequence comes from Streptomyces sp. NPDC001292, assembly GCF_042896465.1. Lineage (NCBI taxonomy): Bacteria > Bacillati > Actinomycetota > Actinomycetes > Kitasatosporales > Streptomycetaceae > Streptomyces > Streptomyces sp. NPDC001292. The sequence goes on from NZ_JBIAXG010000038.1 coordinate 17,687, forward strand.
GGTCCCAGTCCCAGTGGGGGCCCGGGTCCGTGTGGTCGGCGCCCGGGACCTCCACGTGGCCGATGATGTGCTCCCGGTCGACGGATATGCCGTACCGGCCGCAGATCCCGGCCGTCAGCCGCGCCGAGGCGGCGTACATCGCGTCGGTGAACGACGAGGCGTCGTCGACGAAGCCCTCGTGCTCGATGCCGACGCTCCGCTCGTTGTACGCCCGGTTGCCCGCGTGGAAGGCCACGTCCAGCTCGCGGATCATCTGCGTGACATGCCCGTCCGCCCCGACGATGTAGTGCGCGGCGGCCCCGTGCCCCGGGTCCTGGAAGACCTTCACCGCGCTCGCGTAGCTGCCCTGCGTGACGTGGATGACGACCCGGTCGATCCGGTAGTCGTCCGGGCGGTCCGCCGGCCGGTAGTTCGCCGGGGAGGCCGCCACCCACCGCGCGCCCACGAAGTCGACCGCGCCCGCCACCCGCGGCTTCTGCGCGCCGGGCAGCCGCCACCACAGCCGCGACAGCCCGCTGCGCTCCAGCGCGGCCCCGCCCACCACGAGCGCCGCCCCGCCGACCAGCAGGGCCCGCCGCCCCAGCCGCCGCTTCCCATCCGTCTTCTTCGCCCCCACACGATCTTCAACGCATGTCAGGCGGCCCCGGTTCCCGCGCCCCGTACCCTGGAAGGGCTATGACTGACACCCCGCAGCGTGACACCCCGCAGCGCTCCCGCCCCCTCCGCGTCCTCGCCGCCATGTCGGGCGGGGTCGACTCCGCCGTCGCCGCCGCGCGCGCCGCGGAAGCCGGCCACGACGTCACCGGCGTCCACCTCGCGCTCTCCGCGAACCCGCAGTCCTTCCGTACGGGCGCGCGTGGCTGCTGCACCATCGAGGACTCGCGCGACGCCCGCCGCGCCGCGGACGTCATCGGCATCCCGTTCTACGTGTGGGACCTCGCCGAGCGCTTCCGCGAGGACGTCGTGGAGGACTTCGTCGCCGAGTACGAGGCGGGCCGCACCCCGAACCCGTGCCTGCGCTGCAACGAGAAGATCAAGTTCGCCGCGCTGCTGGACAAGGCGCTCGCCCTCGGCTTCGACGCGGTCTGCACCGGCCACTACGCCAAGGTGATCGTGAACGGGGACGGCACACGTGAGCTGCACCGCGCCTCAGACATGGCCAAGGACCAGTCGTACGTCCTCGGCGTCCTGGACGACAAGCAGCTCGCACACGCCCTGTTCCCGCTCGGGGACACGCTCACCACCAAGGACGAGATCCGCGCGGAGGCCGAGCGCCGGGGCCTGGCCGTAGCCAAGAAGCCCGACTCGCACGACATCTGCTTCATCGCCGACGGCGACACGCAGGGCTTCCTGGCCCGCCGCCTGGGCAAGGCCGAGGGCGACATCGTCGACGAGTCGGGAGCGGTCGTCGGCACCCACGAGGGCGCGTACGGCTTCACCATCGGCCAGCGCAAGGGCCTGCGCATCGGCACCCCGGCCCCCGACGGCAAGCCCCGCTACGTCCTGGACATCTCCCCGGTGACCAACACGGTGACGGTCGGCCCGGCCTCCGCCCTGGACGTCACCGCCCTCACCGCGATCAGGCCCCGCTGGTGCGGCACCGCCCCCGCCGGCCCCGGTACCTACACCGCCCAGCTCCGCGCCCACGGCGGCGAGACCGAGGTCACCGCCGAACTCGTCGGCGACGAACTCCGGGTCACCTTCAGTGAGCCGGTCCGCGGCGTGGCCCCCGGCCAGGCGGTCGTGCTGTACGACGGCACGCGCGTGGTGGGCTCGGCGACGATCGCTACGACGATCCGGGCGAAGGAGCCGACCACGGCGGTCTGACACACGGACCGCGGACGGTGCGGACGGCACCGGTCGCCCGGCTAGGACCGGCGTTCCGCCGTCTCCTTGATGCCGGTCAGGGTGGCGTCCATGCCCTGGCCGAGTTGCTCGAGGCGGTAGGCGATGATCGCCTCCTCCTGGTCGGGGTCGCGGTCGATGTACGCGCTCAGGCCGGAGCGGCCGGGGCCGATCGTGACCGACTGACGCAGAACGGTGCCCCTCTCCGGCGCCGGGGTGAGGGCGAAGGACCAGGTGGCCATCCGGTCCCTCACGTTCTCGGCGGCCGTGCCGTAGCGTCCGTCGGGGTCCAGCACGCACCAGGTGAGGGTGCGTTCCGGGACGGCCTCCGTGATGTGGGAGAGGGTCCGCCACTCGCCCACGAACGGATTCTGGTTGTGCCCGAGGTAACGGGCGCCAGGCGCCGGCCGGTCGGCACCGCCCTGCCACTCCACGCGCACCAGCTCGGGACTCCACCCGGCCATGGCCTCGACGTCGGTGACGACTTCCCAGACCCGCGAGGGTTCCGTCGCGATGTGCACCTCGCGGTGGGTGCCGGGCCGGTCGGCGTAACGCATGGCTGCTCCCCGTGCGGGCGCGGTCGTTCGCCGCCCCCGCGCAGGGAGTCTAGGGTCGCCAACTCTTCCTGGAACAGGTTGGCTTGGTCACACGGGTGTCAGTTCGGACACCAGCCGGGCGGCCGTCGGCGCCGGAATGCCGTGCCGCTTGGCGGCGCGCAGCACGGCGCCGCCGATCGCGTCGAGTTCCAGGGCGCGGCCCGCAGCGGCGTCGCGCTGCATCGAGGACTTCATCCCGGCCGGAAGCGCCTCGTACATCGCCAGGGTCCGGTCCGGGTCGAGCGGCGCCCCGGCGGCGCGGCCGACGGCGGTGATCTCGTCGACGAGGGCGAGCAGTTCTTCGCGGTGGCCGGTACGGACCGTGCCGATGGCGACGTCGTAGCGGGTGGTGAGGAGGGCGAAGGGGGCGAGGAAGGCCAGCTTCGCCCAGAGGACGGCGGTCTCGGACTCGGCCACGCGGGTCCGCACCCCGGCGGACTTTCAGGAAGCGAAGAACTCCGCCAGCACCGGCGCCAGCGCCTCCGGCTCCACCGCGTGGGTCTGGCCCTCCAGGGCCCGGTACGTGCCCCGGGGTGCGGCCTCGGCGATCGCCCGGGCCGCCTCGCGCAGCCAGGCCGGGCTCGCGCTGCCCGCCACCGACAGGACCGGCACGGTGACCGACGCCAGCAGGTCGCGGGGGACCAGCCCGTCCCCCATCACCGCGTCGTCGTGGGCGAGCGTGGGCGCGATCGCCTCCATGCCCGCCCACATGGGGGACTGGCGGGCGCTGGCGATCATCTGCGGGGCCAGCCCGGTCAGGAGCAGGAACAGCTCCACCGCGTCCCCGCGCCGGCCCTCGGCGAGGGCCGCGGTCAGCTTGCCGGTGTACTCGGCGCGCTCCCGCTCGCCGCCCTCGTACACGGCGAACGGCGGCTCGTAGACGGCGACCTGACGGACCGGCAGCCCGCTCGCCGCCGCCCGGAGGGCCAGCGCGCCGCCGGAGGAGACGCCGTACAGCGCCGCCTCGCCGCCCACCGCGTCGATCAGCGCGGCCAGGTCCTCGACCTCGCGTTCCACCGCGTAGGGCGCCGTGTCCCCGCTCCCGCCGCGGCCCCGGCGGTCGTAGACGACGACGTCGAAGCGGTCCGACAGCGCCGCCGCCAGCGGCGCCACCGTGGCACCCGTCGACATCGCGCCGCTGACGAGGACAACCACCGGGCCCTGCCCGGTGCGGTGGTAGGCGAGCGGGGTGCCGTCACGCGAGACGGTCTTCTTGTCCATGCCAGTCATGCCAGTGAAGACTGCCACGCCGCAGCGGCCTCATCGGGTCACAACACTTGCACGTCGTAGAAGCACAGATGGTCCTTGATCCCGGCGACGTCCGGCTTCGGGTCGGGGTAGGCCCACACCAGGTCCGCCGCGTCGGGCAGGGACCAGTAGGACGCCGTGCCCTTGAAGGGGCAGTACGTGTGCGTGTCGGACGCCGTCAGGAGGTCGAGGCGTACGTCCTCCGGCGGCAGGTAGTAGCGCGGCGGGCACCCCGTCTCGCGCAGTACCAGGGCGCGGTCGCTCTCCGCGAGGACCTGGCCGCCGCGCACCACACGCACATGCTCGTCGCTCTTGTCGATCGTGATCGTGTGTCCTTGGGTCATACCGGTACAGCATCCGCCGGCCCCCGCTTCTTCCCGCCCGCGGGGCCGGTTGTCCCGCCGCGTACCGTGGGCGCATGAATATCTGCGTCTTCCTCTCCGCCGCCGACCTCGACGACCGCTACACCCGCCCCGCGCGGGACTTCGCCCGGCTGATCGGCAAGGGCGGCCACAGCCTGGTCTGGGGCGGGTCCGACACCGGGCTGATGAAGGTGGTCGCGGACGGTGTGCAGGAGGCGGGCGGCCGGCTCGTCGGTGTGTCGGTCGACTTCCTGTCGGCGAAGGCGCGGCCCGGCGCGGACGAGATGGTGATCGCCCGGGACCTCGCCGAGCGGAAGAAGCTGCTCCTGGAGAAGGCCGAAGCGGTCGTGATCATGGTGGGCGGCACCGGGACGCTCGACGAGGCCACCGAGATCCTGGAGCTGAAGAAGCACGGCCGGACCGACAAGCCGGTGGTGCTGCTGAACACCGACGGCTTCTACGACGGCCTCAAGCAGCAGTTCCGCCGGATGGAGGAGGACCGGTTCCTGCCCAGGCCGCTCGCCGAGCTGGTGTTCTTCGCCGAGGAGCCCACGGGCGCGATGGCGTATCTGGACGGGGCACTCGGCGGCAGCTGAGCAGGTGGTGCGAGCATGGCGGGCATGGCTACTCATGTGATCACCGGGGCCGGCTCCGGCATCGGCGCGGCCGTGGCCCGCCGCCTGTTCGCGCGCGGGGACGAGCTCGTGCTGCACGCGCGCGACGCCGGGCGGGCCAAGGAACTGGCCGCCGCGTTCCCCGGCGCCCGGACGCTCGTCGGCGACCTGGCCGACCCCGACCGGCTGAGCTGGGCGTTCTCGCACCAGACGCTGCCCGACCGCGTGGACTCCCTGCTCCACATCGCGGGCGTGGTCGACCTCGGCCCGGTCGGCGAGCTCACCCCGAAGACCTGGCGCCACCAGCTCGACGTCAATCTGATCGCCCCCGCCGAACTGACCCGCCACTTCCTGCCCCAGTTGCGCGCCTCGCGCGGCCACGTGGTGTTCGTCAACTCGGGCGCGGGCCTGAGCGCCCACGCCGACTGGTCCGCGTACGCCGCCTCCAAGCACGGACTGAAGGCGCTGGCGGACTCGCTGCGCCAGGAGGAGCACGCCAACGGCGTCCGGGTCACCTCCGTCTACCCGGGTCGCACCGCCAGCCGTATGCAGGCCAAGGTCCACCAGCAGGAGGGCAAGGAGTACGACCCCGGGAAGTGGATCGACCCCGACTCCGTCGCCACGACCATCGTCATGGCGCTCGATCTGCCGCGGGACGCTGAGGTCAACGACCTGACGGTCCGCCCGGGCCGGTGACGGAAGGCCGCGGGCGGTTCCCGGCGGCTGCCGCCCCCTGAGGGGGCCCCGCCCCCGCAGGGTTGCGTAGGCTTCCCGGGTGAGCGAGAACAGCCAGTTCAGGTTCGGTGCCGCCACCGGCGTCGGGTCCATGCCCGGTGGGGACGCCCAGGAGGCCGTCAAGACCGTCACCGGCACCTTCGAGGACTTCCCCTTCCTGCCCGAGCTGCCCGCACGCGGGCCCGGCGCCGACATGATCGGGCGTACCACGGGGATGCTCGCCGAGCTGTACGCGCGCGTGGAGCCCAGCGGCTGGCGGCTCGGCGACCGGCCGGGCCGGGACACCAGGCGGGCGCGGTCGTGGCTCGGGGAGGACCTCGACGCCCTGGAGGAGTTCACCCAGGGTTACGAGGGCGCGCTGAAGGTGCAGGCGGTGGGGCCGTGGACGCTGGCCGCCGCCCTGGAGCTCAAGAACGGCGAGGCGGTCCTGTCCGACGCCGGCGCCTGCCGGGACCTGGCCGCCTCGCTCGCCGAGGGGCTGCGGCTCCACCTCGCGGAGGTGTGCCGGCGCGTTCCCGGCGCCCGGCTCGTCCTCCAGCTCGACGAACCGTCCCTGACCGCCGTCCTGCGCGGGCAGGTGCGGACCGCCAGCGGCTACCGGACCCACCGCGCCGTCGACCGGCAGATCGTCGAGGCCACGCTCCGGGACGTCCTCGGGGCGCACGACCAGGGGCCCGTCGTGGTCCACTCGTGCGCGCCCGACGTCCCGCTCGCCCTGCTGCGCCGCGCGGGCGCCGCGGCGGTCTCCCTCGACGTCTCGCTCCTCACTGAGCGTGATGACGAGGCGATCGGAGAAGCGGTCGAGGCGGGCACCCGGCTCTTCGCCGGTGTCGTCCCCGGCACGGACGGCCCGTTGTCAGACCCTGCCGGTAGCGTCATGGGTGTCAGGACGATGTGGCGCAGGCTGGGGCTGCGGCCGGAGCTTCTCGCCGAGGCGGTCACGGTCACCCCGGTGTGCGGACTCGCGGGCGCTTCCCCGGCGTACGCGCGCCAGGCGCTCGCCCACTGCGTCCGGGCGGCGAGATCGCTCGCGGACAACCCAGAGTAACGGGAGGACAACACGGTGGCCGGCGACAAGCAGCAAGCGGAAACAGCGGTGCCCGTCGAGGCACGGCAGAAGCACGCGCGGCTCGCGGAGCAGGTCGAGGAGCACCGCTTCCGGTACTACGTCAAAGACGCTCCCGTCATCAGCGACGCCGAGTTCGACCAGCTCCTGCGCTCCCTGGAGGCGCTGGAGGAGGAGTACCCGGAGCTGCGCACGCCCGACTCGCCGACCCAGAAGGTCGCCGTGGCCTACGAGACGGACCTCGCCGAGGTCGAGCACCGCCAGCGGATGCTCTCCCTCGACAACGTCTTCGACGACGAGGGGCTCGCCGCCTGGGCGGACCGCGTCGCCAAGGACGTCGGCACCACCGGTCACCACTTCCTGTGCGAGCTCAAGGTCGACGGCCTCGCGGTCAACCTGACCTACGAGGACGGCAGGCTCACCCGCGCGGCCACCCGCGGCGACGGCCGCGTCGGCGAGGACATCACGCCCAACGTGATGACGATCGCCGAGATCCCGCACCGGCTGAGCGGCGACCGCGTGCCGAAGCTGGTGGAGATCCGCGGGGAGGTCTACTTCCCCATGGAGGCCTTCCAGGACCTCAACGCCCGCCGGGTCGCGGCCGGCGAGAAGCCGTACGCCAACCCCCGCAACTCCGCCTCCGGTTCGCTGCGCCAGAAGGACCCCAAGGTCACCGCGACGCTGCCGCTGCACATGGTCGTCCACGGCATCGGCGCCCTGGAGGGGTACGACGGCCTCACCCGCCTCTCCGAGGCCTACGAACTGCTGAGGTCCTGGGGCCTGCCCACCTCCCGGCACAACAGCGTCGTCGACGATCTCGACGGCGTCCGCGCGTTCATCGCCCACTACGGCGAGAACCGCCACTCCGTGGAACACGAGATCGACGGCGTCGTCGTCAAGCTCGACGAGATCCCGCTCCAGGGCCGCCTGGGTTCCACCTCCCGCGCGCCGCGCTGGGCGATCGCGTACAAGTACGCGCCGGAGGAGGTCAACACCAAGCTCGTCAACATCCGGGTGGGCGTGGGCCGGACCGGCCGGGTCACGCCGTACGCGCAGGTCGAGCCGGTCACGGTGGCCGGTTCCGAGGTCGAGTTCGCCACCCTGCACAACCAGGACGTCGTCAAGGCCAAGGGCGTGCTCATCGGCGACACGGTCGTGCTGCGCAAGGCCGGTGACGTCATCCCGGAGATCCTCGGGCCGGTCGTCGACCTGCGCGACGGCGGCGAGCGCGAGTTCGTGATGCCCTCCGAGTGCCCCGAGTGCGGTACGCCGCTCAGGCCGATGAAAGAGGGCGACGTCGATCTGCGCTGCCCCAACGCGCGGGCGTGCCCGGCCCAGTTGCGCGAGCGCCTGTTCTACCTCGCGGGCCGCAAGGCGCTGGACGTCGAGCACTTCGGCTATGTCGCCGCGGCCGCCCTCACCAAGCCGCTCGAGCCCGCGGAGCCGCCGCTGAAGGACGAGGGCGACCTGTTCGACCTGACGGTGGAGCAGCTGCTCCCCATCAAGGCCTACGTCCTCGACCAGGACAGCGGACTGCCCAAGCGCGACCCGAAGACCGGCGAGGAGAAGGTCGTCACGGTCTTCGCCAACCAGCAGGGCGAGCCCAAGAAGAACGCGCTCGCGATGCTGGAGAACATCCGGTCCGCCAAGCAGCGCCCGCTCGCCCGTGTGCTCACCGGCCTGTCGATCCGTCACGTCGGACCGGTCGCGGCCCAGGCGCTGGCCCGGGAGTTCCGCTCCATCGACCGCATCGAGCAGGCCGGTGAGGAGGAGTTGGCGAACACGGAGGGCGTCGGCCCGATCATCGCCGCCTCGCTCAAGGAGTGGTTCGCGGAGGAGTGGCACCAGGAGATCCTGCGCAAGTGGCGGGAGGCCGGCGTCCGCATGGAGGAGGAGAGCTCCGGCGAGGGCGAAGGCCCGCGTCCGCTCGAGGGCTTGACGGTCGTGGTGACCGGCACCCTGGAGCAGTTCACCCGCGACGGCGCCAAGGAGGCGCTGCAGAGCCGGGGAGCGAAGGTGACCGGCTCGGTCTCGAAGAAGACCTCCTTCGTGGTCGTGGGCGACAACCCCGGTTCGAAGCACGACAAGGCGATGCAACTCAAGGTGCCCGTGCTGAACGAGGACGGTTTCGGCGTCCTCCTGGAGCGCGGACCGGACGCGGCGGCCGAAGTCGCGCTTCCGGCCGGCGAGTAGGGGGTTGAACTCCGCCCGTTCGGCGCATACCAGATGCATACGGGTGGCCGGGGCGCATTCGGGCAACCGTCGACGACCGCTGCCCGTGGAAGCCTTCCGCGGCCTACTGTTGAGCTGTGCGCCCGCCGTGCCCAACCGCGGCCGGGGCATCCCCGTGCTCGTCAGGAGTACGTGGAAGGTTTTCCAGCGCGGTGCCGTCCAGGGGTAGTGGGGCATCGGGCCGCGTGGCGTGGGCACCGCCGGCTGTGAGAGGGACGGGAATGGAACCGACCGAGAGCGCCGCCCCGCACTCACGGCTGCGCCGGATGGCCGACGCATGGCGGGGGAGACGGGGGCGGACGCCGGAGCGTGCGGGCGCGATGGAGCGCGCCGGACGCGTTGCCGGACAGTACACCGTCGCGCGCGCCCGCGCCTCCGCACACACGGCCGTCGAACGTTTCTCCGGACTGCCCGGCGCCGAACCCGAACGGCACCGGCCCCGCTCCGTGTTGCCCGTGGCGATCGTCGTGGTGGCCGGGTCCGCCCTGTGCGCCGGCGTGTACCAGGCGTTCACCGACCACCACGCGCTCTTCCCGTCCGGCACGGTCGGCTGGTCCCTGGCCCTGCTCACCGGCCTCATCGTAGGTCACCTGGTCATGCTCGGCCGGGCCCGCTGGTGGGGCGGCACCGGCTCCGGCGCCACCCTCACCGTCGCCGTGCTGCTGCTCTACGGCTGGGTGCCCGCAGGCATGGTCAGCCTCACCGTCGTCGTCCTGGTCGGCATAGCCCGGCGCCACCGCTGGCGGCAGGGCGTGCTGCACGGGGCGGTGGACATCCTCGGCATCGGCGCCGGCGCCCTGGTGCTGGGCGCCTTCGGCCGCGTACCCACCGTGGAGAGCCCCTGGGCCCCGGGCGGTTGGACCGCCTCCACCGTGCCTCAGGTGGTGCTGGCGGCCGGCGCCTACCTCCTGGTCACCCGCGCCCTGCTGTGGTACGTGCACAACTCCCGCACCGCCGGAGTGCCCACCGTCCCCCGCACCGCCGTGATCAGACAGGGCCTGGTCGCCGTCGCCCTGCTCGGCATCTCCCCGCTGGTCTGCGTCGTCGCCGTGGCCAAACCCGTCCTGCTGCCGCTGTTCGCCATCCCGCTCGTCGCCCTCGATTCCACCCTGTGGATGGCCCGCGCCCGGGCCGAGGAACAGCTGCGCGACCCGCTGACCGGACTGCCCAACCGGCAGTGGCTGCTGGAGCGCATCTGGACCGCCCTGGACGACGCCGAACGCATCGGCGCCCGGTCCGCGCTGATGCTGATCGACCTGGACCGGTTCCGTTCGGTCAACGACACACTCGGTCATCTCGCCGGGGACCGGCTGCTGTTGCAGATCGCCGACCGGCTGCGGCAGGCGCTGCCGCGCGGGGCTGAGGCGGCGCGGCTCGGCGGCGACGAGTTCGCCGTGCTGCTGCCGGTCGCCGACTCCACGACGTCCGCGACCCGTATCGCGCGCGCACTGGTCACCGTCCTCAGCTCCCCGCTCGACCTTGACGGACTCACCCTGGTCCTGGAGGCCAGCGCGGGAGTCGCCGTCTTCCCCGACCACGCCCTGGACGCCGAAGGGATGCTGCGCCGGGCGGACGTGGCGATGTACCAGGCCAAGCGGGACCGCACGGGTGTGGAGGTCTACGAGTCCAAGCGGGACTCCAACACCCCCGACCGGCTGGGGCTGCTGGGCGACCTGCGCCGTGCCCTCGACGCCCACGAGGTCGAACTGCACTACCAGCCGAAGGTCCGCTTCGACGGACAGGTCGCGGGCCTGGAGGCGCTGGTCCGCTGGGTGCACCCCGAGCGCGGCAGGGTGCCGCCGGACGAGTTCATAGCGATCGCCGAGTCCTCGGGGCTGATGCCCCATCTGACGGAGTACGTCCTGGAGACCGCGCTCGCCCAGGTCGCCCGCTGGCGGGCCCAGGGCCTGTACGTCCCGGTCGCGGTCAACGTCTCCCCGCGCGATGTGCACATCCCCGGCTTCGCCGGTTCCGTGGCCGCCCGGCTGGCCCGGCACGGCGTGCCGGCCGGAGCGCTCCAGCTGGAGATCACCGAGCACGTCCTGCTGGAGGACCCGCAGCGGGCCGCCGACACCCTGCACGCCCTGACCGGGCACGGCGTGAAGATGTCGCTGGACGACTTCGGCACCGGCTACTCCTCGCTGGTGCACCTGCGCCGGCTGCCGGTGAGCGAGCTGAAGATCGACCGCTCGTTCGTGGCCCGGCTGGCGGTCGACACGGAGGACGCCGAGATCGTGCGCTGCACCGTCGACCTCGCGCACTCCCTCGGTCTGCTGGTCGTCGCGGAGGGCGTCGAGGACGACGAGACCTGGGAACGGCTGCGGGACCTCGGCTGCGATGCCGTGCAGGGCTGGCTCGTCGCGGCCGCGATGCCGCCTGAGGAGACGACGGCGTGGCTGCGGGCGCGCGGTTCACGCGGCTGGCAGCGCCCCGCCGCCGCGCTGCCCGCTGCGGCGGCCGACGAGTGACCTTCCCGCCCGTCCGCCGGTGCTGAGAGGGGGCCGGGCCCGCCCTGCTCAGCGGATGCCGTGCGGCACGAAGTGACCGATCAGCAACGCGAGCCGGCGCTCGTGGGCATGCTCCGGCAGCCGGCCGCTGCGCATCAGGGTCACCAGGCCGTGCAGCCCGGCCCAGTACGTCTCCGTCAGCAGGCCCGGGTCCTCGCCCTTCGCCGTGATCGGCTCGACGGCCCGCAGGAGCTCACCGAACGCCTCCTGCAGAGCCGGCGGAGCCTCGGGCGTCGCGAACGGCAGGTCCACCGTGTGCGTGAACATCACGTCGTAGAGCGCGGGCCGCCGCCGGGCGAAGGCGGTGTACGCCTCGCCCACCGCCGCCAGCGCCCCGCGCGTGCCGTCGGCCGCCTCACGGGCCGTGCGCATCTCGGCGGCCAGCTCCGCGCAACCCTGGACGGCGACCGCCGCCATGATCGCGTCCTTGCCCTTGAAGTGGCTGTAGAGGACCGGCTGGCTGTACTCGATCTCAGCGGCCAGCCGGCGGGTGGTCACCGCGTCCCATCCCTCGGCCTCCGCCAGCTCCCGTGCGGCGGTCACGATCAGCCGCTCGCGCTCCGCTCGGTCGCGCTCCCGGCGCGTCTGGATCGACATGACCCCGGATTCTAGCAGTGCTAGAACTTCTGCCGAAGTTCTGCTAGCTTCGATCTCATTCCTAGCGTTGCTAGCAAGGGAGAGGCATGACCGTCACCGCGTACACCCTGGCCGTCCTGCTCGATCTGTTCTGTGTGTTCCTCGGCTACCGCTTCCTGTTCCGGCCCGGCCCCGCGGCGGCCGGCTACGGCGTCCCGGCCGACCCGCGCGGCGACGCCCGCGCCTATCTGTCGATCAAGGGCCTGCGGGACGGCACCTTCGGGCTGTTGGGCCTCGTCCTGCTGGCCTTCGCCGGAGCCCATGCCGCGGCGTGGTCCATGGCCGCCGTGGCGCTCGTGCCGCTCGGCGACACCCTGATAGTGCTGCGCAACGGCGGCACGAAGGCCGTCGCCTTCGGGATCCATTTCGCCACCGCGCTCGTTGTACTGCTCAGCGCCGCACTGCTCTTCGCGCTCTGAGCACATCCGACAGGGGGAGTCGCATCATGTCGCTGTTCGTGCCGAAGTTCGACGAAACCGTGCTGGTCCGTGACGCCGAGGCCGAGGTGCTCGGCGGCGACCCGGTCGCCGTCAAGCTGCTCGCCGACAGCAGCGCCAGTGGCGGCGCGCTGTCCACCTTGCGGGTCACGCTCGCCGAGGGCGCCGACGGCGCCCGCCCGCATGTGCACCGCAACTCGGCCGAGATGTTCTACGTGCTCGACGGTGAGGCCCAGCTGCTGTCCGGCGACGACATCGTCACCGCCCAGCGCGGCGACCTGGTCGTCGTCCCGCCGGGTCGGCCGCATGCCTTCGCCGCCGCCCCCGGTCGCCGGGCCGACCTCCTCATCGTCATCACCCCGGGCGTCGAGCGCTTCGAATACTTCCGCCACCTCCAGCGCGTCCGCCTGGGCGAGGCCACCCCGGAGAGCCTGCTGGAGGTGCAGGACCTGTACGACAATCACTTCTTGAGGAGCGAGGCCTGGGACGGACGCCGCTGAGTGCCGGCCCTGGGGGCGGGGTCCGGCAAACCGTTTCACGGCCACCCCGCCCCGCCCCATAGGATTGGGCCCAAAGCACACACACTCACCCCAGAGGATCGCTGCATGCCTGGCATCACGCGCGAGGAGGTCGCCCACCTCGCCCGGCTGGCGCGTCTGGAGCTGAAGCCCGAGGAACTCGACCACCTCGCGGGACAGCTGGACGACATCATCGGCGCGGTGGCCCGCGTCAGCGAGGTCGCCGACCAAGACGTACCGCCGACCTCCCACCCGCTGCCGCTGACCAACGTCATGCGCGCGGACGAGGTCCGTCCGTCGCTCACCTCCGAGCAGGCGCTGTCCGGCGCCCCGGCCCAGGAGCAGCAGCGTTTCAAGGTGCCGCAGATCCTGGGTGAGGAGTGAGAGCCGTGACGGACCTGAACAGCATCATCAGGCTCACCGCCGCCGAGACCGCCGAGAAGATCGCCTCCGGCGAGCTCACGGCCGTCGAGGTCACCGAGGCCCACCTGGCCCGGATCGAGGCCGTCGACGAGAAGGTGCACGCCTTCCTGCACGTCGACCGCGAGGGCGCGCTCGCCCAGGCCCGCGCCGTCGACGAGAAGCGGGCGCGCGGCGAGAAGCTCGGCCCGCTGGCCGGCGTGCCGCTCGCGCTCAAGGACATCTTCACCACCGAGGGCGTGCCGACCACGGTCGGCTCCAAGATCCTCGAGGGCTGGATCCCGCCGTACGACGCGACGCTCACCAAGCGGCTGAAGGACGCCGACGTGGTGATCCTCGGCAAGACCAACATGGACGAGTTCGCCATGGGGTCCTCCACCGAGAACAGCGCCTACGGGCCCACCGGCAACCCCTGGGACCTCACCAGGATCCCCGGTGGCTCCGGCGGCGGGTCGAGCGCCGCGCTCGCCTCCTACCAGGCTCCGCTCGCCATCGGCACCGACACCGGCGGTTCCATCCGCCAGCCGGCCGCCGTCACCGGCACGGTCGGCGTCAAGCCGACGTACGGCGCGGTCTCCCGCCACGGCATGGTCGCCTTCTCCTCCTCCCTCGACCAGGGCGGCCCCTGCGCCCGTACGGTCCTGGACGCGGCCCTGCTGCACGAGGTGATCGCCGGGCACGACCCGCTCGACTCCACCTCCATCGACGAGCCGGTCCCGCCGGTCGTGGAGGCCGCCCGCAACGGCAGCGTCGCGGGCATGAGCGTCGGCGTCGTCAAGCAGTTCCGCGGCGAGGGCTACCAGGCCGGCGTCATCCAGCGGTTCGACGAGTCCGTCGAGCTGCTCAAGGAGCTGGGCGCCGAGATCGTCGAGCTGGACTGCCCGTCCTTCGACCTGGCCCTGTCGGCGTACTACCTGATCGCGCCGTCCGAGTGCTCGTCCAACCTGGCCCGCTTCGACGGCCTGCGCTACGGCCTGCGCACCGGCGACGACGGCACGCGCTCCGCCGAGGAGGTCACCTCCCTCACCCGCGAGGAGGGCTTCGGCGCCGAGGTCAAGCGCCGGATCATGCTCGGCACGTACGCGCTGAGCTCCGGCTACTACGACGCGTACTACGGCAGCGCCCAGAAGGTCCGCACCCTGATCAAGCGGGACTTCGACAAGGCGTTCGAGCAGGTCGACGTGATCGTCTCCCCGACGACCCCGACCACCGCCTTCGCGATCGGCGAGCGCGCCGACGACCCGATGGCGATGTACCTCGCCGACCTGTGCACCATCCCGACCAACCTGGCGGGCAACGCGGCCATGTCGCTGCCCTGCGGCCTCGCCCCGGAGGACAACCTCCCGGTCGGCCTGCAGATCATCGCCCCGGTGATGAAGGACGACCGGCTGTACAAGGTGGGTGCCGCCGTCGAGGCCGCCTTCGTGGAAAAGTGGGGACACCCGCTGCTCGAGGAGGCTCCGTCGCTGTGAGTAAGGCACTCGCCAAGGCCAAGGGCTTCAAGAAGTCCAAGTCCGGTACGTACCTGTCCATGGCCACCACCGCGTTCGGCGCGGTCGGTGTCGCCAAGCAGATCAAGAAGGCCCGCGCCGAGCACGACACGCTGCGCCTGGTCGACGCCACCGTGTCCGCCGTAGCGATCGTCACCGGCCTCGCCATTCTCTACCGCGAGCTGAAGCGGCTGGGCGACGACGACGTCCTGCTGGGCTGAGAGGGAAGTTTTCACCGTGACCACCACGACCGACCTGGTGTCGTACGAGGACGCGCTGGCGTCGTACGACCCCGTCATGGGCCTCGAGGTCCATGTCGAACTCGGCACCGCCACCAAGATGTTCTGCGGCTGTTCGACCGCGCTCGGCGCCGAGCCGAACACGCAGACCTGCCCGACCTGCCTCGGCCTGCCCGGCGCGCTCCCGGTCGTCAACGCGACCGGCGTGGAGTCCGCCATCAAGATCGGCCTCGCGCTGCACTGCGAGATCGCCGAGTGGTGCCGCTTCGCCCGGAAGAACTACTTCTATCCGGACATGCCGAAGAACTTCCAGACCTCCCAGTACGACGAGCCGATCGCCTTCAACGGCTACCTCGACGTGCAGCTGGAGGACGGCGAGACCTTCCGCGTGGAGATCGAGCGCGCCCACATGGAGGAGGACACCGGCAAGTCGACGCACGTCGGCGGCGCCACCGGCCGCATCCACGGCGCGTCCCACTCGCTGCTGGACTACAACCGCGCCGGCATCCCGCTGATCGAGATCGTCACCAAGCCGATCACCGGCGCCGGCGAGCGTGCCCCGGAGGTGGCCAAGGCCTACGTCCGTGAGCTGCGCGAGCTCATCCGGGCGCTCGGCGTGTCCGAGGCCCGGATGGAGATGGGCCAGATGCGCTGCGACGTCAACCTGTCGTTGATGCCGAAGGGCGCCGACAAGTTCGGCACCCGCTCCGAGACGAAGAACGTCAACTCGCTGCGGTCCGTGGAGCGCGCGGCCCGCTACGAGATCCAGCGCCACGCCGCCGTGCTCTCCGGCGGCGGCACGGTGATCCAGGAGACCCGCCACTTCCACGAGGACACCGGGTCGACGACCTCAGGCCGGACCAAGGAGGAGGCCGAGGACTACCGGTACTTCCCCGAACCGGACCTGGTCCCGGTGGCGCCCTCGCGCGAGTGGGTCGAGGAGATCCGCGCCGGGCTGCCCGAGCTGCCGCTGGTGCGTCGCAACCGGCTCCGCGAGGAGTGGGGCGTCTCGGCCGCCGACATGCAGGCGATCCTCAACGCCGGCGCCCTCGAACCGATCGTCGCCACGATCGACGCCGGCGCGGACGCCGCCTCCGCCCGTAAGTGGTGGATGGGCGAGCTCGCGCGTGCCGCCAACGAGTCTGGCAAGGCGCTGGACGAGCTGTCGATCACGCCGGCGCAGGTCGCCCGGGTCACCGAGCTGGTCGCCAAGGGCGATCTGAACGACAAGCTGGCCCGCCAGGTCATCGAGGGCGTCCTCGCCGGCGAGGGCACCCCGGATGAGGTCGTCGACAAGCGCGGCCTGAAGGTGGTCTCCGACGAGGGCGCGCTGACCGCCGCCGTCGACGAGGCCATCGCCGGGAACCCGGCCATCGCGGACAAGATCCGCGGCGGCAAGGTGGCAGCGGCCGGCGCCCTGGTCGGCGCGGTCATGAAGGCCACCCGCGGCCAGGCCGACGCGGCCCGCGTCAAGGAGCTGATCCTGGAGAAGCTCGGCGTCGAGGGCTGAGCCCGCGAACCATGTCGGGGGGTGCATCGGCCCGATGCACCCCCCGAGTCGTGCCGGCGAGGGGTCCCGCCCCCTGTCGGTGCCGTCGCACGGAGGCGCTACGCTCGCGCGCCATGAGTGGACGCGCCGATTCCGAAACGCACCCCGAGATATCCGGGGCCGACGACGTCGAGGCGGCCGGGACGGAGGACCACGCCGAGGGTGACGTCGACGTGGGCCAGGACGGTGTCGTGGACGGCGGCGCCGAGGGCGAGGACGGCGCCGAGGGCGAGGTGGAGGACCGCGCGGAGGTCGCATGCCGCGCCCGGTGGACGGCGGCCGGAGCCGGGGCCCTGCTGACGCTCACCGGACTCGCCGCCTCGCTGCTGCGGCTGTCCGGCTCGGCCTCCGCGCTCGTCCCGGCCGTCTACGCCGCCGGCGCCGCCGTCTGTGCCGTGGCGGCCCTCGTCGGCGCCCGGGGACGTACCCGGCGCGCACTGTGGCTGCTGATCGCCGGGGTGATGGTGATGGCGCTCGGCGACCAGCTCGACTGACAGTGAGGATGTGCAGCCGGCGGGACGACAGGCCTCATCTGTTTGTCCTGTGAATTGGGTCGCACTGATGTGAATCAGCCCACGAACAGGCTAAACGATCAGATTCGCCTGCAAGAGTGTCCTCAGATTGCTCATGCGTTCTTTGCGGGCTGTTCCGATCATGGACGACTGTTCCCGGTCAAAGATCCACACATCCCCTGGGAGCACGTTCGTGGCAGCCCTAGCGCGCTGGTGTGTCCGGCACCGCCTTGTCGTCGTACTGCTCTGGCTCCTTGCCTTCGGCGGGGTCACCGCGGCCGCCTCGGTCACCGGGTCCGCCTACTCCAACGACTACGAGGTCCCCGGCACCGAGTCGGGACGCGCCACCCAGCTGCTCAAGGAGGGCTTCCCGGGACTCGGCGGCGACAGCGACACCGTCGTCTGGCACACCACGTCCGGCACGGTGCGCGCCCCGGACGTCGAGCAGACGATGACCCGCACCCTGGACAAGATCGCCGCCCTGCCCCAGGTGGCGTCCGTGACCAGCCCCTACAAGGACCCGGAGGCCCAGGGCTCCGAGCAGATCAGCCCCGACGGGCACACCGCGTACGCCACCGTCACCTTCACCCGTCCGTCCCAGGACATCACCAAGCCCCAGGCCGAGGCCGTGGTCGAAGCGGCCAAGGCGGCCGAGACCGGCGGGCTCCAGGTGGAACTCGGCGGCAGCGCGATCAGCCTCACCGCGGCCTCCGGCGACCACACCGCCGAGATCGTCGGCGTGCTCGTCGCCGCCGGGGTGCTGCTCATCGCCTTCGGCTCGCTGGCCGCGGCCGTGCTGCCCATCGCCACCGCGCTGCTGAGCGTGGGCACCGCCCACGCCGCCATCGGACTCCTCGGCCACGCCATGACGGTCGCCGACTTCGCGCCCATGCTGGGCATGCTGGTCGGACTCGGCGTCGGCATCGACTACGCGCTGTTCATCGTCACCCGGCACCGGCGCGGACTGAAACGCGGACTCAGCCCCACCGAGGCGGTCACGAACGCCGTCGCCACCACCGGACGCGCCGTCGTCTTCGCGGGTGCCACGGTTTGCATCGCCCTGCTCGGCATGCTCATCCTGCGGCTGGGCTTCCTCAACGGCGTGGCGGTCGCCGCCTCGCTGACCGTCGTCCTCACCGTCGCCGCCTCGGTGACCCTGCTGCCCGCGCTGCTGTCCTTCATCGGCCCGCGCGCCCTCAGCCGCCGTGAACGGCGCCGCCTGGCCGAACACGGGCCCGAGCCCGAGGTGCCCACCGGGTTCGCCGCCCGCTGGTCGGCGTTCGTCGAACGCCATCCCAAGGCGCTCGGCCTCGTCGCCCTCGCCGTCGTCACCGTGCTGGCCCTGCCCACGCTCTCCCTCCACCTCGGCACCTCCGACCAGGGCAACGACCCGAGGACGGCGACCACTCGGAAGGCGTACGACCTCGTCGCCGAGGGCTTCGGGCCGGGCGTCAACGGGCCGCTCACCCTGGTGACCCGGGTGGAAGGGGCCGAGGGCAGACTCGCCCTGGACAACCTCGACACCACCCTGCGCGCCACCGAGGGCGTCGCCGCGGTGACCCCGGTGACCTACAACTCCGGCGGCACCATGGCCTACCTGAACGTGGTTCCGGACTCCGCGCCGCAGTCCCAGCGCACCAGCGACCTCGTCCACCGGCTGCGCACCGACGTGCTGCCGCGCGCCCAGACCGGCACCACGCTCGACCTGCACGTCGGCGGGGTCACCGCCGGGTACGACGACTTCGCCGGCGTGATCATCGGCAGACTGCCGCTGTTCGTCGGCGTGGTGGTCGGCCTCGGCTGCGTACTGCTGCTGCTCGCCTTCCGGTCCCTCGGCATCCCGCTGAAGGCCGCCGTGATGAACATAGCCGCCGTCGCCGCCGCGTTCGGCGTCGTCGTCACGATCTTCCAATGGGGCTGGGGCAGCGAGTTCCTCGGCCTCGGCCGGGCCGGACCGATCGAGCCCTTCCTGCCCGTGATCATGGTCTCGGTGCTCTTCGGGCTCTCCATGGACTACCAGGTCTTCCTGGTCAGCCGGATGTACGAGGAGTGGCTGGAGACCGGCGACAACCGGCGGGCCGTCCGCGTCGGCCTCGCGGAGACCAGCCGGGTGATCAACTCCGCCGCGGTCATCATGATCTCGGTCTTCCTCGCCTTCGTACTCAGCGGCGACCGTGTGATCGCCATGTTCGGCATCGCGCTCGCCTCCGCCGTCGCCCTCGACGCCTTCGTGCTGCGCACCCTGCTGGTGCCCGCCCTGATGCACCTGCTCGGCCGCGCCAACTGGTGGCTGCCGCGCCGGCTCGACCGCGTGCTGCCCCGGATCAGCATCGAGCCGCCCGAGTGCCGCGTGGCGCATGAGAGGCTCAGGGACGTCGAGGACGAACTGGCGAAGGAGACGCAGCAGGATGTACGCGATACCTCTGGGTGACGAGGGAGCCGAACTGCGGCCGCTGGAGCCATGGCACGCCGAGGAGTTCCTCGCGCACCTGGAGAGGGGACGGGAGTTCATCACGCGGCACATCCCGTTCGGCGCGAACGCCACGGACGTGGACTCCGCGCGGGCCATCCTCCAGTCGTACGCCGACAAGCACGCCGCCGACAGCGGCTTCCTGCACGGGCTGTGGCTGGAGGGCAAGCTGGTCGGCGGGCTGCTGTTCCGCGTCTTCGACGCGGCCACCGGCACCTGTGAGATCGGCTGCTGGCTGGAACCGGCCGGCACCAGGCGGGGACTCGTCACGCGAGGGGCGCGGGTGCTCATCGACTGGGCGTTCGACGAGCGGGGCATGCACCGCGTGGAGTGGCACGCCTCCTCGGCCAACGAGGCGAGCGTCAACGTGGCGCGACGGCTGGGGCTGACCCGCGAGGGCGTCCTGCGCGAGAGCTTCCCCTACCGGGGCGTGCGCCAGGACATGGAGGTGTGGGCGGTGCTCGCCCCCGAGTGGCGTGAGGCACGCGCACGCGACGGTCGTTGAGACGGCCGGGCGCGGTCGCCGCCGACTCCGTGTTCCGCGAGATCCCGGGAGAGCCTGGCTTACCCGTGTCCACCGGTGCCTTACGGCTGCCCCGCGGCCCCGGCACGCGCGCCTAAGGCACCCCGGACGGGGAAGATGCGGAACTCTCCCGATGTGGCCGGGCCCCTGGGAGACGACAGTGGGGGCATCGCGGAAAGCGACGCCGAAACCACCGCTCACCGGGGAGAGACCATGTTCCACTACGAACTGCACCAACTGCGCTCCGCCGAACTCGGCCGCCGCGCCGAGGAGGAGCGCCTGGCCCGCGAGGCTCTGCGCGCCCGCCGTGCCGCCCGCCGCTCGGCCGGCGGACGAACCGCCGAGGCGGAGCCCCATACCCGCGGCCCGCACCGGCACCGGTTCACCCGCGCGGCGTGAACACAGGCCGGCCGGACACCGGCGGTCAGGACGGCCCCGGCTCCACGGGAGTGGGCCGGGGCCTCCCGCATGTGCGTCCGGCTGCCGTGGGGAAAACAGGTGCCGCGCTGTCGGACCCGCGTGCGATGCTCGGGCATGTGGAGACCAGGTCCGTCTGTCCGGTGTTCGTCGGCCGCGCCGACGAGTTGGGCACGCTGCACGACGCGCTCGCCCGCGCGGCCCGGGGAGAGCCGCAGGCCCTGCTGCTCGGCGGTGAGGCGGGCGTCGGCAAGACCCGCCTGGTCGAGGAGTTCGCCGGCGCCGCCATTCACGCCGGCGCCGTCGTGGCGCTCGGCGGCTGCGTGGAGATCGGCGCCGACGGACTACCGTTCGCGCCCTTCTCCGCCGCCCTGCGCGCCCTGCGCCGCGAACTGCCCGGCGAGTTCGCCGCCGCGGCCACCGGACAGGAGGAGGAGCTCGCCCGGCTGCTGCCCGAACTCGGCGAGCCGGCCCCCGCGCGAGGCGGCCGGCACGACGAGGAGGGCATGGCCCGCCTCTTCGAACTCACCGCCCGCCTGCTGGAGCGCGTCGCCGCCGACCACACCGTCGTCGTCGCCCTGGAGGACCTGCACTGGGCCGACGCCTCCACCCGGCACCTGCTCGCCTACCTGCTGCGCACCCTGCGCACCGGCCGTCTCGTCGTCCTGGCCACCTACCGCTCCGACGACATCCACCGCCGCCACCCGCTACGGCCGCTGCTGGCCGAACTCGACCGGCTGCGCACGGTCCGCCGCCTCGAACTCGCCCGCTTCACCCGGCAGGAAGTGGGCCGCCAGATCGCCGGCATCCTCGCCACCGAACCGGACCCGGTCCAGGTCGACGAGATCTTCGAACGCTCCGACGGCAACGCCTTCTTCGTCGAGGAACTCGCCGTCGCGGCCCACGAGGGCTGCCGCACCAGCCTCAGCGACTCCCTGCGCGACCTGCTGCTCGTCCGGGTCGAGACGCTGCCCGAGCCCGCCCAGCGGATCGTCAGGATCGCCGCCGAGGGCGGGTCCACCGTCGAACACCGGCTGCTCGCGGCCGTGGCCCGGCTGAGCGAGGACGACCTCATCGAGGCGCTGCGGGGCGCCGTGAACGCCAACATCCTCATCGCCGCCCACACCGGCGACGGCTACCGCTTCCGGCACTCCCTGGTGCGCGAGGCCGTCAGCGACGACCTGCTGCCCGGCGAGCGCTCCCGCCTCAACCGCCGCTACGCCGAAGCCCTGGAGGCCGACCCGACCCTCGTCCCCGCCGACCAGCGCGTCATGCGGCTGGCCAGCTACTGGTACCACGCCCACGACCCGGCCAAGGCCCTGCCCGCCGTCCTGGACGCCTCCGTCGCGGCCCGCGCCCGACACGCCTACAGCGAGCAACTGCGGCTGCTGGAACGGGCGATGGAGCTGTGGGACGCCGCGCCGGAAGAGGCGCGGGCCCGGCTGCGGCCCGTCGACTACACCGAGATCTACCCTCCCTGCGGCTGCGATCCGGCGACCACCCCGCTGGCCTTCCTCGACCTGATGGCAGAGGCCGCCGTCGCGGGCCGCTTCTGCGGGGAACGGGACCGCGCCTTGAAGATCACCAAGCGGGCGCTGCGCCTCCTGGAGGACGAGAACGACCCCCTCCGGGCCGCCTGGTTCTGGATCCAGCGCTCCAAGCTGGTCCAGGCGAAGGCCCACGGCGACGGCTGGCAGGAACTGGGCACCGCGCAGGAACTGGTGCGCGGGCTGCCGCCGTCCGAGGTGCACGCGGAGGTGCTGGCCAACGTCGCCCAGTGGTCCATGGTGCACGTGCCGGGCCCCGACGCCCTCTCGGCCGCCGAACGGGCCGTGGAGTACGCGCGCATGGTCGGCGCCTGCGAGATCGAGATGACCGCGCGGCTCACCCTGGGTGGCCTCATGGTCCAGGCCGGCGACGTCGAGGCGGGCCTAGCCGAGATGTACGAGGTCAACAGGCGCACGGTCGGCGACGGCATCGCCGCCGTCGCCGGCCGCTCCTACGTCAACCTGCCCTCCGAGCTGGAGTCCGTCGGCCGCTCCCGCGAGGCCGTGCCGCTCATGGAGCAGGGGATCGCCTTCACCCGGCGCTTCGGCCTGCTGGACAGCGAGGCCTGGGTGTGGGGCAACCTCGCCGAGTCGCTGTTCACCCTGGGCCGTTGGGAGGAGGCCGCCGAGGCGGCCTCCCGGTCCCGGCGCGTCGGCCAGAGTGCCAAGCCACGCGGCTTCCACGCCCGCATCCGCGCCGAACTCGCCCTCGTACGAGGCGAACTGGCCGAAGCCTCCGTTCAGCTGGCCGACGCCCTCGAAAACTTCGGCACCCACGACAACGCGCCCCAGCACGCCCTGCCGCTCGCCCGCATCGCGATCGGGGTCGCCGCGGGCGAGGGCCGCCTGCTGGACGCCCGCGCCGAACTCGAACGCGTCCTGGACGACGGCTTCCCACCCGGCACCCAGCGCTACGGCTGGCCGCTGCTGCTCACCGCCGCCACGGTGGAGACCCGCGCGGCAGGGCTGCCCGCCGCCGGCCCGGGGCGCGCCGAGACCTTGCAGCGCATCCGCGGCGCCGCCAAGTCGCTGGCCACCAACGTGCCCGTCTGGCAGGCGTACGAACGCTGGGTGCGCACCGAGCTGCTGCGCGCCGAGGGCCGTAGCTGCCCGGAGTACTGGGCCGAGATCGTCGCCGCCTTCGAGACGCTGGAGCGCCCCTACGACCTCGCCCGCGTCCGCTGCCGCCTCGCCGAGGCCCTGCTCGGCACCGACGAGGACCAGCGGGACCGGGCCACCGAGCTGCTGCGCCTGGCGCACGCCGCCGCCGAGCACCTGCGCGCCCGCCCGCTCGCCGACTCCGTCGCCCTGCTGGCCCGTCGTGCCCGCCTCGCCCTGACCGGCACCCCACTGCAACCCTCCGCTTCCACCGACCCCGTCGCGTCCCTGGGCCTGACGAGCCGGGAACGCGACGTCCTGCGTCTGGTCTCGGCCGGCCGCACCAACCGCCAGATAGCCGAGGAACTCTTCATCTCGCCGAAGACGGCCAGCGTCCATGTCTCGAACATCCTGGCCAAGATGGGTGTTTCGGGTCGCGGAGAGGCGGCGGCACTGGCCCACCGGCTGGGCCTGTTCCCGCCGGAGGCAGAAGACCGGCTGGTCGCGGGGCGGCCGTAAGGCATCGACCGGGAGGGAAGCCGTGTTCAACGTTTTCGAGGAACTGTTCGCGCCCGGCCGCAAGCACACCCGGGACGAGCAGAACCGGCTGGAGCTGACCCGGGAGGACGTCGGGGACAACGATCCCGGACGCGGGCCGATCGATCTCGCCTCCGGGAAGGTCGTCGTGCGGCCCCCCGATCCTCCCCCGGAGGCTGGAACCGGCCGGGAGTGAGGGCCGGGATCCCCCAGGCCGGGGTCTACTTCACCTGCAGTTCCAGGATCCGGTCGTCGCCCTTCTTCGGAGTGCCGCGGCCGTCGGTGTTGCTGGTGATCAGCCAGAGCTTGTCGCCGCCCGCCGAGGCCACCGTACGCAGGCGGCCGTAGGTGCCGGTGAGGAACGCCTCGGGGGCCGCCGAGAGCTTGGTGCCGCTCAAGGGGATGCGCCACAGGCGCTGGCCCCTCAGGCTCGCCATCCAGATGGAGCCCTCGGCGTAGGCGATGCCGCTGGGGGAGGCCACGTCCGTGTGCCACTGGGTTATCGGGTTGTGGAACTTCGGGTCGTCGGACTTGCCCTCCGCGTCCGGCCAGCCGTAGTTGTCGCCCGGCTTGATCGCGTTCAGCTCGTCCCAGGTGTACTGGCCGAACTCGGAGGCGAACAGACGCTGCTTGTCGTCCCAGGCCAGGCCCTGCACGTTGCGGTGGCCGTACGAGTACACGGGGGAGTCGGGGTACGGGTTGCCCGGGGCGGGCCTGCCGTCCGGGGTCAGCCGCAGGATCTTGCCGCCCAGGGATTTCCTGTCCTGTGCCAGGCCCCGGTCGCCGGTCTCGCCCGTGCCCGCGTACAGCATCCTGTCGGGGCCGAAGGCGATCCGGCCGCCGTTGTGGAGGACCCCCTTGGGGATGCCCTTGAAGATCGTGTCGGGTGCGCCCAATTGCATACCGGCCGGCTTCTTGTCGTCGTACAGCATCCGGACGATGCGGTTGTCCGAGGCCGAGGTGAAGTAGGCGTAGATCATGTGGTCGGAGGCGTAGTCCGGGGACAGCGCTATGCCCAGCAGGCCGCCCTCACCCTCCGGGGACACCCCCGACACCCTGCCCAGTTCGGTCTTCTGCCCCGTCTTCTCGTCGACGCGCGTGATCGTCGCCTTGTCACGGGAGGAGACGAGGAGACCACCGGCGGGGAGCGGGGCCAGACCCCACGGGCTGTTCAGGCCCTCCGCGACCGTGCGCAGGACTTTCACCGAGCCCTTGGCCGGCGGCGCGCTCTCCGTGGGTGCCTGCCCGGAGGGCGAGGACGCCGCCGTCGTACGGCCGGGTGCCAGGCCGTCCCCACCGGCCGACGGGCCCCCGGAGGAGCAGCCGGCCGTCAGCAGCACGGCGGCGGCCAGCACGCCCGTCACAGCTCGACGTTGCACGATCTTCGTCCCTTCGACGCGGCGGGTTCTACCTGTCTTACACCGCTCGCGCCTCCCAGGTTCCCGATCAACCGAATCCCACGCTCGCCCCGCCCCGACAGCCAGGTCTCCGGGCCGGACCGGCCGCGGCCACGGCGCGGCTCAGTCCCACGAGCCCTGGGCCGCCGGCAGTCTGCCCAGTTCTGCCAGGTCGTCCGCTGTCAGGCGTAGCTCCGCCGCGGCCGCGTTCTCCGTCACCCAGCGCTCCTGCTTGGTGCCGGGGACCGGGATCACGTGGCGGCCCTGGGCCAGTACCCACGCCAGGGCCACCTGGGCGGGTGTGACGTCCTCGCCGTGCCGGGCGGCCGTCCGCCGCAGCCCGGCCACGATCGGCTGGTTCGCGGCCATCATCTCGGCGGTGAAACGGGGATGCCGGGCCCGCACGTCGTCCGGCTCGAACCCCTGACCGGGGGTGAGGGTGCCGGTCAGGAAGCCGTTGCCCAGCGGCATCGCCGCCAGGAAGCCGACCCCGCGCTCCGCGCACCACGGCAACAACGACTCCAGCGCCTCCGGCGACCACACCGACAGCTCCGCCTGCACCGCGCTGACCGGGAAGACCTGCTGCACCCGCTCCAGCTGGCGGATCGTTCCGTCGTGCAGCCGCGCCCCGGACCGGCGCCGGCCGCGCGCACCCACCGCACACAGGCCGAGCGCCCGTACCTTCCCGGCCCGCACGAGCTCCGCCATCGCCCCCCAGGTCTCCTCGACCGGGACCTCCGGATCGGCGCGGTGCAGCTGGTAGAGGTCGATCACGTCCGTCTGCAGCCGCCTGAGCGAGGCGTCGCACGCCCGCCGCACATAACCGGGACGGCCGTTGGCCACGATGTGCTGCTCGCCCACCAGCAGACCGACCTTCGTCGAGACGAAGGCGTCGGACCGCCGCTCCTTAAGCACCCGCCCCACCAGCAGCTCGTTGGTGAACGGCCCGTACATGTCGGCCGTGTCCAGGAGCGTCGAGCCCAGGTCCAGCGCCCGGTGCACCGCCCCGAGCGACTCCGCCCCCCGCTGCCGCGACGCGCTGTACGCCCAGCTCATCGGCATGCACCCCAGTCCTACGGCCCCCACCGCGAGTGCCGCCGCGCCGATCGTCCTGCGCTCCACTTGGCCGTAACCCTCCCTCTCTCAGGGCCCACCAACCTAACCTCTGGCTCCGAGTGCCCCTGGCATAGCCTCCTGAGCATGACTGCTGACGTATGGCTGCCCATTCCGCCGGACGAGATCGCGGGGCTTCCGCAGGGGCCCTCCTACCGCTTCTGGGACGGCGCCGAGGAGTTCCCCGCGGACCCCGCCGACTGCGCCTTCTACGTCGTGCCCTACATGAAGCCCGGCGGCGTCGGTCTGCGCCCGATGCCCCGCATGAGTTCCGTACGGGTCGTGCAGACGCTGTCCGCCGGCACCGACCACGTGGAGCCGGGCCTGCGGCACCTGCCGCCCGGCGTACGGCTGTGCAACGCGCGCGGGGTGCACGAGGCGAGTACGAGCGAGCTCGCCCTGGCGCTCATCCTGGCCTCGCTGCGCGGCATCCCCGACTTCGTCCGGGCCCAGGACCGGGGCGAGTGGGGCGGAGGTTTCCGTCCTGCCCTCGCCGACAAGAACGTCCTCATCGTCGGCCACGGCTCGATCGGTGCGGCCATCGAGGACCGGCTCGTGCCCTTCGAGGTCGCGCGGGTGGCGCGGGTGGCGCGCTCCGCGCGCACCACGGAGCGCGGTCCGGTGCATCCGCTCACCGATCTGCCCTCCCTGCTCCCGCAGGCCGATGTCGTCGTCCTGACCACGCCCTTGACGGAGGCCACGCGCGGGCTGGTGAACGCGGACTTCCTGGCACGGATGAAGGACGGCGCCCTGCTGGTGAACGTCGCGCGCGGCGCCGTGGTCGACACCAAGGCGCTGCTCGCCGAGCTGGAGAGCGGCCGGCTGACCGCCGCCCTCGACGTCACCGACCCCGAACCGCTGCCCCCGGGGCACCCCCTGTGGCACGCGCCGGGCGTGCTGATCAGCCCCCATGTCGGCGGCCCGACATCAGCCTTCCTGCCGCGCGCCAAGCGGCTTCTGACGGACCAGTTGCGCCGCTTCGTGAACCAGGAGCCGCTCGCCAACGTGGTCCTGACGACGGGCACGGCAAGCGCCTAGTCCGCTTCGGGTACGGTCCGAGACTCTCCGGACGCGGTCCGTACCCGTATCCGCGCTGGTCGTCACGGAGCGTAGAGAAGCTATGTCCCTGAGTGACGAGACTGGTGTATCGTCCCGACAGGGGCTGCGCCGCGCACCGTTCGGCGCCGGGGATGGACATTTCAGACTGCGAGGGGGGCGACGGGCGATGCACGGCCTATGGACGAACGATCCGACGCGGCGGGGCCGCCACCGGCGGCCCTGGCGCACGGCCGCGCGCAGACGCGGCCACCACAGCCACCATGGTCGTCAGCACCACCGCAGGCCCGGCGGCCGCCGGAGGCACGCCCACCCGGCGCACCGGAAGCCGGGGGACCCGGTCGTACGGACCGGGAGGCCCCGGTGAGCCCGCCACCGCCCGCCATGACCGCGTTCGACGGCGCACTGCGGACGCCGCCCGCGCCGGGGAGGCTGCTGCCCCGGCCGCAGGCCGCCGACGGCCGTTCGAGCGACCGTTCGAGACTGGCGCCGCAGCTCCTGCTGGCCCTGGTGTGCGCGGGATACGCCATCGGTGCCGCGTGCGGCTGGGGTTCCAGCGACGTCGCGGTGTTCATGGGCGACTTCGGGCTGAGTGCCGCGGCCGGCACCGCCGCCGTCTCGTGCGCGCTGTACGCCCGCGGCCGCCACGTCCGCTTTCGAACCGCCTGGCTGCTGTTCGCCCTCTCCTCGGCGATGGCGGCCCTGGGCAACTCGGTCTGGGGGTGGTACGAGGTCGTCCTCGGCACGTCCGTGCCCAGTCCGAGCTACGCCGACCTGTTCTTCCTGTGCTTCGCGCCGCCCGCGATCGTCGGCCTGCTCGTACTCGCCAAGCGGCCGGTGAACAGGGCCGGGTGGGTGTGCCTGGCACTGGACTCGTGGCTGATCGGGGGCTCGCTGCTCACGTTGTCCTGGAGCCTCGCACTGGCCCAGGCGGCCAAGTTCGACGGGTCGAGCGTCGCGCACACCGCGCTCTCGCTGGCGTACCCGCTGCTGGACATCGCCCTGGTCTCCATGGTGCTCGCGCTGCACTTCCGGCGTTCCTCGATCAACCGCACCGCCGTGAACACGGCGATCGGCGCGCTCGCCCTGACCGTGCTGTGCGACGCCCTGTTCACCTCGCCGCTGCTGCACAACAGCTACCGCTCGGGGCAACTGCTCGACGCAGGCTGGTTCGCCGGCTCCCTGCTCCTGGCGTACGCGCCCTGGGCGGCGCCCCGCTCCGGACAGCCGGCCGCCGAGCGGCACGACACGGACCCGTACCAGGCGGAGGGGCGCGAGCTGGACGGGCACGACCCGGACCCGCGCTCCGCCGACGGGCACGCGCGCGTGGCCGATGCCTACGGGCACAGCCGTGAAGACCACGGCCGCGCGCTGGACGACCACGTGCCCGGGCAGCAGCCCGCGGGCGCGCGCCCCGCGCACGGCGGGCCGCCCGCACCGGGCGCGGACCACGACCGGTATCCGGCCGGCCGCCCGCTCGCCGGCTCCCTCGCGGCCCTCACTCCGTACCTCGCCGCGGCCGTGTGCACGCTGGGGGTCCTGTACAACGCGCTCAACGGCCACAGCGTCGACCGCGTGGTGCTGATCACCGCCGGCGCAGTCGTGCTGGTGCTCGTCGTGCGCCAGGGCATCGTGCTGCGCGACAACATCGCCCTCACCCAGGAACTGGCCCAGAAGGAGAACCACTTCCGCTCCCTGGTGCAGGGCTCCAGCGACGTCATCATGATCGCCGCGCCCAGCGGCGTCCTGCGGTACGTCTCCCCGGCCGCCGTTGGGGTGTACGGGCGGCCGGCGGAGGAACTGGTCGGCACCGAACTGGCCGGGCTCATCCACCCGGAGGACCTGGGCTCCGTGGTGCACGAGGTGCGCCGCTTCCTGGTCGCCGGCCCGCTCGAGGAGCCCACTACGCGCATCGAGTGCCGCTTCCGGTCCGGCGACGGCGGCTGGCTCAACGTGGAGTCGACCATCAACCGCCACCACGGCGGCCTCATCTTCAACAGCAGGGACGTGACCGAGCGAGTGCGCCTCCAGGCGCAGCTCCAGCACAACGCCGAGCACGACCCGCTCACCGACCTGCCCAACCGGGCGCTGTTCACCAAGCGCGTCCAGCAGGCCCTGTCCGGCCGGCGCTCGACCGATCACGGCACGGCCGTGCTCTTCATCGACCTCGACGGCTTCAAGGCCGTCAACGACACGATCGGGCACCAGGCCGGGGACGAGCTGCTCGTCCAGGCCGCCCGCAGACTCCAGGAGGCGGTACGGCACGGGGACACCGCGTCCCGGCTCGGCGGCGACGAGTTCGCGGCCCTGATCGTCGGGGACGGCACCTGCGACCGTACCGCCCGCGAACGGCACATCCTGGAGCTCGCCGACCGCCTCAGGGTGACGCTGTCGCAGCCGTACCTCATCGACGGCAACGATGTGCGCGTGGCCGCGTCCATCGGCGTGGCGTTCGCCGAACCGGGCCTCGGCGCGGGGGAGTTGCTGCGCAACGCCGACCTCGCCATGTACCGCGCCAAGGCGGCCGGCAAGGGTCGGGTCGAGCTGTACAAGCCGCAGATGCAGCAGGACGTCGTCCACAAGGCGGAGCTGGCCACCCGGCTCAGAAGCGCCCTGCACAAGGGCGAGTTCACCCTGCTGCACCAGCCGGTGGTCCACCTGGAGGACGGCCGGATCACCTCGGTCGCCGCCCAGGCGCGCTGGCGGTCCTCGCAGGGCGTGCTCTTCACGCCCGCCGAGTTCCTGCGGGTCGCCGAGGACAGCGACAGGACGGCCGAACTGGGCCGCTGGATGCTGGAGGAGGCCGTCGCGCAGGCCGCCGACCGCGCCGCGACAGGCCCGACCGTGTCCGTGGTGGTCCGGATGGGCGCCCGCCGTCTGGTGGACCGTTCGCTGCCGCCCGGCTCCGTGGAGGCCCTGCTGACCCGGCACGGGCTGCCGTCGGGCGCCCTGGTGATCGAGCTGTCGGACACCGACCCGCGGGTGCCGCTGGACGAGCTGGAGCGGCGCCTGGCCGCCCTGCGGCGGCTCGGTGTGCGCATCGCGCTGGACGGCTTCGGCAGCGGGCACGGGGCCGTCACGGCCCTCAGAAGGCTCCCCGTCGACGTGCTGAAGCTCGACCGCAGCCTGGTCGAGGGCGTCGTCGAGTCCGCCCGGCTGCACAAGATCACCAGCGGTCTGCTCCGCATCGCCGCCGACCTCGGGCTCCGTTCCGTGGCCGACGGCGTGGACCTGCCGGAGCAGGTCGTGGCCCTGCGCGCGATGGGCTGCACCCATGGGCAGGGCATGGCGTTCTCCGGCCCGCTGGACGAGTACCGGCTGCGCCGGGCGCTCGCCTCCGGCCACTACCCGGTGCCGCACGGTCCGGCCGAACCGGCGTTCGCCGGGGGCAGCACCGGAGCCTACACCGTGGCGGTGCCCGCCGTCTTCGGAGGCGGGACGGCCCTCCGCTCACATAATGAGACTCCCGTCCCACCCACTTGACACCGGGTGCGTGCCGGAGGGAGGGTCATTTCCATGCGCACCCGAATTCTCGTACTTGGACAGCGCGTCGGCTGAGCTGGGACCCACCGGACGATCCGGAACCCCCAGCGACCTCACCGGCGCGCTTCCCCTCGCTTGCCTTGCGGCACGAGGGGTTTTTTGTTGCACGAGCACCTGGCGTGCAGCGCCCGAACTCCGCCCAAACCTCGCAAAAACCCTCAGCATCGAGAAGAGAATGCCGATGACCGAGCAGGCCACCGGGGCCCCTCATCCGCAGCCGCGGCCCCGATCCGGAGGACACCCGTCCGCGCCCGAGCACGTCACGGGTGCGCAGTCCCTCATCCGCTCTCTCGAGGAGGTCGGCGCCGACACCGTATTCGGCATTCCCGGCGGTGCGATCCTTCCCGCCTACGACCCGCTGATGGACTCGGGCAGGGTGCGCCACGTCCTGGTCCGGCACGAGCAGGGAGCCGGTCACGCGGCCACCGGCTACGCGCAGGCGACCGGCAAGGTCGGCGTCTGCATGGCCACCTCGGGACCCGGCGCCACCAACCTGGTCACCCCGATCGCCGACGCCCACATGGACTCCGTCCCGATGGTCGCGATCACCGGCCAGGTGGCGTCGTCCTCGATCGGCACGGACGCCTTCCAGGAGGCGGACATCGTCGGCATCACCATGCCGATCACCAAGCACAACTTCCTGGTCACCAAGGCCGAGGACATCCCCCGGGTGATCGCGGAGGCGTTCCACATCGCCTCCACCGGCCGCCCCGGACCGGTCCTGGTCGACATCGCCAAGGACGCCCTCCAGGCGAGGACCACCTTCTCCTGGCCGCCGGTGATGGACCTGCCGGGCTACCGGCCCGTCACCAAGCCGCACGCCAAGCAGATCCGCGAGGCGGCCAAGCTCATCACCTCCGCGCGGCGGCCCGTGCTCTACGTCGGCGGCGGCGTCATCAAGGCCGGCGCCACGGCCGAGCTGAAGGTCCTCGCGGAACTCACCGGAGCGCCCGTCACCACCACCCTGATGGCGCTCGGCGCATTCCCCGACAGCCACCCGCTGCACGTGGGAATGCCGGGCATGCACGGTGCGGTCACCGCCGTCACCGCGCTGCAGAAGGCCGACCTGATCGTCGCCCTCGGAGCCCGCTTCGACGACCGCGTCACCGGCAAGCTGGACAGCTTCGCCCCGTACGCCAAGATCGTCCACGCCGACATCGACCCGGCCGAGATCGGCAAGAACCGCGCCGCCGACGTGCCGATCGTCGGGGACGCCCGCGAGGTCCTGGCCGACCTGATCCAGGCCGTCCAGAAGGAGCACAGCGAGGGCCACCGCGGCGACTACACCGCATGGTGGAACGACCTCGCCCGCTGGCGCGAGACCTACCCGCTCGGCTACGAGCAGCCCGCGGACGGCTCGCTCTCCCCGCAGCAGGTCATCGAGCGCATCGGGCAGCTCGCCCCCGAGGGCACGGTCTTCGCCGCGGGCGTCGGCCAGCACCAGATGTGGGCCGCGCACTTCATCCAGTACGACAAGCCCGCCACCTGGCTGAACTCCGGCGGCGCCGGGACCATGGGCTACGCCGTCCCGGCCGCGATGGGCGCCAAGGCCGGACAGCCGCAGAAGACCGTCTGGGCGATCGACGGCGACGGCTGCTTCCAGATGACCAACCAGGAACTCACCACCTGCGCGCTGAACAACATCCCGATCAAGGTCGCCGTCATCAACAACGGCGCCCTCGGGATGGTCCGCCAGTGGCAGACCCTGTTCTACAACCAGCGGTACTCCAACACGGTGCTGCACTCCGGCCCGGACGACGTCAACCCGGAGGCCAGGGGCACCCGGGTCCCCGACTTCGTGAAGCTGTCGGAGGCCATGGGCTGCTACGCCATCCGCTGCGAGTCCCCGGAGGACCTCGACAAGGTCATCGAGGAGGCGAACTCCATCAACGACCGCCCGGTCGTCGTCGACTTCATCGTCCACGAGGACGCGATGGTCTGGCCGATGGTCGCGGCCGGCACCTCCAACGACGAGATCATGGCCGCCCGGGACGTCCGCCCCGACTTCGGCGACAACGAAGACGACTGACAGAGAGCTGAGTGAGAACCATGTCCAAGCACACCCTCTCGGTCCTCGTCGAG
Source organism: Streptomyces sp. NPDC001292 (assembly GCF_042896465.1). Classification (NCBI taxonomy): domain Bacteria; kingdom Bacillati; phylum Actinomycetota; class Actinomycetes; order Kitasatosporales; family Streptomycetaceae; genus Streptomyces; species Streptomyces sp. NPDC001292. The sequence continues at coordinate 50,476 of NZ_JBIAXG010000038.1, forward strand.
AACACGCCCGGCATCCTCGCCCGGATCGCCGCCCTGTTCTCCCGCCGCGGCTTCAACATCGACTCCCTCGCCGTCGGCGTCACCGAGCACCCCGACATCTCCCGCATCACCATCGTGGTCAGCGTCGAGGACTTCCCGCTGGAGCAGGTGACCAAGCAGCTCAACAAGCTGGTCAACGTCCTGAAGATCGTCGAGCTGGAGCCGTCGCAGGCCGTGCAGCGCGAACTCGTCCTGGTGAAGGTGCGCGCCGACAACGAGACGCGCTCCCAGATCGTCGAGATCGTCCAGCTGTTCCGCGCCAAGACCGTCGACGTCTCCCCGGAGGCCGTGACCGTCGAGGCCACCGGTTCCAGCGACAAGCTGTCGGCCATGCTCAGGATGCTGGAGCCGTTCGGCATCAAGGAGCTGGTCCAGTCCGGAACGATCGCGATCGGACGCGGCGCCCGTTCGATCACCGACCGGTCACTGCGCGCCCTGGACCGTTCCGCATGATCCGGGTCCGGGCGGTCGGGTGACACCGGCCGCCCGGATACCGAGACTCCCAGACCTCCCGTCCCCCCACCGGCATACGGTGGGAAGCACAATCTGCACACCAAGGAGAGAACCCAAAGTGGCCGAGCTGTTCTACGACGCTGACGCCGACCTGTCCATCATCCAGGGCCGCAAGGTCGCGGTCATCGGCTACGGCAGCCAGGGCCATGCCCACGCCCTGTCGCTGCGCGACTCCGGTGTCGACGTCCGGGTCGGTCTGCACGAGGGCTCCAAGTCCAAGGCCAAGGCCGAGGAGCAGGGCCTGCGCGTGGTCACCCCGGCGGAGGCCGCCGCGGAGGCCGACGTCATCATGATCCTGGTGCCGGACCCGATCCAGGCCCAGGTCTACGAGGAGTCCATCGCCCCGAACCTGAAGGACGGCGACGCGCTGTTCTTCGGCCACGGCCTCAACATCCGCTTCGGCTTCATCAAGCCCCCGGCCGGCGTGGACGTCTGCATGGTCGCCCCGAAGGGCCCGGGCCACCTGGTGCGCCGCCAGTACGAGGAGGGCCGCGGCGTTCCCTGCATCGTCGCCGTCGAGCAGGACGCCTCGGGCAACGCCTTCGCGCTGGCCCTGTCGTACGCCAAGGGCATCGGCGGCACCCGCGCCGGCGTCATCAAGACGACCTTCACCGAGGAGACCGAGACCGACCTGTTCGGTGAGCAGGCCGTCCTGTGCGGTGGCACCGCGGCGCTGGTGAAGGCCGGCTTCGAGACCCTGGTCGAGGCGGGCTACCAGCCGGAGATCGCCTACTTCGAGTGCCTGCACGAGCTGAAGCTGATCGTCGACCTCATGTACGAGGGCGGCCTGGAGAAAATGCGCTGGTCGATCTCCGAGACCGCCGAGTGGGGCGACTACGTCACCGGCCCGCGCATCATCACCGACGCCACCAAGGCCGAGATGAAGAAGGTCCTCGCCGAGATCCAGGACGGCTCCTTCGCGCGCACCTGGATGGACGAGTACCACGGCGGTCTGAAGAAGTACAACGAGTACAAGCAGCAGGACTCCGAGCACCTGCTGGAGACCACCGGCAAGGAACTGCGCAAGCTCATGAGCTGGGTGAACGAGGAGGCGTGAGCCTCGTCCCGAAGGGGCCGGAGCAGTACCGCTCCGGCCCCTTCGGCGAGCCCGGGCGACGCCGCCGGTCCGGGGCGGGTTCGCGGTGTTGTCCCACCCGTCCAGCCACGGACGGGTGATCCTTCCGCAGCGGCGCAATACGACGCACGCGGCGCCATTACACTTCTGAACTACAACGCGTCAGGCCCACAGCGTCGTGCGTCTTCCACGCGGCTAGCCCCTTCCTCCGCCTGCGGCCGTCGGGACACGGCCGTCCGCATGCTCCCCCCTAGCTTTTCAAGGCATGGGAGGTGCCCCCAGATCTGTGAGGACTCACGTGAGCTCGAAACCCGTCGTACTCATTGCTGAAGAGCTGTCGCCCGCGACCGTCGACGCGCTCGGCCCGGACTTCGAGATCCGGCACTGCAACGGCGCCGACCGGGCCGAACTGCTCCCCGCCATCGCCGACGTGGACGCGATCCTGATCCGCTCGGCGACCAAGGTCGACGCCGAGGCCATCGCCGCGGCGAACAGGCTCAAGGTCGTCGCACGAGCCGGCGTCGGCCTGGACAACGTCGACGTCTCCGCCGCCACCAAGGCCGGCGTGATGGTCGTCAACGCCCCGACCTCCAACATCGTGACCGCCGCCGAGCTGGCCTGCGGTCTGCTCCTGGCCACCGCCCGCAACATCCCGCAGGCCAACGCCGCGCTGAAGAACGGCGAGTGGAAGCGCAGCAAGTACACCGGCGTGGAACTCGCCGAGAAGACCCTCGGTGTCGTCGGCCTCGGCCGCATCGGCGCCCTGGTCGCCCAGCGCATGTCGGCCTTCGGTATGAAGGTCGTCGCCTACGACCCCTACGTGCAGCCCGCGCGGGCCGCGCAGATGGGCGTCAAGGTGCTGACGCTGGACGAGCTGCTCGAGGTCTCCGACTTCATCACCGTGCACCTGCCCAAGACGCCCGAGACCCTTGGCTTGATCGGCGCGGAGGCGCTGCACAAGGTCAAGCCGAGCGTACGCATCGTCAACGCCGCGCGCGGCGGGATCGTCGACGAGGAGGCGCTGTACGCGGCCCTCAAGGAAGGCCGCGTGGCGGGCGCCGGTCTGGACGTGTACGCCAAGGAGCCGTGCACGGACTCGCCGCTGTTCGAGTTCGACCAGGTCGTGTGCACCCCGCACCTGGGCGCCTCCACCGACGAGGCCCAGGAGAAGGCCGGCATCGCCGTGGCCAAGTCCGTCCGCCTCGCCCTCGCAGGTGAGCTCGTGCCGGACGCGGTGAACGTCCAGGGCGGCGTCATCGCCCAGGACGTCAAGCCGGGCCTGCCGCTCGCCGAGCGCCTCGGCCGCATCTTCACCGCGCTCGCCGGCGAGGTCGCGGTCCGCCTCGACGTCGAGGTGTACGGCGAGATCACCCAGCACGACGTGAAGGTGCTGGAGCTCTCCGCGCTCAAGGGCGTCTTCGAGGACGTCGTCGACGAGACGGTGTCCTACGTCAACGCGCCGCTGTTCGCCCAGGAGCGGGGTGTGGAGGTGCGCCTGACCACCAGCTCGGAGTCGGCCGACCACCGCAACGTCGTCACCGTGCGCGGCACGCTCGCGGACGGCGAGGAGGTCTCCGTCTCCGGCACGCTGGCCGGCCCCAAGCACCTGCAGAAGATCGTCGCGGTCGGTGAGTACGACGTCGACCTCGCGCTCGCCGACCACATGGTCGTCCTGCGCTACGAGGACCGTCCCGGTGTCGTCGGCACCGTCGGCCGCGTCATCGGTGAGGCCGGTATCAACATCGCCGGTATGCAGGTCGCCCGTGCGGTGGCCGGCGGGGAGGCGCTGGCGGTGCTGACGGTCGACGACACGGTGCCCTCCGGGGTGCTGGCGGAGGTCGCCGAGGAGATCGGGGCCACGTCCGCCCGCTCGGTGAACCTGGTCTGAGGTCGCCGTTCGTTCCAGATGACCGCCGGTTGAGGTCACCGTCCCCGGGGGCGCTGCCCCCGGGCCCCCGTTCGCCCTGAACGGGCTCGTCCTCGAACGCCGGACGGGCTGCTCGAGCCCGTCCGGCGTTTTCCTGTGCTGTGGATGGCTCTCAGGCCGCGGTCTCGGCCACCGCCGCCGCCTCGGTCTCCGCGGCCCGTGCCGTTTCCCTGACATGGATCCGGCGCAGTGTCGTCGCCGCACCCGCCGCCGCGAGGAGGAGTACCACCGCCCCGGTGAGCGCCGCGCCGTGCATTCCGCTGGTGAAGGCCTCCCGGGCGACGGTGGCCAGGACGTCTCCCGTGCGCCCCGGCAGCTGTCCGGCGACGGCCAGCGCGCCACCCAGGGTCTCGTGGGCCGCCGCCGGGGCGGAGGACGGGATCTCGTGGCGGTAGATCGCCGTGCCGATCGAGCCGAGGACCGCCATGCCCAGGGCGCCGCCGAACTCCGCGCCGGTCTCCAGCAGCGAGGAGGCCGCGCCCGCCTTCTCCACCGGGGCCGCGCTCAGCGCCAGGTCGGTCATCTGGGACAGCACCGTCACGATGCCGGAGGCGAGGACGCCGCACGCGGCCAGCACCAGCCAGAGCGAGTCCGTGCCGGCCAGGGCCAGCATGCCGTAGCCCGCCGCGGCGATCGCGAAGCCCGCCGTCACGACGTAGGCCCGGTCGACGCCCTTCTGGACCAGCGCGGCGGCGACCGGCGCGGCCATCCCGATCGGCACGGACGGCAGGAGTGCCCAAAGGGCCGCCTCCATCGCGCTCTTGCCGAGCACCGACTGGAGGAACTGCGTGGTGAAGAACGCCGAGCCCATCATCGCGAAGGACGACACCAGGTTGAGGACCACCGCGGGCGCGAAGCCCCGGCCGCGGAACAGGGCCGGCGAGATCATCGGCGAGGCCGCCGTGCGCTGGCGGCGGACGAAGAGGGCGGCGAAGAGCAGACCCACGGCGACGGAGGCGACGTACGGCGGGTGCGCGCCCTCGGACGGGATCTTCTTCAGACCGTAGATCACGGGGAGAACCGCCGCCATGGACAGCGGCACGCTCAGCAGGTCGAAGCGGCCCGGCTCGGAGCTCTTCGACTCGGGCAGCAGGAACGGGCCGAGCACCAGCAGCAGCACCATGGCGGGCAGGTTGACCAGGAACACCGAGCCCCACCAGAAGAACTGGACCAGCACCCCGCTCAGCACGGATCCCAGCGCGATCCCCGCGGTCATCACGCCCGACCAGACGCCGATGGCCTTCGCGCGCTGGGAGGTGTCGGTGAACATCGTGCGAACCAGCGCCATCGTGGACGGCATCAGGGTCGCCCCGCCGATGCCGAGGACCGCGCGGGCGGCGATCAGGGTCTCGGCGCTGTCCGCGTAGGCCGCCACCAGCGAGGCGGCTCCGAAGGCGGCGGCGCCGATCAGCAGCAGCCTGCGGCGGCCGATGCGGTCGCCGAGCGAGCCCATCGTCATCAGCAGGCCGGCCAGGACGAAGGCGTAGATGTCGAAGATCCACAGCTGCTGGGTGCCGCTCGGCTCCAGGTCCGCGCTGATCGCCGGGATGGCGAAGTACAGGACTGAGACGTCCATCGAGACCAGCAGCAGCGGCAGCATCAGCACGCCGAGAGCGGTCCATTCGCGGCGCCCGGCGCGCAGCGGGTTCGCGGACGGGGTCGGGGTGCTCGTCGAGTTCGTCATGCCAGCAATGTACGAGCGTCTTAAACGCTTGTCTAGAACGAATGTATAAGTCACCTGTCTAGGACGGCTGTATGGATCGCGGGTAGGGTGGCGGGCATGGGACACCGTGAGGACCTGCTCGAGGGCGCCAAGCGCTGCCTGCTGCAGAAGGGGTTCGTGCGCACGACCGCGCGCGACATCGTGAAGGAGTCGGGGACCAACCTCGCCTCGATCGGCTACCACTACGGCTCGAAGGACGCGCTGCTGGTCCAGGCCTACGTCTCGTTGATCGAAGGCGTGGGGGAGGCCCAGGAGGGCCTGGGCTGGGGCGCGGGTGACGCGCGGACGGCACCCCTGGGATCGCTGGAACGCTTCCAGAACCTGTGGGCGGACATCATCCGTTCGCTCCCCGAGTCGCGGGCCGTCTGGCTGCTGAGCTTCGAACTCGTCCTCCAGGGCGACCGGATCCCGGAGGTGCGCCGGCTGCTAGCCGAGGCTCAGCGGGAAGGGCGCTCGGGCCTGGCCTCCCTGTTCACCGGCATCCCGGAGACCGAACTCGACAAGGAGACCGTCGAGACGGAGGGCCGGTTCTACGTGACCCTCCTCAACGGGCTGATGGTGCAGTGGCTCTTCGACCCGGACTCGGCGACCGACGCCGACCAGCTCACCGAGGGCCTGCGCCGGGTGATCGCGGGGACCGCGCGGGACTCCTAGAGCCGTGCCGCCTTCAGCGCCATGTGCAGCAGCAGACGGTCCTCGCCGTTGTCCAGGTCGAGGCCCGTCAGCTGCTCCACCCGGGACAGGCGGTAGTACAGGGTCTGGCGGTGGACGCCCAGCTCGGCGGCGGTACGCCCGGCCTGTCCCGCGCAGTCGAGGTAGACCTCGGCGGTGCGGGCCAGCTCCCGGTGGGCGGGGGAGAGCAGCCCGTGCAGGGCAGGGTCGTGCGCGGCCTGCGACGGCAGCGCGGTGAGCAGCCGGTACGGCCCGATGGCCGCCCACTGCGCGACCGGTCCCAGCCGCGGCTCCGCCAGCGCGGCCCGTGCCGCCGCCGAGGCCTCCGCCCACGCGGTACCCAGCTCGGCGAGCCCGGTCCGCGCCGCGGCGATCCCCGCGGCCACCCCGCCACCACCTCCCGCTCCGCCGCGCGGACTTCCCGCTGCGGTCCGGCCCGGGCCGCCGTCCCGACCGGCCGTCCCGTCCTGGGCGGCGGCTCCTCCGCTCCCGGGGCCGGTGTGGCCCACGCCGCCTTCGGGTCCTGCCGCCTGGCCGGTGGCGCCACCGCGTGCGCTCCCCGTGGCGGGGCGGCCCGCGCCGCCGGACGGCCCCGACGCCGCCGCTCGCTCCAGCAGCCGGGTCGCCGCCGTCACCGCCGGTGTCAGGGTGTCCGTGGAGCGCAGGCTGACCAGCAGGACCAGGCTCTGGCCGGTCTCCCCCGCTGCCTTGAGGGTGTGGGAGGCCCCCCCACCCCAGGGGATCGCGCACAGGGCCCTGGCGCCGGGCAGGGTGCGCACCGAGGGGGTGTCGTCCGGGTCCGCCGACGGCCAGGGGGCCACGCACACCACCGTGTGCGGGCCGTCCGCGCGGACGCCCAGAGCCGTCCGCAGCTCCGCCACCGCCATGTCCCGCGGCCAGCCCGGCTCGGCGGTCAGCACCGCCCGCAGCTCCCGGGTGAGGTCCGCGCCGTGCTGGGCCTCGTCCGCCAGCAGCGCGCCGATCCGGGCGGTCACCAGCATGGCCGCGGCCAGCTGCTGCTCGGTGGGCCCGGGTTCGTAGTCGAGGAGCCAGACGTAGCCGAGGACGACACCCCGGTGGCGGACCGGAAGGCAGATCCGTCCCCGGTACACGCCCGCCTCCGGGGTCCGCGGGATCCGCACCGGACCGGTCGCCCGGGTGATGCCGAAGCCCTCGAACCAGTGGCGGACGGCCGACGTGGAGCGGCGGGTGAGGATCGAGCGGGTGCGCACCGGGTCCAGGGCGGACGGATCCAGGTCGCCCTCGCTGTCGTAGGCGCCGAAGGCGATCAGCTCGAAGTTCCGGTTCTCCAGGGTCGCCGGCGCGCCGAGCAGCTCCGAGATCTCGTCGACCAGTTCCTGGTAGTCACCCTTGTAACTGGATGTCACTCGGGCATTCTCCCGCATTTCCGCAGGGCCTTCATACATCTGTCTGAGATCACGTGCGCGGATGCGTGACAGCTGTCGATGGCCGACGATCTGAGGAAACCTTTACTTTCACGGTGGTTCTCCGTGCCGCCCCCGAACCGTCGGGCTGCGGCCTTGTGTTGCTTGTTTGTGTGGAGGTGGCCCCCGTGCTGGGTCCCGTGATTCTCGCCGCGTCGCGCAGCGACCGGATGCGACGCCTGATCTCGGCGGCCCCGGGGACGAAGCAGGTCGTCGACCGCTTCATCCCCGGCGAGACCGTGGGTGACATCGTCCCGATCATCGAGGACCTCACCGGCAGGGGCCTGGAGCTGACCATGGACGTGGTCGGTGAGGACATCACCACCCCCGAACAGGCCGCCGCGGCACGGGATGCGTACCTTGAGCTGATCGACCGGATCAAGGACCTGGAGCTCGGCCCGAAGGTCGAGATGTCCGTCAAGCTGTCCATGTTCGGCCAGGCCCTGGAGGACGGCCACGAGCTGGCGCTGAAGAACGTCCGCCCGGTCGTCGAGGCCGCCGCCGCCATCGGCACGACGGTCACGCTGGACGCCGAGGACCACACCACCCTCGACTCGATGTTCGCCATCCACGAGGAACTGCGGAAGGACTTCCCGCAGACCGGCTGCGTCATCCAGGCCTACCTCTTCCGCACCGAGGCCGACGCCCGCCGCCTCGCCGCGAACGGCAGCCGGGTCCGCCTGGTGAAGGGCGCCTACAAGGAGCCCGCCGAGGTCGCCTACCAGAACAAGCACGAGATCGACAAGGCGTACGTCCGGATCCTGCGCGTTCTGATGGAGGGCGACGGGTACCCGATGATCGGCTCCCACGACCCGCGCCTGATCTCGATCGGGCAGGAACTGGCCCGCGCCGCCGGCCGCAAGCTCGACGAGTACGAGTTCCAGATGCTGTACGGCATCCGCAGCGACGAGCACCTGCGCCTGGCCGCCGAGGGCCACCGCATGCGCGTCTACACCGCCTACGGCACCGACTGGTACGGCTACTTCATGCGTCGCCTCGCGGAGAAGCCGGCCAACCTGCGCTTCTTCCTCCGCTCGATGGTCAGCAAGGGCTGAGCCTCCGCACCCCGCTCGCAACACCGCTCAAGTCAAGGAGTTCGGAACCCATGGACGCTGTGACCCAGGTCCCCACCCCCGTCAACGAGCCGGTGCACGGCTACGCCCCCGGCTCGCCCGAGCGTGCCCGTCTGGAGGCCAAGCTCAAGGAGCTGGCCGAGAACCCGATCGACCTGCCCTGCACCATCGACGGTGAGAAGCGCATGGGCGGCGGCGAGTCCTTCGAGGTCGTCCAGCCGCACAACCACAAGGCCGTCCTCGGCACCTACCGCAACGCCACGAAGGCGGACGCCCAGGACGCCATCGACGCCGCACTCGCCGCCGCCCCGGCCTGGCGCGCGATGTCCTTCGACGACCGCGCCGCGATCATCCTGCGCGCCGCCGAGCTGCTGTCCGGCCCGTGGCGCGAGACGATCGCCGCCTCCACGATGCTCGGCCAGTCCAAGACCGCGCAGCAGGCCGAGATCGACAGCCCCTGCGAGCTGGTGGACTTCTGGCGCTTCAACGTCCACTACGCCCGCCAGATCCTCGCCGAGCAGCCCCCGGCCAACTCCCCGGGCGTGTGGAACCGCATGGACCACCGTCCGCTGGAGGGCTTCGTCTACGCGATCACGCCGTTCAACTTCTCGGCGATCGCGGCCAACCTGCCCACCGCCCCGGCCCTCATGGGCAACGTGGTGATCTGGAAGCCGTCCCCGACCCAGACGCACGCCGCCGTGCTGCTCATGAAGCTGCTGGAGGAGGCGGGCCTGCCCAAGGGCGTCATCAACCTCCTCACCGGTGACGGCATCGAGGTCTCCGAGGTCGCCCTGAACCACCGCGACCTGGCCGGCATCCACTTCACCGGTTCGACCAGGACCTTCCAGCACCTGTGGAAGACGGTCGGCAACAACATCGAGAAGTACCGCGCCTACCCGCGCCTGGTCGGCGAGACCGGCGGCAAGGACTTCGTGGTGGCCCACCCGTCGGCCGACCGCGCGGTGCTGAAGACCGCGCTGACCCGCGGTGCCTTCGAGTACCAGGGCCAGAAGTGCAGCGCCACCTCCCGCGCCTACATCCCGGCGTCGATCTGGAACTCCGGCTTCAAGGAGGAGTTCGTCTCCGAGGTCGACTCCCTGACCATGGGTGACGTCACCGATCTGTCGCACTTCATCGGCGCGGTCATCGACGACCGTTCCTTCGCGAAGAACAAGGCGGCGATCGACCGGGCCCAGGAGGACCCGTCCTGCACGATCGTCGCGGGCGGCACCTACGACGACTCGGTCGGCTACTTCGTCCGCCCGACCGTCATCGAGTGCACCGACCCGGAGAACGAGGTCTTCACGACCGAGTACTTCGGCCCGATCCTCGCGGTGTACGTCTACGAGGACGACGCCTACGACGAGATGCTGACCCAGATGGAGTCGGTGTCGGACTACGCCCTGACGGGCTCGGTCGTCGCGGGCGACCGCGCCGCCGCGGCGTACACGATGGAGAAGCTGCGCTACGCGGCCGGCAACTTCTACATCAACGACAAGTCGACCGGCGCCGTGGTCGGCCAGCAGCCCTTCGGCGGCGGCCGTGCCTCCGGCACCAACGACAAGGCCGGCGCCCCGCAGAACCTGATGCGCTGGACCCTGACTCGCGCCATCAAGGAGACCCTGGTCCCGCCGACCGACTACACCTACCCGCACATGGGCTGACGCCCGCGCGGTGACCCCGAACCCCGCCCCCGCTCCGGAATCACCCCTCCGGACCGGGGGCGGTGCCATTCGGGTCAAAGGAAAAGCGCAGGTCAGGGGGGTGCGACCCAATCCACCGTCTCAGATAGTAGGAAGTCCGAGTAATTGTGGAGACAGACGCCCGGTCCTCACTTAGCTTTGTAGGAGCCGAACGCCTCGCTCGACCCAGCGAATGGCGGTCGTGAGCCGGGCCCGTGCAGGACACCCCTGCGGCGGGCTTTCCGCCCCTTCCGGGGGTGCCGCCCACGCCCATTAGGCAGTGGGGGAGTCTCGTCAGTCCTTCTTTTCCGTACTCCGCGTTGCTCGAAGGAGTCGATTCCCATGCCCGAGACGACCGTCCGCCGCCGCGTCCGCCACATCCCCCGCACGAGCGAGTCCGACCGCAAGAACGCCGCCGCCGCCCTCCAGCGCGCCCTCGACCGCCGCGACAACGGCGGACAGACGGGTCACTGAGGCCCAGGAGACCCCCGGGTGTCCGGATCGCGGACGCTCCATGTCATCTCATGGGACGAGGAGTAGGGTGCCGGCATGTCTCGCAGCATCGATCTCGCAGTGATCCCCGGTGACGGAATCGGCCAGGAAGTCGTGGCCGAGGGCCTGAAGGTCCTGCCCGCCGCCCTACCGCAGGATGTGAAGCTGGAGACCAAGGAGTACGACTTCGGCGCCCGGCGCTACCACGCCACCGGGGAGACTCTCACCGACGCCGACCTGGAGCAGCTGGGGCGGCACGATGCCATCCTGCTCGGCGCCATCGGCGATCCGTCGGTGCCCTCCGGCGTCCTGGAGCGCGGCTTCCTGCTCAAGCTCCGCTTCGCCTTCGACCACCACGTCAACCTGCGCCCGAGCAAGCTCCTGCCCGGTGTCGCCACCCCGCTCGCGGGCGACCCGCAGATCGACTTCGTCGTCGTCCGCGAGGGCACCGAGGGCCCGTACACGGGCAACGGCGGCACCATCCGCAAGGGCACCGAGCACGAGGTCGCCACCGAGGTGTCCGTCAACACGGCCTTCGGTGTCGAGCGCGTGGTGCGCGACGCCTTCGCCCGCGCCCAGGCCCGTCCGCGCAAGAAGCTCACGCTGGTCCACAAGAACAACGTGCTGACCTTCGCGGGCCACCTGTGGACGAACATCTTCAACAAGGTGGCCGAGGAGTACCCCGAGGTCACCACCGAGTACATCCACGTCGACGCGGCCACCATCTACCTGGTGACCCAGCCCGAGCGGTTCGACGTCATCGTCACCGACAACCTCTTCGGCGACATCATCACCGACCTCGCCGCCGCCGTCTCCGGCGGCATCGGCGTCGCCGCCTCCGGCAACATCAACCCGAGCGGCGAGTTCCCGTCCATGTTCGAGCCGGTCCATGGCTCGGCCCCGGACATCGCAGGCCAGGGCAAGGCCGACCCCACCGCCACGGTCCTGTCCGTCGCCCTGCTGCTGCGCCACCTCGGCTACGAGTCCGAGGCGACCCGGATCGAGGACGCCGTCTCCGCCGACCTCGCGGAGCGCGGCACGCTGCCCGCGCGTTCCACCGCCGAGATCGGCGACGCGCTCCGCGTACGAGTAGCGGGCTGACCCGGCCGGGCCATTCGAAAACTTCGAAGCCGTCGGGTCGCATCCGCGCCCGGCGGCTTCCCCCTGTCCGCCGCCGGGTGCCACCATCAGTCACTGGGCCGCATTCACCCCGTTTTCTTCCGCCGTCGGCTCCGCGCGATAATCGGACGCGGAGCCGCGGTATGAGGGAATGCTCGGACGTCCAAGCACAGGCCACCGGCCGCACGGGCGTGAGCGCGGCCTGTCACAACAAACTCGGTGAAGGACACTCACTCATGACGACGCCCACGATCGAGCTCAAGCCATCGGCCAACCCGCTCTCCGACGCGGAGCGGGAGGCCATCCTGGCCACCCCCGGATTCGGCCGCCACTTCACCGACCACATGGTGACGATCAGGTGGACGGAGGGCCGGGGCTGGCACGACGGCCAGCTCGTTCCGTACGCGCCGATCTCCCTCGACCCCGCCACGCACGTCCTGCACTACGCGCAGGAGATCTTCGAGGGCCTGAAGGCCTACCGCCAGCCCGACGGCTCGGTCGCCACCTTCCGCCCGGAGAAGAACGCCAAGCGCTTCCAGGCGTCCTCCCGCCGCCTGGCCATGCCCGAGCTGCCCGTCGAGACGTTCATCGAGGCCTGCGACGTCCTGGTCCGCCAGGACAAGGCATGGGTGCCGGCGCACGGCGGCGAGGAGTCCCTGTACCTGCGCCCGTTCATGATCGCCACCGAGGTCGGGCTGGGCGTCAAGCCCGCCAACGAGTACCTGTTCCTCGTGATCGCGTCGCCGGCCGGCGCGTACTTCCCGGGCGGTGTGAAGCCCGTCTCCATCTGGGCCTCCGAGGACCGCGTCCGCGCCGTCCCCGGTGGCATGGGCGACGCCAAGACGGGCGGCAACTACGCGGCCTCGCTGCTCGCCCAGGCCGAGGCCGCCGCCGAGGGCTGCGACCAGGTCTGCTACCTCGACGCCGTGGAGCACAAGTGGGTCGAGGAACTCGGCGGCATGAACCTGTACTTCGTCTACGGCGACAAGATCGTCACTCCTTCCCTGAGCGGTTCGATCCTGGAGGGCGTCACCCGTGACTCGCTGCTGACGGTCGCCCGTGACCTCGGCTACGAGTCCGAGGAGGCCCGCGTCTCCATCGACCAGTGGCAGCGCGACTCCGAGAACGGCACGCTGACGGAGGTCTTCGCCTGCGGCACGGCCGCCGTCATCACTCCGGTCGGCACCGTCAAGCGCGCGGGCGCCGAGTGGCAGCAGTCGGGCGGCGAGCCCGGCGAGGTCACGATGAAGCTGCGCCGGGCCCTGCTGGACATCCAGCGCGGCGTCACCGAGGACAAGCACGGCTGGATGCACGCGCTGGCGTAGGCGCCCGCCCGGCCCTTCGCCTGACCGGCCGCCTCCCGTTCCCCGTCCGCCGGCTTCGCCAACCGGCGGGTGGGGAAAGGCTGTTGGTGGTGTGCGTATCGGCTGCCCCGACAGGACCTGGAGTCCGATGTCGGCTCGAGCCGGTTCCTTTTCGGCCCCGACGCGAGCCGACGGCTGAGGCCGCGGGGCGAGCAGCAGGTGGACCAGGCCGCCGACGGCTCCCGACAGCAGGAAGCAGCTGCAGTCCACGCCGCCGGTCGGGGACAGCAGCGGTCCCTCGTACGACGGCAGGGAAACCGCCGGCAGGCCGACGCCGGCGCCGACCGCCCACGAGACGGTCGCCTGGACGTTCCAGCCGGACCGGTACCAGTAGACGCCGCCCCGGGAGCGCCGGTTGAAGACCTGGAGGGCGTCCGCGTCGTACACCCCGCGGCAGCGGGCGAAGCCGATGAGGGTGATGACCGCCCACGGGGTGCCGATCGCGGTGAGCAGGAGGACGAAGGAGGTCATCGCCGACTGCGCGTCCCAGGCGATGGGGGTACCTCCCTGCTCGAGCGAAGCCGAGAGCTTGGGAGAGGCCGGCGAAGACGCAGGCCGTGGTGGCGACGGCGACCGTGTAGGTGGCCCGGGCGCGGGAGGCGCGCGGCAGGATGGCGTCCAGGCCGAGGCCCATCGAGTACAGCATCAGACCCGCGTTGCCGACCGGGCCCGCGGAGGCGGACAGCAGCAGCGGGATCAGGTACCAGGTGGGGGAGGCGTCCACCAGCGGCCCGGCGTAGTCGAGGGCGGCGCGGGCGCCGTGGGCCGTTCGGGCTGACGCCGAGCGCGGCGTCAGTGAACAGGGTGCCGACCACCGTGCCCACCACGATCGAGCTGAGCGAGGCTCACCAGCCGAGCCCGAACGACGGCGGCAGCCAGCCGGAGATGATCAGGCCGAGACACGGATTGGATCCCAACAGGATCGACACCAGATCGCGTGGCCCGCTGGTCCGTTCCTCCTCGGGGATGGTGCCGACTCCGCGCTGTTCTAACGGCATGGCAGGTCCCCTTCGACCGCCCGAGGGTTAGAGCGACGTTCAAAGAGACGGATGAGCCGCTCACCCATCAACGGTTCCTTTCTTGGATTTTCACGTTTAGAGTGTTGTTCTAATTTGAGGCTCAAGGAGGTGTCGCGGCGTGAGACTGACCCCCACCGAGCGTGACCGGCTTCTGCTGTTCACCGCCGCCGAACTGGCCCGCGCCCGCAGGGCCCGCGGCCTGAGGCTCAACGTGCCGGAGGCCACCGCCCTGATCGTTGACACGGTGTGCGAGGCCGCCCGTGACGGCGCCCGGCTCGCCGAGGCGATCGAGCGCGCCCGCACGGTGCTCGGCCCGGACGACGTCCTGCCCGGCGTGGCGGACGTGGTCACCGAGGTCCACGTCGAGGCCGTCTTCGACGACGGCTCACGGCTCGCGGTGGTCTCCGACCCGATCGCGGGGGGCGGGCTGGGCGAGATGGGTCCGGGCGCGCTGCTGCCGGGACCGGAGCACGCCGAGCCGGAGGTGGCTGTACGGCTCACGGTCACCAACACCGCGTCCGTGCCGGTCTCCGTCACCTCGCACTTCCACTTCTTCGAGGCCAACCCGCGCCTCGACTTCCCGCGCGAGCGGGCCTACGGCATGCGGCTCGCGGTGCCCGCCGGATCGTCCGTGCGGTTCGGACCGGGGGAGAGCGTCGAGGTCGGCCTCGTGCCGATCGGCGGCGAGCGGATCACGATCGGCTTCGCGGGACTCGTCGACGGGCCCCTGGACGCGCCGGGGGCGAAGGAAGACGCCCTGCGCCGGGCTGCCGCCTGTGGATACCTGGGAGCGGACCGATGAGCATCGACCCGTACGCGTACGCAGCCACCCACGGCCCGCGGGCCGGGGACCGCATCCGCCTCGGCGACTCCGGGCTGGTGGTCCGGGTCGAGTCCGACGCGCAGCGGTACGGCGACGAGTTCCTCGCCGGCTTCGGCAAGACCGCCCGGGACGGACTGCACCTCAAGGCGGCGGCGGTCCGCGAGACCTGCGACGTCGTGATCAGCAACGTCGTCGTCATCGACGCCGCGCAGGGCATCCGCAAGGTCTCCATAGGAATCCGCGAGGGCCGGATCCAGTCCATCGGGCGGGCCGGGAACCCCGACACCCTCGACGGCGTCGACGTCGTCGTCGGCACCGGCACCACGATCGTGTCCGGCGAGGGGCTGATCGCCACCGCCGGCGCCGTCGACACCCATGTGCACCTGCTGTCGCCGCGCATCATGGAGGCCTCGCTCGCCTCCGGCGTGACCACCATCATCGGCCAGGAGTTCGGGCCGGTGTGGGGCGTGGGCGTCAACTCGCCGTGGGCGCTGCGCCACGCGTTCGGCGCCTTCGACGCCTGGCCGGTCAACATCGGCTTCCTGGGCCGCGGTTCGTCCTCGCACCCCGCCCCGCTGGTCGAGGCGCTGGCCGAGGGCGGCGCCTCGGGCTTCAAGGTGCACGAGGACATGGGCGCCCACACCCGCGCCCTCGACACGGCCCTGCGGGTCGCCGAGGAGCACGACGTACAAGTCGCGCTGCACAGCGACGGGTTGAACGAGTGCCTGTCCGTCGAGGACACCCTGCGCGCCCTGGAGGGCCGCACGATCCACGCCTTCCACATCGAGGGCTGTGGCGGCGGACACGTGCCCAACGTGCTGAAGATGGCCGGAGTCCCCAACGTCATTGGCTCCTCCACCAACCCCACCCTGCCCTTCGGACGGGACGCGGTCGCCGAGCACTACGGCATGATCGTCTCCGTCCACGACCTCAAGACCGACCTGCCCGGCGACGCCGCCATGGCCCGCGACCGCATCCGCGCCGGGACCATGGGTGCCGAGGACGTGCTGCACGACCTGGGCGCGATCGGCATCACCTCCTCCGACGCCCAGGGCATGGGCCGGGCCGGCGAGACCGTGCGCCGCACGTTCGCCATGGCCGGGAAGATGAAGACCGAGCTGGGCCCGGTCGACGGGGACGGCCCGGACGACGACAACGCGCGCGTCCTGCGCTACATCGCCAAGCTGACGATCAACCCCGCCATCGCGCACGGCCTCTCCCACGAGGTGGGCTCGATCGAGACCGGCAAGCTGGCCGACATCGTGCTGTGGCGCCCCGAGTTCTTCGGCGCCAAGCCGCAACTCGTCCTCAAGGCGGGCTTCCCCGCGTACGGCGTGGTGGGCGACCCCAACGCGGCCACCGACACCTGCGAACCCCTCGTACTGGGCCCGCAGTTCGGTGCGCACGGCGCCACCCCGGCCGAGATCTCGGTCGCGTTCGTCGCCCAGGCCGCCGTCGACCAGGGCCACGACACGATGCCCACCCGGCGGCGCAGGGTCGCCGTGCGCGGCACCCGCGGTATCGGCCCCGCCGACCTGCGCCTCAACTCCCGTACCGGATCCGTGGACGTCGACCAGCGCACCGGCCTGGTCACTCTGGACGGCGACCCGATCCGCTCCGAGCCCGCCGACTCGGTCTCCCTCAACCGCCTGTACTTCCTGTGACCTCCGTGACCTCTGCGAGGACCCCCGACATGAACACCCCCGCCGCCGACGGCTTCCGCATGCCCGCCGAGTGGGCGCCGCACGAGCGCACCTGGATGGCGTGGCCGGGTCCCAACCCGACCTTCGACACCCCCGACGACGTCGCCGCCTCGCGCGCCGCCTGGGCCTCGGTGGCCCGTGCCGTGCGCCGCTTCGAGCCGGTGACGGTGGTCTGCGGCCCCGGCCAGTCGGCCGAGGCCCGCACCCTCCTGGGCGACGGCATCGACACGGTCGAACGCGATCTGGACGACGCCTGGATGCGCGACATCGGACCCACCTTCCTGACCAACGGCACGGGTGGACTCGCCGCCGTCGACTGGACGTTCAACGGCTGGGGGGCCCAGGACTGGGCCCGCTGGGAGCACGACGCGAAGATCGCCGCGTATGTCGCGGACCTCGCGGGCGCGAAGACGTACTCCTCCGCACTCGTCAACGAGGGCGGCGGGATCCACGTCGACGGCGAGGGCACGGTCCTGCTGACCGAGACCGTGCAACTCGGCCCCGAGCGCAACCCGCACTGGACGAAGGAGCAGGTCGAGGCGGAGATCCACGCCCACCTCGGCACCCGCAAGGCGATCTGGCTGCCGCGCGGCCTGACCGGCGACTACCCTCCCCCACTGCCTGAACGGCGTGCGGGGACCCCCATGGGCTACGGCACCCTCGGCCACGTCGACATCGTGGCCGCCTTCGCCCGCCCCGGCGTCGTCGTCGCCCACCACCAGCCGGACCCGGCCCACCCCGACCACGAGGTCACCAAGGAGGTCGTCGGCATCCTGAAGTCGGCCACCGACGCCGCCGGGCGCCCCCTGGAGGTCGTAGAAGTCCCCGCCCCCACCGTCCTGGAGGCCGACGGGCACTGGGCCGACTACTCCTACATCAACCACTACGTCTGCAACGGCGGCGTCGTCCTGTGCGCCTTCGACGACCCGCGCGACGAGCACGCGGCCGGCATCTTCCGCCGGCTCTTCCCCGACCGCACGGTGACCCCGGTCGACGCCCGCGCCATCTTCGCCGGCGGCGGAGGCATCCACTGCATCACCCAGCAGCAGCCGAAGACGGTCGTCAGGTAGAAGACGGTCGGGTAGAACGTACGAGTGAACGTACTGGTCTGCGCGGCCTGCGACCGCCCCCTCACCCAGCCGCCGCGCCCGGAGCACGACGGCCGGAAGGATCCGGACGGCTCGCGGCACGCCCCGCCGACCGTGCCGCCGGGCACGTACGCGGTGGATCCCGAGCCGTGTGGGGCGCCATTCGTGCCGCACCCGGACCCGGAGTGGGTGGGAGCCGCCGTCCCCGGCGTGAGCGTGGCGGACCCCGACGGCCCGGGATTCCTGATGTCGGCCGGGCCGTGCGACACCCTGGTGGCCGGCCCCGAGGACACGGCCGGTTTCCTGTCGTACAACGCAGCCTGCCAGGAGTACGGGTGCTGCGGGACCCCCGGTCGGGAGGGCCCGAACCAGGTGTGCGGCGGGTGCGAAGCGGTGGTGGCGACGCTGTTCAGCGAGTGCTACGGCCCCTACGAGACCCACTTCCTGTCCGTGAGCGCTGCAGAAGGGGTGGTCCCCTAATGAGCACCACCCCGGCGCCCCGCAGGCGTACCCCCGCGCCGCCGCGTGAGGAGGTGCTCGCCGCCGCCATGGAGATGATCGCCGAGCGCGGTCTGGAGCAGCTCACCATGGCGGCGCTCGGCCGTGAGGTCGGGATGAGCAGCGGCCATCTGCTGTACTACTTCCGCTCCAAGGACGAACTGCTGCTGCAGACGCTGGAGTGGAGCGAGAGCCGGCTCGGGGCGGAGCGCGGCCGCCTGCTGACCCGTGCGGCCCCG
This sequence comes from Streptomyces sp. NPDC001292, assembly GCF_042896465.1. Lineage (NCBI taxonomy): Bacteria > Bacillati > Actinomycetota > Actinomycetes > Kitasatosporales > Streptomycetaceae > Streptomyces > Streptomyces sp. NPDC001292. The sequence goes on from NZ_JBIAXG010000038.1 coordinate 68,970, forward strand.
GTCCGCGAACGGCTCGACGCCTACGTCGACCTGTATGTGCCGGACGGTCACCGCGACCCGCACTGGACGCTGTGGCTGGAGGTCTGGAACCGCTCGCTGAACGCCGGCGAGGACGCCCGCGACCGGCAGGCCGCCATTGAGGGCGCCTGGCACCGGGACCTGGCCGCGCTGGTCGCCGAGGGCGTCTCGCGCGGCGAGTTCCAGCCGGTCGACGCGGACCGCTTCGCCGCGCGGCTGCGCGCCCTGCTCGACGGCTTCTCCATCCAGGTGGCGATCGGGCTGCGCGGCACGGACCGGCCCCAAGTCATGTGCCACGTAAGTGAGTTCCTCGACGACGCCCTGGGCCGGCCGGGGCTCGCGGACGCCTGATCAGCCGCCCGGGTTGTACGTAAACCAGCGCATTGCTGCGGACCGGCCGGTGCGTTTGAATCCGGGGAGTCCTCGGGTGCGGGACCGGGGGAGGACCGGGTTCGGGGGGAACCATGGCCATGGCCGCGCATGTCCGCAGAGCCTTCGGCGCCGCGTCGGCAGCGGGACTGCTGCTCGCTCCCGGCCCGACCGCCGTGGCCGCGCCCCCTCCGCCGCGCGTCGAGCGGGTCAGCACCGCCACCGACGGGAGCGAGCTGACCGCGGCGTCGGGCGGCGGCGTCGTCAGCGGCGACGGCCGGTACGTCGTCTTCTCCTCGGCGGATCCCGAGGGCGGCGTCGACACCCGCCTGTACCTCAAGGACCTGCGCACCGGCAGGCTCACCCAGGTCCCGGAGGACCTGGTCTACACGACGGGGCCGATGCTCAGCGCCGACGGCCGCCGCCTCGCCTACTCCAACGGCAACCGCTACCCCAAGCCGTACGTGTACGACCGCGTCACGGGGCGCACGGAGGTGCTGTGGCCCGAGGAGCCGCCGCAGGACACCTCCTACGAGCTGGGCACTGCGACCGCGATCAGCGCCGACGGCCGGCACGTGGCGTACACCATCGGCAACCGCCACGGCGACAAGTACGCACGCGTGCTCTACGTCCGCGACCTGAACACCGGCACCGACCGGCAGATCTCGCCGCTGCCGGCCGAGGGCGTGATCCTCAACGCCTGGCTCAGCGCCGACGGCCGCACGGTCGCCTACAGCGTGTCGGCCCGCACGGGGCAGGGCACCGAGGGGCGGATCCGCGTCGTCCGCGACGGACACGTCTCCGACATCGGCACCGGCTTCTCGGCCACGCTCGTCCGGCTCTCCGACGACGGCCGCCGCGCCCTGTTCAACGCCACGGCGGCCGACCGGCCGACCACCGCGTACCTCCAGGACCTGCGCACCGGGCGCGTCCGGCAGGCGGCCGACACCGGGGCGGTCGCCGCCGACGGCTCGCTGCGGGACGTGCTGCTGTCCGGCGACGGCGGGCTGGACCTGCTCGCCCTGCCGTCCGGCAGACGGCACCCGGTGGCCCCGGCGGGCGCCACCGCCCTCCCGCGCGCGGTCGACCGCAAGGGCCACGCCGTCGTCTTCTCCTCCCCGGCCGCCGATCTGGTGCCGCACGACACCAACGGCGTTCCGGACGTCTTCCTGCGACGCCTGAACTGACCGCTCCGTTTGGCTGATTCCGGTGCGTTCCCACCGCCCGTCCGGGGCAGTGACGGCTCATGGGACGAGAGCACTGGAAGAAAATCTGGATCGGTTCGGCCGGAAACATGGTGGAGTGGTACGACTGGTTCGTCTACGCCAGCTTCGCCACCTACTTCGCCGGGGCATTCTTCCCGGACGGGAACCCGACCGCCCAGCTCATGAACACCGCGGGCATCTTCGCCGTCGGCTTCTTCATGCGCCCGGTCGGCGGCTGGCTGCTCGGCAGGGTCGGCGACCGCAGGGGCCGCAAGGCGGCCCTGACCCTGACCGTCACCCTCATGTCGGCGTCCGCCGTCCTCATCGCCGTGGCGCCGACCTACGCCGTCGCCGGCTACGGCGGCGCCCTGGTGCTGCTCGCCGCACGCCTGCTCCAAGGACTGTCCGTGGGCGGTGAGTACGCGGCCAGCGCCACCTATCTCACCGAGGCCTCCGCCCCGCGCCACCGCGGCTTCGCCTCCAGCTTCCAGTACGTGTCCATGACCGCCGGTCAGATCCTCGGCCTCGGTCTGCAGATCCTGCTCCAGCGCACCATGTCCGACGACGCCTTGCACAGCTACGGGTGGCGCATCCCGTTCGTGGTCGGCGCGCTCGGCGCGGCCGTGGTCTTCTACCTGCGCCGCAGCATGCTGGAGACCGAGGTGTACCAGGCCGACGCCACCGGCGGCGAGGAGCGCGGCACCCTGCGCGCGCTGGGGCGGCACAAGCGGGAGGCGTTCCTGGTGATCGCCCTGACCATGGGAGGCACCGTGGCGTACTACACGTACACCACGTACCTGACGAAGTACCTGTCCAACTCCGCGGGTCTGCCCAAGCAGACCGCGACCCTGGTCTCCTTCACCGCGCTGATCGTCTTCGCCTGCCTCCAGCCGCTCGCCGGGCGCCTGTCCGACCGGATCGGCCGCCGGCCGCTGCTGATCACCTTCGCCGTCGGCTCGACGGTCCTGACCGTGCCGATCATGACCCTGCTGCGGCGCGCGGACAGCTTCTGGCCGGCGCTCGGGCTGTCCCTGCTGGCCCTGCTCGTGGTCACCGGCTACACCTCGATCAACGCGTGCGTGAAGGCGGAACTGTTCCCCACGAATGTGCGCGCGCTCGGCGTGGCCCTGCCCTACGCCCTCGCCAACGCCCTCTTCGGCGGCACCGCGGAATACGTCGCCCTGTGGTTCAAGAACACCGGTGCGGAGTCCGGATTCTTCTGGTACGTGGCGGCCTGCGCGGCCGTCTCGCTCGTGGTCTACATCACCATGCGGGAGACCAGGGACCTGGATCTGACGCGCGTGAAGGCCGCCAAGGCGTCCAGCCTGACGCCCGCATCCTGAGACGCGATGTCCGAAGGGGGCGGGGCTGTGCCAGACTGCCCCCGTGCTCTCGTCCGCCATGATTATTGGCAGCAGGCGCGCCGGTCCGCAGTGACCGCCACGTACGACCAGGTACGGGCGGCCACCGTCGTCCTCGACCCGCGCGCAGACCTCTCGCACCCGCGAGAGGTCTTTCGTTTTCCTGGCCCACCCACAGCCGGGAGCGCTGCGCGAGGGACTATTGGGGGGACGGTGGAGCCGGTCATTGACGGCAAGACCGAGATTGCAAACAGGAGCCTTGAGACCATGACCGCAACCAGCCAACTCGACGATTCGTTCCACGTCTTCGACACCACCCTGCGCGACGGCGCCCAGCGTGAGGGGATCAACCTCACGGTCGCCGACAAGCTGGCCATCGCTCGGCACCTGGACGACTTCGGCGTGGGCTTCATCGAGGGTGGCTGGCCCGGCGCGAACCCGCGGGACACCGAGTTCTTCGCCCGCGCCCGGCAGGAGATCCACTTCCGGCACGCCCAGCTCGTCGCCTTCGGGGCGACCCGCCGGGCCGGCGCCAAGGCGGCGGACGACCCCCAGGTCAGGGCGCTGCTGGACTCCGGCGCCGAGGTGATCACCCTGGTCGCCAAGTCGCACGACCGGCACGTGGAACTGGCGCTGCGCACCACGTTGGAGGAGAACCTGGAGATGGTCCGCGACACCGTCTCCCACCTGTGCGCCGAGGGCCGCCGGGTCTTCGTCGACTGCGAGCACTTCTTCGACGGCTACCGCGCCAATCCCCAATACGCCAAGGCTGTCGTCCGCACCGCCGCGGAGGCCGGCGCGGACGTGGTGATCCTCTGCGACACCAACGGCGGCATGCTGCCCGCCCAGGTCCAGGCGGTCGTCTCGACCGTTCTCGCGGACACCGGCGCCCGCCTCGGCATCCACGCCCAGGACGACACCGGCTGCGCGGTCGCCAACACGCTCGCGGCCGTCGACGCCGGCGCCACCCACGTACAGTGCACGGCCAACGGCTACGGCGAGCGGGTCGGCAACGCCAACCTCTTCCCGGTGGTCGCGGCCCTGGAGCTGAAGTACGGCAAGCGGGTGCTGCCCGAGGGCCGGCTGCGCGAGATGACCCGCATCTCGCACGCCATCGCCGAGGTCGTCAACCTCACGCCCTCCACCCACCAGCCCTATGTGGGTGTTTCCGCCTTCGCCCACAAGGCCGGTCTGCACGCCTCCGCCATCAAGGTCGACCCGGACCTGTACCAGCACATCGACCCCGAGCAGGTCGGCAACACCATGCGCATGCTGGTCTCCGACATGGCCGGCCGCGCCTCCATCGAGCTCAAGGGCAAGGAACTCGGCATCGATCTCGGCGGCGACCGCGAACTGGTCGGCCGCGTGGTCGAGCGGGTCAAGGAGCGCGAGCTCAAGGGCTACACCTACGAGGCGGCCGACGCGAGCTTCGAACTGCTGCTGCGCGCCGAGGCCGAGGGCAGGCCGCTGACGTACTTCGACGTCGAGTCCTGGCGGGCCATCGTCGAGGACCGCCCCGACGGCACCCACGCCAACGAGGCCACGGTGAAGCTGTGGGCCAAGAGCGAGCGCATCGTCGCCACCGCCGAGGGCAACGGCCCGGTCAACGCCCTCGACCGCGCCCTGCGCGTGGCCCTGGAGAAGATCTACCCCGAGCTCGCCTCCCTCGGCCTGGTCGACTACAAGGTCCGCATCCTGGAGGGCAAGCACGGCACCTCCTCCACCACCCGCGTCCTGATCTCCACCTCGGACGGCCAGGGCGAGTGGTCCACGGTGGGCGTGGCCGACAACGTGATCGCGGCCTCCTGGCAGGCGCTGGAGGACGCGTACACCTACGGCCTGCTGCGCGCCGGCGTGGAACCGGCGCAGTAGCCGAACGGACGCCCGGGGCCGCCGTCCGCCGCCCGCCACGGCACAGTGGAGACATGGACGCGGACGACGACGGCTCTCCGGACGACGGTCCTCTGGCCGGGGGACGGGTCACGACCAGGCTGCCGGCCCGGGACCTGGAGCGGGCACGGCGCTTCTACGCCGACAAGCTGGGGCTGCGGCCCGTCGAGGAACGGCCGGGCGGGCTGCTGTACCGGTGCGGGGAGACCTGCTTCGTGGTCTTCCTCTCCACCGGGGCCTCGCCCGGCACGTTCACCCAGATGGCGTGGGAGGTCGACGACATCGAGGCGGCCGTGTCGCGGCTGCGGCGGCGCGGTGTCGTCTTCGAGGAGGTCGGCAGGCCCGGCTTCCGTACGAAGGACGGGATCGCCGAGATCGAGGGGAACTACCCGAGCAAGGGCGCACGCGGGGAGCGCGGCGCCTGGTTCCGGGACAGCGAGGGGAACCTGCTGGGCATCGGCCAGCCGACGCGGTAGCCGGCGCGTCGGCGTGCCCCCGTCAGGGAGCGCGCCAGATGTTGTCGAAGGCCGCGTTCTCGATGCGCCGCCGCTGCCGGACGGCCTCCAGCTCCGTCACCGCGTCGTTGACGGTGGCCAGCACGGTGACCAGGGCGTCGTCGTCCGGGGCGGTGAGCGGGGCGCCCGGCTCGGCCTCGATGCCCACGGCGGCCGCGAGCCCGGCGATGACGGGATCGCGGGAGGCCCAGCGCTCGACAGCCTCGCGCCGCGCCGGTGTGTCGGCGGGCGCCTTACGGTCGCCGCGCACGGGCATCCAGCGGTGCCGCCGCCCGGTGAGCTGCCCCTCCGCGTCCAGGGCGTCGATGTAGGCCACGGCCAGGCCCTCGCCGCGGCGCCACAGCCAGTCCTCGACGGACTCGTACGGCGGCCGCTCCTTCAGCGACGCCGCCGCCCGGTCCAGGAGGCGGTTCCCGGTGTCCCGTCGGGGGAGCGGCACGATGCGGTCGCCGTCCAGGCCGGCGGCCCCGGCGGCGAGAAGGTCGGCCAGTTCGGCGCCCGCCAGCGCGAGCGACAGGTCGCCCTGCTCGACGGGGCGCTCGGACGGCACGTCCATGCTGACGATCAACAGGTCCCGAGGTGTGGTCATGCCGGCGCTCCTGGTCGGGGTGGTCATGTCGGGCACGGGGACACCCCGACGATACGTCCGCGGGCAGCCGCCGACCCGGCTCCGCGACCGGTGTCCGGCCGGCGGGGCGGCGTTACTGCAACCGGCCACTTCTGGTTCGCCGCGCCGGTGCACGACCAGATCTGCGCGCGAGCCCCGCTGGCCGAGGAGTTGTCGGTCACGTCGACGCTGGGGCGTGCCGCGCGGGCGCGCGGGACGCCCCCACTCCGTGCACAGCCACCTTCGAACGACCGGTTTCGTCCGGCTTCGGGTAGCTTCGAAGCATGAAGGTCGTCGCCCCGGCCCGAGCCTTTCTCCGCCCGCTGCTCACCCTCGCGCCCGCCGTCGCGGCCGCCGTGGTGGTCGCGGTGCCGCCCTCCGTCGCGGCGGTCGGGCCGACGGGCGCCGGGACGACGACGGCCGGAGTCACCCGGTCCGCAGCCGCACCGGCCGTGAACGTCCTGCCGGACCGCGTCCTCCGGGTGACGGCGCCGGGCGGCGTGCCGCGGGCCGCGGCGGCCACCAGTGTCTCCACGATCGCCCAAGCGCTCCGCAAGAGCCCGGTCTACGTCGACCCGGCCGCGTCCGCCCAACTGTCGCCCGCCGACGCCGCCGCGCTCACCCGGCGGATCAAGGACGCAGGAAAGCCCCTGTTCATCGCCGTCCTGCCGGCGAACTACCCGACGCAGAACCTGTTCGCCGAGCTGCGCACGGCCACCGGCATCACCGGCGCCTACGCCGTCCGCCTCGGCGACCGGTTCGACGCCCGCGCCGACTCCTCGGTGCTGTCGCGCACCGCCGTGCGCAATCTCGTCACCAGCGTCCAGGGCGAGAACGCCAGGACCCAGCTCACCGACTTCACCGACCGGGCCCTGGCCAACATGGGCGGCTCGGCGCCCTCCACCTGGGGCGACACCGGGCATGGCGGCACGGTCTCCAACACGGCGCTGATCACCGCTGGCGCGGTTCTGGTGGCGGGCGGTGTGGGCGCGTACGCCCTCGTCCGGCGCGGCAGGAGCCGCCGGGAGGCCGAGCAGCGGGCCGCGCTGGAGAAGCTGCGGGTCGTCGTCGACGAGGACATCACCGCCTTCGGCGAGGAGCTGGACCGCCTCGACTTCCATCCGGCGGAGGCCGGCGCGGACGACGCCATGCGCGCGGACTACGAGCGCGCGCTGGACGCCTACGAGCAGGCCAAGCAGTACATGGCCGACGCCCGCAGGCCGCAGGACGTGCGGGCGGTGACCCAGGCCCTGGAGGACGGGCGGTTCTCGCTCGTCCAGCTCGCCGCGCGCCGCGAGGGCCGCCCGCTGCCCGAGCGCAGGCCGCCCTGCTTCTTCGACCCGCGCCACGGTCCCTCGGTCACCGACGCCACCTGGACGCCCTCGGGCGGGTCACCCCGTCAGGTCCCGGTGTGCGCCGCCGACCAGGCCCGCCTGGCCGACGGCCGCGACCCGCACGTCCGCGAGGTCGACACCGAGGGGGGCCGCCGCCCCTACTGGGACGCCGGCCCCGCGTACGGTCCCTGGGCGGGCGGCTACTTCGGCGGCGGCCTCCTGCCCGGACTCCTGGTCGGCACGCTGCTCGGCAGCATGATGGCCACCCCGTCGTACGCGGCCGACTACGGAACCGGCTACGGCGACTTCGGCGCGTACGGCGGCTACCAGGGCGGCGACCTGTCCGGTGCGGACTTCGACCCGGGTGACTTCAGCGGCGGCTTCGGCGACGGCGGGGAAGGCGACTTCGGTGGGGGAGGCGGCGACTTCGGGGGCGGGTTCTGAGCCCGGCTCAGGCGTTCTTGACGGCCGAGATGTCGAAGTTCAGCTTGATCTTGTCGGACACCAGGACGCCACCGGTCTCCAGGGCCGCGTTCCAGGTCAGGCCCCACTCCGAGCGCAGGATCTCGGCCTTGCCCTCGAAGCCGACGCGCTCGTTGCCGAACGGGTCCTTCGCGGCGCCGTTGAACTCCAGGTCGATGGTGAGAGGCTTGGTGACGCCGAGGATGGTCAGGTCGCCGGTGATGCGGTAGTCGTCGCCGCCCAGGGCCTCCGCCTTGGTGGAGCGGAAGGTCATCTGCGGGAACTCCTCGGTCCTGAAGAAGTCCGCGCTCTTCAGGTGGCCGTCGCGGTCCGCGGAACCCGTGTCGATGCTGTCCATCTTGACGTCGATGGACGCGGTGGAAGCGGCGGGGTCGGTGCCGTCCAGGTGCAGGATGCCGGTGAAGTCGTTGAACTTGCCCTTGACGTTCGTGACCATGGCGTGCCGCGCGACGAAGCCGAGCGTGGAGTGGGCCGGGTCGATCGTGTAGTCGCCGGTGAGCGCGGCCAGGTCCGGGTTCACGGCGGCGGGGGCGGCGGTGGTGTCGACGGTGTCGTTCTTGCGGCCGAAGATGCCCATGAGGTGCTCCTTGAGGACGGTGGGTCGCTCGGCGCGGAGACAGGGCGCCGAGTAAGTTGAACTTTCAACGAAGTGAACGAGTACGACCTTAGACCTATTCCGTTCGATTTTCAACATCATCCGGCACGTGTTTGCCGGGTCGCGCACGGTAATCGCTCACGCCCTCTGGCGGACGCGCGTAGACCTCGGGCACTATCTCCCTGCACCACCTGCACAGCCGCCCCACATGAGCACGGCCGACAGCAGGAAGGTTCCCCCATGAAGACCACGAAGGTCAGCAAGCTCACCAAGGCCCGCGCGGCGGTCACCGCCCTCGCCCTCGTCGTCGCCCCCGGCGTCGCGGTCATCGGCACCGCCACCGAGGCCTCCGCCGCCACCAAGATCAGCCACGCCACCGCGACCCAGATGTTCCGCGACGTGGGCATCACCTGGTCCTCCTCCGGCAACTGCTCCGACCGGTACAACTCGACCTGCACGTCCTTCGAGCAGCTCAACCTGGACACCGCGAAAGGGGCCCAGACCCTCAAGAAGGCCAGCGGCTGCGCCCTCAACATCACCGGCGGCACGGAGGTCGGTCACGCCTCCGGTACCTACTCCCACTGGAACGGCTACAAGCTCGACTACAGCAAGTACACCTGCGTGACCAACTACATCAAGACCTACTTCAGCTACATCGGCCTGCGCGGCGACGGCGCCCCGCAGTGGAAGTCGGGATCCGGCAACATCTACGCCGACGAGGGCAACCACTGGGACGTCCTGTACTACAACTGCGGCGGCTGCTGACCCGCCGTCGTCACACCCCGGACGGCGGCTACGCTCTGTGCGAGCCCGCCGCCGTCCGGGTCTGCGCGTCACTCCAGCGAGGGCATGTGCCGTCTCCGAATGCGAGCAGGCTCCCGTGCCCCCAATTTGTGACATCTCCACAATGCGGAAGCCCTCTGAGCAGTTGGAAGGGCTGCAAGCCGCCATGGTTCTGTTCAGTGGCACCAGGAAAACGGGCCGGAGACTGTACGGAGTCAACGGCCCGCTTTCCTCGGTCCCCTTCGTAAGGTCGCTACATGACCGTTTTGGAAGAGACGACGGGTGAGCCGACGGACGCGCGCGGGCGGGTCGCCGAACTGCACGGCATCCGTGCGCAGGCGGTGGCGGGCCCCAGCGAGAAGGCGACCGCGGCACAGCACGCCAAGGGCAAGCTGACCGCGCGGGAGCGGATCGAACTGCTCCTGGACCCGGGCTCCTTCCAGGAGGTCGAGCAGCTGCGCCGGCACCGGGCGAGCGGGTTCGGTCTCGAGGCCAAGAAGCCGTACACCGACGGTGTGATCACCGGCTGGGGCACTGTGGAGGGCCGTACGGTCTTCGTCTACGCCCACGACTTCCGCATCTTCGGCGGCGCGCTGGGCGAGGCCCACGCCACGAAGATCCACAAAATCATGGACATGGCCATCGCGGCCGGTGCCCCGCTGGTCTCCCTCAACGACGGTGCCGGCGCCCGGATCCAGGAGGGCGTCTCCGCCCTGGCCGGCTACGGCGGCATCTTCCAGCGCAACACCAAGGCCTCCGGGGTCATCCCGCAGATCAGCGTGATGCTCGGCCCGTGCGCCGGCGGCGCCGCCTACAGCCCCGCGCTCACGGACTTCGTGTTCATGGTCCGTGAGACCTCGCAGATGTTCATCACCGGCCCGGACGTGGTCAAGGCGGTCACCGGCGAGGAGATCACCCAGAACGGCCTGGGCGGCGCGGACGTGCACGCCGAGACCTCCGGTGTGTGTCACTTCGCCTACGACGACGAGGAGACGTGCATCGCCGAGGTGCGCTACCTCCTGTCCCTGCTCCCGCAGAATAACCGGGAGAACCCGCCGCGAGTGGAGTCGGCCGACCCGGTCGACCGCCGCTCCGACGTCCTGCTCGACCTGGTCCCGGCCGACGGCAACCGGCCCTACGACATGGCCAAGGTCATCGAGGAGATCGTCGACGACGGTGAGTACCTGGAGGTCCACGAGCGCTGGGCGCGGAACATCATCTGCGCGCTGGCCCGTCTGGACGGCCAGGCCGTCGGCATCATCGCCAACCAACCCCAGGTGCTGGCGGGTGTCCTGGACATCGAGGCCAGCGAGAAGGCCGCCCGCTTCGTGCAGATGTGCGACGCCTTCAACATCCCGATCGTCACTCTTCTGGACGTACCCGGCTTCCTGCCCGGCGTCGACCAGGAGCACGGTGGAATCATCCGGCACGGCGCCAAGCTGCTCTACGCCTACTGCAACGCCACCGTGCCGAGGATCTCGCTGATCCTGCGCAAGGCGTACGGAGGTGCTTACATCGTCATGGACAGCCAGTCCATCGGGGCCGACCTCACCTACGCCTGGCCGACGAACGAGATCGCCGTGATGGGCGCCGAGGGCGCGGCCAACGTCATCTTCCGCCGCCAGATCGCCGGGGCCGAGGACCCCGACGCCATGCGGCAGAAGATGGTCAAGGAGTACAAGGCCGAGCTGATGCACCCCTACTACGCGGCCGAGCGCGGCCTGGTCGACGACGTCATCGACCCGGCGGAGACCCGCGAGGTCCTGGTGAAGTCCCTGGCGATGCTGCACTCGAAGCACGCCGACCTGCCCTCCCGCAAGCACGGCAACCCCCCGCAGTAATCCAGCGGACGCACCGCGGACATCCCGCGGGCCCCTCAGCCACGGAGACTGACACTCATGGACAACGTAGACATCCGCGTCGAGAAGGGCCACGCCGAGCCCGAGGAGGTGGCCGCCATCACGGCCGTCCTCCTGGCCCGCGCCGCGGCCCGCCCCGCCGACACGACCCCGGCCCACCGCGGCCGTGCCAAGGCCGGCTGGCGTCGGCTGGAGCGCGAGAGCGGCTTCCGCGCCCCGCACAGCTGGCACGGCTAGGCCGGCCGCCGGTCAAGCCGGTCGCCCATGACGGAAGAGGGCCCCTCCAAGCAGAGGGGCCCTCTTCCGTTGTGCTCGCACCCGCCGGGGAAAAAGCAGGCGGCCCTTCCCTTGCGGGAGGGCCGCCTGCTCGTTCGTCCTGAGTGCTAGCGGAGCCGGGCCATGAGGGCGTGTTCCACCAGGGTGATGAGGGTGGACTTGGCGTCGGCGCGGTGCCGGGCGTCGGTGGTGATGATGGGTGCGTCGGG